>JAJCXS010000310.1 GCA_029263335.1 Acidobacteriota bacterium | reverse complement strand
CGGTTGTAGTCGTCGAGCGTCAGGACCTTGGACCCCGGCTCGACCGGGGCCGTCTCCACCTCGGCAACGGCTTGCTCCTGCGACAAGGCACCCTGCGCGAGGCCTGGCAGCACGAGGAACAGCAGCAATACGAACGACAGCCCGACACGAAGGGGTAGGCGTTTCACGACAACTCCACAGCAGCAGAGAAAGAAGGTTTTGATGCGGGGATTCTATGGCTAGCGGCGCCACCGCGTCACGGGATTGATGGTACTCGCGGCTGCCGTGCACAACTTCGTCGGAGGCATGGCCGCGCGCGATCGGAATGCCAAGAGCGGGGAAATTCGGCGCCGGACATCTTCCTATGAAATTCTAGGGAAGAGTGCTACCTTTCCCTAGAATTTCATAGGAACGAGCCCCCAACGGAGACACCTGTGAGTGAATCCCTCAATTTGATGCGTGGCTCCCTCGACGTTCTCATTCTCGGCGCGCTGGCGGACGGACCGCTGCATGGGTACGCCATCGCTAAGCGCGTAGAGCACAGTAGCGGCGATGTGCTGAGGGTAGAGGAGGGGTCGCTCTACCCGGCGCTGTACCGAATGGCGAAGCGCGGACTCGTCGAGTCGGAGTGGGGTCGCTCGGAGAACAACCGCCGGGCACGCTTTTACCAGCTCACCGACCGCGGCCGACAGCACTTGGAGAACGAAGCCGCTGCCTGGGGGCGCTTCAGCGAAGCCATGAGCCGAGCTCTCCGACCTTGGCTCGGACGGGGACGAGCGTGAGCGCGACCCGTTGGGACTGGCGTCGTCTCGTCGCGCGCCTGCCGTTCCTGCGCGGCCTGGTGGAGCAGCGCGAGGCCTCTCGCCGACGCATCACAGACGAAATTGACGCCGAGATCGCCTTCCACCTGCACATGCGACGATCGGAGTATGAGACATCCGGCATGAGCCCCGAAGATGCCGCGGGCGCCACTCGCCGACGTTTCGGGAGCCGTGCCCGAGCACGTGCCGAAGGGATCGCCATCCGTGCGTCACACCGGCCGCCAGAACAGTCGCTCCTGCGCCGGCTCCGATCGCTTCCGCTCGAATTCGGCCACACCGTGGCGCAGGCCCTGCGCTCGCTGCGCGCCGCGCCGATGTTCAGTTGCGCGGTGATCCTGACCCTCGCGCTAGGAATCGGTGCCAACACCGCGGCCTTCACTGTGGTGTCCGGGGTCCTGCTGCGCCCGCTACCGTACGAGAAGCCCGAACGGCTTATCTACATCTCACGTGCAAGACCCGAGGCCCTGCGTGCGCTTGCCGGGGCCGGCTCTCTGGCGGCGCTGGCCAGCCACGGAATCAAAGGTGTCGCCCTGATCGCGCCTTCGGGCCCTTCCAGGGTCCGGACTCTGCCCGTCGGCGACGGGTTTTTCGAGCTGTTCGGAGTTGCCCCGGCGGTCGGGCGCGGACTCGATTCCGGCGACTTCGTTCCTGGAGCCGAGGCCGCCGTCGTGCTCACGGATCACCTTGCCCGACGCGAACTGGGTCGTCCAGAGGACGCCATCGGTACCAGCCTGCAGTTTGGCGAGCACATCTACGTGGTCGTCGGGGTCATGCCTCCGGGGACCAATCTCGCGCGCTACCAGGTCGACGCCTGGCTTCCCGCGTCCAATCAGGACGAGCTACGGTTCGGTCTGGCCGCCGCCCGGCTCGCTGCTGGAGCGACACTAGAGCAGGCGCGCGGCGAAATCGAGGCGATTGCCCAGCAGGTGCATGAAGAGGACGCCCGGCCCGACGCCGGACCGTCCGACTTTCGCCTTCCGCTAGTCGCCACGATGCACGAGAGCGTCATCGGCGGCGCGGGCGACGGCCTGCTGGTATTGGCAACGACAGCAGTTCTGGTGCTGTTGATCGCCTGCGCCAACGTGGCCAATCTTCTGCTGACTCGCGCCAACAGTCGAATGCCGGAGTTCGCTGTTCGAAGCGCACTCGGTGCCGGACGAGGGCGCCTCGTAGCGCAGCTCATGGCGGAGAGCGCTCTGCTCGCCACCGTCGGGGCCCTGCTTGGCAGCCTGGTGGCACCTTGGGCGACGCACTCGCTCCTGCACGCACGCGGCTATCCGCTGCCGAAGTCGGGACAGGTCCAGTTCGACACGTGGATCCTCGCGTTCACCCTTGCTGTGGCGCTGGCGTGTGGTCTGCTGGCGGCTCTGCCCGTGGTGTTGAATCTCCCCGGCACTGGACTGGCTAATGGACTCCGGGGAGGAGGTTCGGTGGAATCGCGCGGCCCTCGCCGCATCCGAGAGCTTCTCGTGATCGGAGAAGTAGCGGTTGCCGTCGTTCTGCTAGCCGGCACCGGGCTATTGCTCCGCACCTTCGTCAACGTGATGCCAACCGAGCCGGGTTTCGCATGGCAGGACAAGCTCGCGCTACGAATCGAACTTCCCGAATCTCGGTATCCGGACGGTGAATCATGGCTGCAGCTGGTCGACCAACTGCGGGAGGACCTCGGGCGGCTCCCGGGCGTGCGCGCGGTGTCGGCCACGACCGAATTGCCGATGACGGGTCTGGTCTCCCCGTTCTTTCCCGAGACATCGACAAACGTCGGACCGGAAAGCTGGCCGCGCTACCTTCTTCACCGCGCCGTAACGGCCGGCTATCTCGAGTCGATGCGAATGCCCATCCAGCGGGGGCGCACGCTAGCCTCTGGCGACAACCGCAACACCGAGCGTGTCGCCGTGCTCAACGAAACGGCAGCAAGCCGTCTATGGCCTGACGGCGATGCCGTCGGCAAGATAGTGCGAGGCCGGACCGATCTCGGCGAGACCGAGTATCGCATCGTCGGCGTTGCCGCCGACGGGTGGAGCTTTGGCGGAACTGCTAAGCCAAATCCTGAGATCTTCGTTCCCTATCTCCAGGAACCTCGAGCGGAGTTCGAGATGCTCATCGAAATCGATCGACCCGGGCAGCTCATCAGACCCGCGACGGAGGTCGTCCGCCAAATCGACCCATCTCTCCCGATTATCTCGCCCGGCAGACGCAGCCGCGGCGGGCGCGCCAACGGCATACAACCGATGGGCGAGGTCCTCGCGGCGGCCATAAGCACTCCCCGCTATCAATTCGCGGTCGTTGCGGTGTTTGCCACGCTGGCACTCATGCTCACGACCGTCGGGATCTACGCCGTGCTTGCTCATGCCGTCGTTAGACGGACGCGCGAAATTGGCATCCGCATGGCGATCGGTGCTCGCACCAGTAGCGTGCTCGGCCTGGTCGTGCGGCAAGGGATGCGGTTAGTGGCGTTCGGCCTCTTTCTCGGGACCGTCGTAGCGCTGTGGGCTACGCGCCTGCTCGAGAGCTTCCTGTACGGCGTTAGCCCCTCCGACCCGGCGACCTACATCGGGCTGTGCTTCTTCGTCGTGGGTCTCGGCGGGCTCGCCTGCTGGATACCCGCGCGTCGAGCGACACGCATCAATCCCACCACGGCACTGCGAGCACCCTGAGCTAGGCAGTCATGTCCTGATACAGACCGTCGGGACCTCCGGCCGAGAATCGCAATCCCGGCCGCCCTCCTACAACCTTTCCGCGACCACTGGCGTTTGCACCTTAGAGATGGCGAACACGGGCCACTGAGGCCGAAGGGGAGACTTGATGAAGCCGGCCCACGGCTCGTCATCAGACAACGAACTCTTGGAACGTTGCCGAGACGGCGACGCGGAGGCGTTTGGTGCGATCTACGACCGCTACGGAAGCAACCTCTACGGTACGGCGCTGCGCATGCTGCGCCGTACCGCGCAGGCCGAGGATGTCGTGCAGGAGGCTTTCATGAAGCTCCACACCAAGCCGCCTCAACCGCCGGTCAAGAATCTGGGCGGATGGCTCCATCGAGTAACCACCAACGCTGCACTCGACCAGTTGCGGCGCAGGCAACGACTCGCCGAGCAGGAACTTCCCGAACGTCCCATGTCGGCGCCGGTACGCGGTGCCGGACCTGGGCGCGATATCGAACGTGCGGTGCAACAGCTTCCCGAGCGGGGGCGCCAGGTCTTCGTGCTCCATGACGTCGAAGGCTTCAAGCACGGCGAGATCGCGGAGATGCTAGAGATCAGCGTCGGCACCAGCAAGTCACAACTCTTCCGCACACGGCGCCTGTTACGTGAATACCTCGTGCCCACGCCCCAGGATCAGGAAGCGGGAACATGAGCCGCGCCGACGAGATCCGAGAACTGCTTTGCAGCGACGACTACGTCGATCACCGGCGAGCTCGAGCGTTGGCTCGCGGCAACGAGGAGCTTCTGGCGGTGCTCGAAGAGCACGACGCGCTGGGTGCATCGATCTTGGCTTGGAAGGCGGCGGCGCAGGCACCCGTGGCGCTGCGGCAGCGCATTCTCGACCAGGTGCTACAAGACACGGCGGGGGCCGACGAAGCCGTCGCGGCCTCGACATCGGCGATCATTCCTGTCGAGCGCATCACGCGGCGCGTGTGGTCGTGGCAGGGGGCCCTGGCGATGGCGGCGACCCTGGTGGTGGCGGTACTGGTAACGCGTTCCGTGATCTACGAGCCCACCGTGATCTCGACCAGCGGGCGCCTGCTGGTATCCGACGCACTTGCCGCCGCCCACGATGCCGAGCAGCGTCACGCCGCGGCCAT
>JAJCXS010000309.1 GCA_029263335.1 Acidobacteriota bacterium | reverse complement strand
CGCTCGGCAATGGCGCTAGCGAGCGCGAACGACAGCGGCAATCCCAGCGTCAGCACAATCACCGCGACCACCGCGGCGGCGGCAAGCATCGGTATCGAGAATTCCACCTCGACGCTCAACGCAACCGCGAGCCCGATGGCGGCGAGACAAAAGAAACCGTGCGAAATGGCACCGATGGCTCGCTCCAACGCCACCGACGAGATCAGGCTCTCGGTACTGGCACCCTTGCCGCGCAGGGCTGTGATTCGCGCGACATCGGCGCCTCCAGCCACGGGCACCACCGCGCCCACGAACGATCCCAGGAAGTAGCTACGGATCGTATCGGCGAGTCGCACTGGATACCCGCGTGCCCGCAACAGACGCCACCACTTGTAGGCCATCAGGACGCGGTCGACGATATGCAGGAGGATTACCGCGGCGATGCCCAGAATCGATGCCTGGCCGAGCAGCGCGACCAGGTCGTCCGCGCCCACCCACCAGACAATCGCGGCAACCAGCGCCACGCTGAGCATGGTGCGGAGGAACGGACCTAAGCGCTCAGGCATAGCCGACTAGCGACGCAGGAAGAGGATATGGTAACAACGTTGTGGCGAGGGTAGTTGTTGTGGGCAGGGGGCTGGAGACCGAACTGTGAGAGCAAGACTTCTTGTCGTCATCGGCGTGCTGCTCGTCACGAGTTGCTCTAGGCCGGAGGTAGTGCAGACCGGACCTGTTGCCCGGCCCAATGTCGTCGTCATCCTGACCGATGACCAAGGATACGGTGACATTAGCCTGAATCCTGACCATGCCTTCGACGTGTCCACTCCCAACATGGACGCCTTGGCGGCTGATGGTATCCGCTTCAGCCAAGCCTACACCAGCGGCCAGACCTGTTCGCCGACCCGTGCGGGGCTGATGTTGGGACGGTACCAGCACCGTGTGGGGGTTTACTCCAAGGCTGATGGCGGGCGTGGTTTTGATCCGGCCGTGCCGATCTTTCCCACCTTCTTGCCCGACGAATACGTGTCAACGGTGATCGGCAAGTGGCATCTCGGCCTGGATGACGACTATCCAGAACTCAAGTGGCACGCATCGAACCGCGGTTTCGACGAGGCCTACACATTCATGGGGCGCGGCGGCCGCGACTACTTTGATCTTCGCCTCGGTTCGGATGGCGAGTTCGCCCAGCCGCTCTACCGGAACACGGAACGGATCGGCGACGAAGGCTATCTGACCAACCGTCTCACCGAGGAGGCGATCGACTTCATCGATCGCAACAAGTCGGACCCCTTCTTTCTGTACCTTGCCTACAACGCCGTTCACGCGCCGCCGCAGGCCCCACAGGAGGGCATCGATCGCTTCCGCGAGCGGTACCCGGACAGCGAGATCGAGCGCGTAGTCCTGATGGCGATGCTCGAGCACCTCGACAATGGGGTGGGGGAGGTCGTCGAGAAACTGAAGCAGGAGGATCTGTTCGACGACACGATCCTCTTCTTCCTGACGGACAACGGCGGCTCGCGTTCGATGCGCGCGGACAACTCGCCGCTGCGTGGCTTCAAGGGCTCGTTCTACGAGGGCGGCATCCGCACGCCGCTCATTGTCAGTTGGCCGGCGAAATTCGCCGGCGGGGGCACGGTTGACACACCCGTGATCTCGCTTGACATCCTGCCGACGGCGCTCGACGCGGTGGGCGAGTTGCCGTCGCCAGCGGATTTTGACGGCAGGAGCATGTTGTCGCTCTTGACGGGCGAGGTCGACGAGCACCACGATGCGCTCTACTGGAGCGATGGCGGCAGAACCGGCGAATGGGCAATTCGGCGCGGTGAATGGAAACTGTCCGCGCACGAGGAGGACCGAGAACTATACCGGCTCGACTCGGATCCAGCTGAGGAGTTCGACTTGGCCACCCGATACCCGCGATTGGTGGTCGAGCTAGAGGCTGAGCACAACGCCTGGCTGGACCAGATGGCCGATCCAATCACCGGCGGCGAGCGGAGATGGGTGGTCGAGCCCGAGGTGGGGATGACAAGAAAGGAGCGCAAGAAGTCGCGCCGGGCGCGCGAACTCCGCCGGGAACGCCGGAGCAGCCGCAAGGAAGCCAAGCGAATCGGTTCGGCCGATGAGTGAGACGGACACGCAACGTCGTTGGCGAGGCCGCGCCGGGGTATGGGTTGTCCGCCTGACCGCTCTGGCGATGGTCTCGGCGTGTGCTCCGGCCCAGGAAGAGTTCAATGTTAGGCGCGTGGTGTTGATTACGCTCGACACGACGCGTGCCGACCACCTCTCGGCGCTCGGATATGACCTCGAGACCAGTCCCTGGTTCGATCAGCTAGCGGCGGAAGGCACTCTGTTCGAGCGGGCCTACGCGCAGTCGGCGACCACCAAGCCGTCGCATGCGTCGCTATTCACGTCTTTGTATCCGATTCAGCATGGCGTTCAACGCAATGGGCTCGTCCTCGAGGACGAGTTCGTGACCATGGCCGAGGTGCTTGCCGGCGCCGGATATCGGACGGCCGCGTTCACCAGCGCCGACGCGCCGCTGGGCGGCAATCTCCGTCAGGGCTTCCAGCATTGGGACGAGCCCCAGGGGGAGTACTCGCGAGCGCTGATGGGAGGTGCCGCGTACCGGCCCGCGCGTCCCACCATTGACGCGGCGATCGAATGGCTGGGCGCTGAAGTGGAGCCCGACGCATCGATGTTCCTGTGGGTGCATGTCTACGATGCCCACAAGCCGCTGATGCCCCCGCCGGAGTATCGCCAGCAGATCGACGAGAAGCTGGCCGTCGCTGGCATCGAGGCACACGACACACGCCTGGCCTCGCAGGGACTCCCGGCCGGCCGGGCGCAGCTGGACCAGCGGGTGCTCGATTACGACGCCGAGATCCTCTACGCCGATACCGAGCTGAGGCGCCTGTTCGACTTCATGGCGTCGCAGGATCTCCAGGACGACACCGTCTGGATCATCTTTGGCGATCATGGGCAGGGCCTGGGATCGCACGGCAACTTCGGCCATTCCGTGCACATCTACAACGCCCAGCTGCATGTGCCGTTGTTGTTTTGGTCCAGCGACGGAGCATTCGGGCCGCGCCGCGTGGGCGACGCGATCGTGGAGCTCACCGACGTGCTGCCGACGGTCATGGACATGCTGCAGCTTGGCGAGCTGGAGCAGGCGATGCCGGTCCAGGGGCGTTCCCTGTGGCCCTACTTGCAGGGCTCGACGCCTTCGGGGCGAAGGCTCTTCGCCTTCTCGGAGCGAAGTCGCTACACGGGCAAACCCAAGCGGCAGGAGAAGTTCAACTACGAACCCGGCTCCCGGTACTCGTACCAGGATCTGGGCTACAAGTACCTGCTGTTCACCGAGGGGCCCGACGAGTTCTACGACCTCAGCGCCGATCCCTATGAGCTGGTCGATCTGATCGACTCCGAAGAGTATGCCGAGATCAGAGACCTGTTCCGCGACCGACTCGTGCAGTTGGTGGCCAGCACCGAGAGCGGGGCCACCCCGGGTAGCGTCTCCGAGGAAGCCCTCGAACAGCTACGAGCGCTCGGCTACATCCAATAGCAGAGCGGTCGCGCTGGCGCGGAACTCCCTAACGGGGCTGCCCGCCGTCATCCTCCAACCCCGGCTCCGCGATGGTCACCGCGTAGTCATGGACGAAGAAGCCGGGCCTACCAGGCGCCGCGACTCGATCGGTTCGGACACGTAGCGAGAACTTGTAGCTCCCGGCCTTGGTCGGGACGCCGTGAATCCGGCCATCAGCACCGTCCAGCTCCAGACCTGGCGGCAGGTTTCCACCGTAGATGTCCCAGTCCATTGGCTGCTCGTCGCAACATGCCCGTGGAACAAGCGACCATTCTGTTCCGACGATACCCGGAGTCGCCTCGCTCGGGCCAAAAATGACCGGGCCTCGGGCGATTGGCAGAGACGCTGACAGCGAGTTCCGCACGTCCTCCATCCTGGTGTCCTCGTGGCGGCTCCGCTTCTCCAGAGGGTCGCTACCAAGATCGTAGAGTTCCTTGCTCCCGTCGTAGTACTCGATGTACTTGTGCGAATCGACGATCGTGCCGTCCTCGTCCACGGCCATTCTGCGGACCCCGAGCCATGCGGGCTCGGAATAGCTCTCGATGACGACCTCGGTCCGCCAGTCACGTGGGGTAATCCCGTCCAGGAAGGGGCCGAGACTCACGCCCGATGTCGCGGGGTTGTCGACACCGGCGAGATCCATGATGGTGGCGGGCACATCCAAATTGGCCGCTATCAGGTGGGGCACGCGAGCGACGCTGATCCCCGGCCGCCAAGCGACCAGGGGCACGCGGATCGATTCCTCGAAAGCCTTGTTCTTGCCGAACGTCCGATGTTCACCCCAGAGCATGCCGTTGTCGGAAGTGACCAGGAGCAACGTATTGCTGGCGAGACCGCTCTCTTCCAGCTGCTGCACCACGGCGCGCACCAGGCGGTCGACGGAGCGTAGCGAGCGGAGCTGACTTCGGGGGAACGAGTCGCGATTCACCGACTCCTCGTCCCACACCACCGCGGCGTCGTGTACCCATGTGGGTTTGTCCTCGATATCGGCCTCGGCGTACGCACGGTCCCGGTATACGAAATCGGAGAACAGGTCGGCGTCCGGAGCCTCCGGCACAGCCGGGGCATGCGGCGCATGCGTCGACAACATCAGAAAGAAGGGCTCGCGCGCGGACTGACCTTCGAGAAACCCGAGAGCCCATTCGCGTTGCTTCTCTTCGATATGCCCTTCGATCCACTCGGACCTGCCTACCCCCCACGTTTCGCCGCTCGATCCCTCGTTCAGAGGAAATCGATGCCACGGATTCTCGATCTTGTTCTCGCGGGTCGACGTACCCCAGAAGGACGTCCAGCCCGGAGGAACATGGGTCTCGTGGCGTTTCAGGGTACGCCCGTCAGGCGCCAACCTACGTCTTGTCGCGGCCTGGAAGTTGTTCAGGTACTTGCCGACGAAGCCGGTGATATAGCCTGATTTCTGGAGAGTTACGCCGAGTGAGGTGTCGCCTCGGAAGCGCTGGAGGTCGGAATTGCTACCCCTGTTCTCGAGAATCCCGGCCTGCGCCGCATGCACTCCGCCCGACAGAAGGCTGGCTCGAACAGGGTTGCACGCGGGCGTGGTGACCATGGCGTTGTCGAACCGAACGCCCTCATTGGCCAGCTGAGCCAAGTACGGCATGGAGTCAAGAGTGTCCCAGCGCTGGTCATCCGTGAGGATCAGGACAATATTGACGCGCGACCCTGACCAGGAACTGCTTTCGGTTTGGACGTGCTGGGATGTTGGCGGGCCTTGCTCCTGTTCAAGCCGCGAATCCGAACAGGCAGCTACAGCCGCCAGCAGGAGGAGCATCGTTGGCAGGTGGCGCGCGCCATGGTCTTGCATCGGAGCTCGCAGGACGGGGAGTGGGGTACGATTCTCGGGAGATTCGTAGTCTACGTGAGAGTCTCCGCTCGCTCGAACCAAAGCACGGGAGTTCGGAAATGTTCGCAGGTGAACTCAGCTCTGCGCGCGGGCTCATCGTCCTGAGCGTGCTCGCCGCAACTGGGGCGTGTGATTCGGGTCCCGACCCGATGGTGCCCGTGGAGCCACCGCCTACCGCCGGGATAACCGGTGGCCCGATCATTGTGGTGACGATCGACACCCTACGCGCCGATCACCTGGGGGCGTACGGCTATGTGCGCGAGACATCACCGAATCTCGACGCGCTGGCGCGCGAGGGAATCCTGTTCGAGCAGGCGTATTCAACCGCGGGCACGACGCGGCCGGCCCACGCGTCGATCTTCACGAGCTTGTATCCGATGCAGACCGGCATCACCTCGAATCAGCAGTCGGTTGCGGCATCCGGGGCCCGGCGCGGTAGCTTTCTTCAGGAGGAACTGCTGGCTCTCGGGTATGAGACTGGAGGGTTCGTCAGCGCCACGCCGGTGAAGGCGCAATCGGGGCTCGATGCGGGCATGGAGACATGGGCAGAACCGGCCCGCGGAGTTCCCCAGAGACCGGGCAGCGAGACCACCGACCTGGCTCTCGAGTGGCTCGCTTCTCGAACCGGATCGGCGTTCTTCTTGTGGGTGCACTACTTCGACCCACACAGCCCGCATGAGTCGCCGGAGGACGTCAGCGACGTACTCGGACCAAGCGATGTGCTCGCCGACTTTCAGCGCGAGCGGGGTCTTGGCTTGGACCCGGGACTGGCGTTCTTGAACGATGCCTACGATGGCGAGATTCGTTTTGTGGACGGCGAAGTGGCGCGTCTGCTCGACGCCGTACGCGAGGGCGGCTGGTACGACGATGCCACGATCGTGGTGGTGAGCGATCACGGCGAAGGCCTGGGCCAGCACGACCGTCTCGGGCACGGCCGGATCTACCAGGAAATCCTCCACGTACCGTTGATCATGAAGTTCCCCGGCCAGTTCGAGCTACACGGCACGCGCCAATCCAGCCCGGTGAGTGTCGTCGATGTGGTGCCGACGCTGGTGGAAACGCTCGAGCTGGAGGTTGGAGCAGACTTCGTTGCCCAGTTCGAGGGAGTCAATGCCTTCGACGCGGCGGCCCGGGGACGTCAGCTGTTCGCGCAGAGAACGTCCCGTTCGAGGCCGGACATCTGGGGGCCAGGTGAGAAGTTCGTGATCTTCGACGGTCGCTGGAAGTTGCATGAATCGACACAGGTCGATGATGAACTCTACGACCTGCTCGAGGATCCCCATGAGCTCACCAATGTCCTCGCGCAAAACCCCGGAGTCGGGGATCGGATGCGCGACCAGCTGGGGCTGCTGCTGGAACGCTTCAGTGTCTCGGACATGCGCCTCAATAGTGACAGCGAGGTTCCCGACGAGATCCTCAACGAACTGCGCGCGCTCGGCTACATCCAGTAGCTCTCAGGAGTTCCGGCCGCGACGAGCGAGTCCGAGGTCAGCCCGTATCCGGGGCGAGCGCCGCCGCTAGCGGACGTAGGTCTGGACTCCGAATACGCACCGCTTGGTGGCGCAGCCGACCAGCTCCACGCGGATGGTCAGCGCACCGCCTTTTCGCGCCCTGAACTGCAGCACCGGATAGTCGTCGGGCTCGATGTCACGAGCGATCTCCTCGCCCCGGGCCCCGAACGCAAACAGGTCGAGATCGTCGCAGTCGTTGTCGCAGGCGCCGAACACGACGTACTCGAGCCCCTTTCGAACCTTCATCGTCAGGGTCGTAGAGTTGCCGGTCTTGAGGGTGTCGACTACGGCTTCATACGCTGGCGAGAACCCGTCTCCGAGTTCGCTCTCGAACTCTGCTAGCTGGGCGCGCACCTGTTCGACCCACTCGTTGGTTTCCGCGGCCGCCGCGTCCGCCGTCGGCTCGACACGCGGCGCGCGCTCTACCGGCACGAAGCTCCAGGGCGGGCTGGCCGGATAGTTGCGGGCGATCTCCGCTTCGATGTTCTGGATGCGATCGGTCGGGCGTGAGTGGCTGCCGAAAAAGAAGTTGGAGATGGTGTCGCTTTCGCCATAACGGTCGCGGAACTTGCCCCACAACCGCGTGCCGGCACCGACATCGAAGCCTCCCTCGTGGGCATAGCGAAGTCCCACGATGTCCGCCTGATCCTCGAGGTCGCGACTGTAGCCGCTTCCCCACACCGTCAAGCCGAGGCCCGCCGCGACGCCGGCCACACCGCTTGCAGTGTCGTCATTGAGCGCCTCGGCGGCCACGAACGCGCCCAGCCCGAGCAGCCCCTGCCACATGCTGCTCTTGGCCTGGCGGCGCGAGTGCTCGTGCGTGTAGTGCGCCAGCTCGTGGCCCAGCACCATGGCGAGTTCGTCGTCGGACATGCTCTCGGCGAGCCCGGTGTAGACCCAGATGGCGCCGTTACCCATGGCGGCGGCGTTCCATTCCTCGGTATCGACCAGATGCACGCGCACCTGGCGATCGAAGTCGATATAGGGCGGCGTCAGCCGGCGCATGATGTTGCGCACGCGATCGGCCTGCGGCCCGGTCTCGATAAGGCGGCCGATCGTCTGCTCCTCGCCCTCCTCGTCGGGCTCGAACATGCGGCCTCGCCGAACCCAGATCTGCTCGATCTCGTTGGTCGCCTCCAACACGTCGCCTTCGAACATCGCGTTGCCGTTCGGCTTCGACTTGATCTCGCGAGCGACGATCGCGCCGCTGGCATCGCGCTCGCCCTTGGCCTCGATCTCGTAGCCCAGCGTGAGTTCCTCGAAGCTGCGGACATCGTTGCCCGAGTAGCGCGTGCCCGCGTGTACCCGCACGCGCTGCCCCTCGACGATGAGGGTGTCGCCACGCAGCCACTCCACGTACCCCTTCACCTTGTCCTCGGCCATGGCCGGCGAGACAGGGCTCAGGAGGATGGCAATCAGGCTCAGAACGGTGATTCGGCGCAACATGGTGCTCCCAAAGCTAGCACCGCGGCCGTGGGGAATGTGGCGGAAGACGAGAACGCCCTCTTCGTAAGAACCGTCCGCAGCCCGTTCACCTATTGAGAGCCCTGAGATCCAACGGTGAGGTGTGGCATGAAACTGCGTGCGGGGACGGTCGCGGTCGCGGCCCTTACGGTGGCTTGTGCCGGAGAGGTTGTCGAAGAGGAGGTCGCGGACGACGCGCGCCTCCAGGTGGAGCGGGTCACCGAGGGCGATGTAACCGTAATCCGGAATCTGTCGGGATCCAGGTGGGGCGGCAACGCCACACTGGAGATGGTGCTGGAGATCGGGGTCGATGAGGGCGACGACCGCTACATGTTCAACAGCCCCTGGCCCTTCTCGATGACCGACGAAGAGATCTACCTGCTCGAAGCGCGCGACGGCCGCGTCCGCGTGTACGGCCTCGACGGTGAACATCATCGAGACTTCGGCGAGCCGGGACAGGGGCCGGGACAGCTCGAAAGGGCGCGGCACATGTCGATCACGCCGGACGGGCGCGTAGCGGTCACCAGCACGGCCGGCGCAGCCGCGCGCACAGCGTTCTTCACGCCGGAGGGCGAGTTCATCGAGGAGTGGCGAACGCGAGAGGCGCCGCCCGGCGACGGCGTGATGGTCGTGCCCTTTCTGGTGATGGCGCTTCGCGACACCGTCCTCGTGTCCGTCTACGGGGGAATGGGAACGCAACGAAGCGTGACATCGTGGCGCCGTCAGTTAGGTACGGTCGTATTCGGTCCGGATGGATACGAGGGCAAGCCGTGGTTCGCTCCGCAACTCGTGCAAGCTCCGGCGACCTACCGGGTGACCCGCCGCGGCAGGACAAGCGATGTTCCCGTGCCGTGGAGCGTTTCGCGAGCGCTCCTGGCCGCGCTTCCAGACGGGTCGGTGCTGTGGGCGCACGGCGATCGCTACCGCTTTCACATTGTCGCCCCGGATGGCAGCACCACGGCCATCGAGCGCGTCACAGCGCCGGTCCCTATCGACCCGAACGAGGCCGAATGGGCAAGACGAATGATCGAGATAGACCAGCGCGCGCAAGCCCCGGACTTCAGCTGGGACGGAGAAGGGATGCCGGCGACCAAGCCACGGATCCGGAGCTTCGTCGACGATCATTCGGGGTGGATCTGGGTCTCGCGCGAAGGGCGCGGCCGCCGCGTCGATCCCTGCCACGAGAGTCGGGACTCCATGTCGCCAGGCGAGCCCTACATACGCTGCTGGCAGTCCGAGCCTCTGCTCGACATCTTCGATCGATCGACCGGTGAATTTCTCGGCTCGCTCGACCGCCCCGAGGGACTAAGCCTGTTCGGGCCATTTGTCCGCGGGAATCTCATGGTCGCCGGTTACGAGGATGAGTTCGGGATCTCCAAGGTCCGTCTGTACCGACTGGTCCTCCCGAGCGGTGCCGAGAACGATCCTGCGAACTAGGCGGAGCGCGCTCCTCGAGAGTGGCCGCGGTCGGCAGGCTGACCACCGAGCTGTGCGGCTCTCGACGTCTTGCGCCGAGGCCTCCCCACATAGGTTTCCGGACTTGCTATCCGGGGGTCTTTCGGGCATGTTGCCTAAACAGGTCATGTAAACGGCTTAGGTAATACAAATGGGAAAAGTCGACGCGGGCACGCTCTACGGAACCCTCAACCTCCTGATCCTCCAGTCGTTGGCCGAGGAGGGGAGGCTGCACGGGCTCGGGATCGCCAACCGAATCCAGGCCGTGAGCCAGGAAGTACTCCGCATCGAGGAGGGCGCGCTATACCCGGCGCTGCACCGATTGCAGCGCAGCGGTTTGGTAACGGCGGAGTGGGGCCTCTCCGCCAAGGGCAGGCGCGCGAAGCTCTACGAGATCACCGCGGAGGGCCGGGAGCGCCTGCAACGTGAGGTCGGCAATTGGGTTCAGAACGCCGCCGCCGTTGCGCGCGTTCTCAACGTTGCCGACGAGCCGTCATGAGCCGGCTGGCGGGTTGGCTTCGTCGCAAGGGCGGGGCGAACGGGCGAGGCCGCCTTTCGCGCAAGGTGGATGACGAACTGGGCTTCCATCTCGAGGGGCGCGTCGACGAGCTGATCAAGGCCGGATGGACTCGTACCGCGGCCGAAGCCGAGGCTCGTCGCCGTTTCGGCAGCGTGAGTCGTTACGCGCACGACTGCCGCCGACTGGATGCCGAGCTGGATCTCGGCAAAGAGCGGGCTCGGATGGTGGAGTCGTTCCTGTCCGATCTTCGCCACACGTTCCGGCTGTTGTCGCGGAACCCGACGTTCGCGGCAGCGACCGTGTTCACCCTGGCACTGGGGATCGGCGCCAACGCTGCGATGTTCAGCATCGTCAACGCCTTCTGGCAGGTCCCGGGGCGTTTTGAGCGCTCCGAGGAGCTGGTCGTTCTGTGGACGCAGCCGCAGGGCAGTCGTAAGGCCTCCATCAGTCTCCTCGACTGGCTCGACTGGCGCGAACAGAGCACGGCGTTTGCCGCCATGGGCGCCTACCGCTCGGATTCCCAGATTCTCGGAACGACTGCCGGAGCGCCCGAAACGATCGAGATCGTGGAGGCGACGGTCGAATTGCTGCCGATGGTCGGCGTGCGCGCACGGCTCGGACGACTTGCCGGCATCGACGACGACGCAGCGGATGCCGAGCCGGTGGTGGTGTTGACCGACAAGCTCTGGCAGCGCCGCTTCGGTGCAGATCCCGAGATTCTCGGGCAACTGGTCAAGCTCGACGGAGCAGAGCACACCGTCATCGGTGTCCTCGAACCCAAGTTGGGCTTCGATCGGTTCTGGCGTGAGGTCGACCTGTTCAAACCGCTGTCGCTGGATCCGGGAGCGCACACAAGGGAGACGGCGGGATTCCGCTCGATCGGGCGTCTCGCGCCCGGTGTGTCGATCGACATGGCGCAGGGAGATCTCGATACCGTGGCCGCCCGTCTGGCGACGGCCTACCCGGCGACCAACGCGGATCGCGGCGTTTTCGTCGAGGGATTTCGGGACTTCATCCTGCCGGTCGATACCAAGTTCGCGTTGGCTTCGATGCTCCTGGCCGCAGCCTCCGTTCTGCTGATCGCCTGCGTAAACCTGGCGACTTTCCTGCTGGCGCGAGCTTCGGCGCGCGGCGCCGAGCTGGCCGTGCGCATTGCGATCGGTGCGGGGCACGGCCGTATCCTGCGGCAGTTACTCACCGAGAGCCTGGTTCTGTCGATGCTTGGCGGTGGCCTCGGCCTGATGCTGAGCCGATTTGCGGTGAACGGTTTCGCCGGCAGTTGGCAGTTTGGCGACTTTCGTGCCAGCGAGATCGGCCTCAATCCGACGGTGGTGATCTACACGCTCGGGATCTCGACCCTGGCGGCCCTGGTGTTCGGCGCTGCTCCCGCGGTGGCCGCGGCGCGGACCTCCGTGGGGGGAGCCCTGAGGAGCGGCGGCGCAGTGACGGCAAGTCACACGCGGTGGCGCAGCGCGATCGTGGTCGGTCAACTCGCGCTCACGATCCCGCTCCTGGTGGCGTGCGTAATGGCCGCCCGCCAGCTGACTTTCCTCGAGTCGCTGGACTACGGGTTCGACACGGACAACGTCCTGGTGATGCGCATCGATCGCCCGGCCTACCGATATACGGACGATCTCCGCTGGAATGAGTTCGTTGACAATGCCGTGCAGGCCATCGAAGCGGTGCCTGGCATCGATCTCGCGGCAGGCACCCGGAGTCTGCCGCTCGGCTCCGGTGGGTACGGTCGGTATGGCGGCACTTTGGCGGTCGAGGGCGACACTGGCACCGAGGAGCAGCCCCGCGCAGTTCGCGGCTACGAAGTGATTACGCCGTCGTATTTCGAGGCCATGGGTGTATCGATCGTCGCTGGCAGAGCCTTTGCGGAGACGGACGGGCCCGAGACACTCCCCGTGGCGGTGGTCAACGAGCGGTTGGCCCGCGGGTACTGGCCCGACGGCACTGCCGTGGGGAAGCGCTTCACCTTCGATTCCGACGCGGCGCCGGTCGAGTGGATCACCGTCGTGGGCGTGGTGGCCGACTTCGGGGTGACCATCTTCGGCGAGCCGATCGAAGCACAGGTCTTTCGTCCGCACGCGCAGCGTACCGAACCCAACGCCAGGCTCGTGGCGCGCAGCCACAGTGCCGTGAACGATCTGGTGCCGGCGATCATCGCTGCGGTGCAGGCGGAAGATCCGGAGGTGCCGATCTATGGCTTCCAGACGGTGGAGGCAATGAAGGACGACTGGCTCACGGAGAGCCGGTTGTTCACCACGATGATCGGAGGCATCGGAGTCCTGGCATTGGGCCTGGCCAGCATCGGCCTGTTCGGAATGATCTCCTACAGTGTGACGCAGCGGACCCGTGAGATCGGCGTGCGCGTGGCCCTCGGTGCCCGCCGGCCGGCCATCGTTCGACTGGTGCTCGGACGATCCCTGCGACTAACAGCGATTGGTGTGGCTGCCGGGGCGGTCCTTTCAACAATCGTCGCGGCGATCATGATCTCGAGCATCCACGGAACCTCCGCGCCGCGGCCGGCCACCGTGGCCGCGGTGCTAGCGCTTCTCGGCCTGGTCGTGGCCCTGGCGGCTTTCGTCCCGGCCCGCCGCGCCACCCGTATCGATCCGCTACTAGCGCTGCGCTCCGAGTGATAGGAGGGGGCTACTGGCCCACTGGACTGAGTTGTGGCCCGGCTGCTAGCGGCACCGGCAAGCTCTTGAACTTGGCGATGTACATACCTCCGACCCTAACGTCTGAGTCGCTCTGGATCACCAGTACGGCTCGCTTGACCGCGCCCCCGTACAAGCTGGCCGCCGCCTTGCAGTCGAAGCGGCGCAGGCCCATCGGGGGCAGGGTGTAATCCATCGGCGAGCCAACGCCGCCCGTGGACACCACCTTGACGGTGATGGTTACCGCCGTCGTTGCCGGATTGTAGACGTCTATTTGGGTGTCCTTGACGCCGTCGGCCTGGCAACGCTCGGGCACTTGCACGATTCCCCCGAAGCCTCTCGCGGCGGCCGTGGCAGTATCGTCCGGAAGGCCGATCACGGCGAGGGCGATGACGGCAGTTAGGAGCAGGAAAAACGACGTGGTGTGGCGCATGCAGAGATCCTCCGATCGAGAAATAGAGGCAGGATTCCAGAGTAGCAGTTCGCCTACGTCGGCCTGCCCACATCTCCCACAACCACCACTAGTCTCGTCGGAGGGCGTTCAGTAGGTTCGCCGTACTCGCCCGGCGAGCGGGAAGCGCGGAAACCAGGAGCACAGAGGCGAACACTAGGCCCGCGACGGCCGCCAGCGTGAGTGGATCGTATGTGGGGACATCGTGCACCCACGCGGAGATTGAGCGCAGCGCGAAGAAGGTACCAGAGCCGCCCAGGGCCAGGCCAACGAGCGCGAGTCGGCCAGCGTCCGAAAGGACGAGCGTCCACACCCTGGCCGGGCTGGCTCCTACCGCGACACGTACACCGATCTCGTGTCGGCGCACCACGATCACCGATGATTGCCCCGGCGAGCCTGTGAGAGCCCGGAGTGCGGCCCGGGTATCGAGTCGTAGCTCGTCCAGTCGTTGCCGGATCTTCATGGCTCTCCCGGTTCCGTTTGCACTCTGTAGCGTTTGACGCGCACGGTACCGTCGCGGTCGACGACCGGGGTCAGAACGCGGTTCTCCCGGAGTTCCGCGGGGTACCGGAGATTCCAGATTCCGTGCGCCAGCGCTTCAGGGAGCAGCACCACGCCGAGGTAGCGCCCGCGAGCATCAAACGCATCCACGACGTAGGTGTCTTGCCAGCAACTGGACTTCGGCCGGGCGCCGTCCAGCCGCGGTTCGGTCTCGCACACCGAAGCCGGGATGCGCCGGCTCGGGCCGTGACGCAGAACCCAAGTTCCGCCACCAGTGACGGGTAGGAAGTCGAAGTAGGCAGGCTTGTGGGCGGGCAGTTCGGGACCGTCCCATGTCCAGTCTGCGCCGCAGGCGTAGAGGTCGCGCGCGTGTGCATACCGGCGGCGATAGTCGCGTTCCTCGGGCATGAACTCCGTCGCCTGTCCGTAGTGCTCTACAACTACCTCGCTGCCGTCGCGGTGTAGCACGCGGAAGCTGTACCGCTCCGAGACTCCCGTGACGATGCGTTCGTCTCGCCCCATCGCCCACTCGTGCGCGGGTGCGTAGGGGACGTCCGTGACGGTGCAGGGCGGGCCCGGGCCGCGGATGATCCACGGATCGAAACCCGGATCGGGCGGACGTCGCGCATCGTCGATCGGTCCGCGCGGGCCGTAGGGGACCATTTCGTAGACGGAATCGAAGTCGAGGTCTCCTATCGTGAACGGAGTTCCTGCGGCTGTGATCACCAAACGGTGTGGCGTCTTCATCGTTCCGTGCAGCGGATAGCTCGCGAGAAACCGGCCGTTTTCCGCGTAGCGGGAGATTCGTCGCCGGCCTCCATCACGTACGAAGATGGTCCCGTCCTCGGCGATTCCCACCGCCATCGGTGACTCGTACTCGCCGGGCCCCTGGCCGCGGCCGCCGATGTCATGCAGGTACTTCCCTCCAGAGTCGTAGACACGTACGGTGGGCAAAGAGCGATCAAGTACTACGATCCGGCCCCGAGGATCAGTGGCCACGCTGAACACGGACCCGAACATGTACTCTTCGGGTCCTTCCTCGACGCCGATCGACAGTTCTTCGACCAGGCGCGCCGGCTGCGCCCAGGCAGCGCCGGCACGGTTGATCGTCGTCGTGACGGCCCCTTCCGTGCTCGTGACGCCGTCCCATGGCCCGTAGGCGGCTGTTTCGGGCGCTCCGCACGCGCCTCCCGCCAACGCCCCCGCGACGGTGATTCCCCAGACTCGCTCGATCCTCATCGGTATCCATGAAACCCGACGCGGCAGGGATTTACGAGAGCCTTCACGTATTCCCGCTCGCCCACCGTTCCACCGAGGAGGCATAGGACATCGCGCGACCCGTTCCGGTCGATGTGTACAACCTGGATGGCGAACGCACGTTTGCCGGCTGGAGCCCCATCGAGGACCGGGACGCCGCGCTCGGCAGCCACCTGTACCGCATCGAGAGCGATCCGGAGACGGACGAGAGCGTGGTGGCGCGGTACCGTCTCGGCGCGCGATAGAAAAAGGACCCGGCTGTTTCCGACCGGATCCTTCTATTCCCAGCGGTTTGCACCGAAGTGCCCAAGAGAGGACTTGAACCTCCACGAGCGTAAAGCTCACTAGGTCCTGAACCTAGCGCGTCTGCCAATTCCGCCACTTGGGCCGCGACGGCCAAGTATAGCAAGGGTTGCGGTGGCCGCTAGCTCGCTGGATCGGCCGCTATGACGGTGGGGCGAACGAGGACGCCGAGGTTGCGCAGGTCGTTGGCGCCGGGGGTGTCGAACGACGGGGTGGTGGCGGCGCTCGACGACACCGAGAGGCGGTACAGCCAGGTGGGGCCGTCGATGTAGCGATGTGATTCGTCGGTCGCGAAGGTCACCGTGGTGCGCTGGCGCGCTTCGATCTCTACGGTTTGCACTTGGCTCCCATAACGAACGACAACCGTGTTGCGCTTCGTGCGATTGCCCAACTGGAGCGTGATTGTCGCCAGTGGGTGCTCGCTGCGCAGGATGAACTCGGCCTCCTGCCCACCCTTGACCCAGAACCCTTCGAGCGAGCCCTCGCGCAGATAGGTCGAGTTGTCGAGGAAGTACACCCAGAACGGTGCCGGCTCCACCAGGGCCACCTTGCGTGCGGAGGGGTTGGTGTTGAACGGCAGGTTGTGCAGGATGCTCATCTCGGTCGGAAAGGCCGTGTAGGGCATGCCCTTGGTGTGGCCGGACGGCCGCACCGAGGCGGAGAAAGGCGCCAGAACCACCTGGGCGAGGAACACACCCCATACGGTCCAGCTCACCGCAGCGCCCAAGGCTCGGGTGCCGGCCGGTATCAGGAAGAACAGCACCGGATAGACGCTGGCGAAGTAGCGGCCTCCCACCGTGCCGCCGCCACCGATCCAGTTGCCGCGCACCACCACCACAATGGCGATGATTTCGAGCAGGCAGAACAGCGCCAGCAGCACGTGCGGACTGCGCAGCTTGCGGTCGGGTAGGGCGGCGAACAGCAACAGGGCAAGGACCGCCGGGAACATGTACAGGAGCATGCCGCCGTTGCGGCCGATCCAGATGTAGACCAGGTCGCGCAGCAAGGTGTCGGTTGGCGGGATCGCCCCGAAGTCCTCCAGGTTGGTGATCATGTCGATGCCGACCGAGTCGAAGGTCTGACTCTCTGACAGGAACGGGTAGGAGGTGACGGCGTTGAACTGCTTGCGCTCGCCGCCCTGGAAGTTCCAGTCGCCGATGCTGGCGTGGGTCACGCCGAACATGCCAACGATGATGCCGCTCGCCACCAGCGCGCAGCCGACCGCCCGCACGAGGCGACGATTCCACAGCTGCCACAGCAGCAGCGGCGCCAGCAGCACTATGTTGGGCGGCTTGGAGAAGATCGCAATGCCGTACATGGCGGCGGCCGCGTAGTCGGTCCAGCCGCGGTCGAGCCAGGTGGTCACCTCGCGCGCGGCCGTTGCCGGCGGCCCCTCCTTGTACAGCCACAGGAAGGTCGCCAGGAACATCAGCGCGCAGTTGAACCACTCGGGGGTCATCCAGAAGAAGTACAGGGTGACGACCGAACCGAGCACGAAGGTCACCGTGTACAGGCTGGCGATTCCCTCGGTGTTGCCGCGACGGGCGTAGGCGAAGCCGGCGGCGAGCATGGCCGCCAGTAGCAAGGCGTGCAGCACGAAGAAGCCGTTGTCACCGAACAAACGGACAAATGGAGCCGCGAAGGCCGAGTAGATCCAGGCCTTGGCGTAGTACAGGTTGCCGTCGTCCGGGTTGCGCACCAGGAACATGCCGCTGGGCCCGCCACCGTATCCGGCGGCGTAGATGCGCTCCAGGTCCCGCTGTTCGTAGCGAAGATCGCCGTCGAACGCGAGGCTGTGGGCCATGATGTGGTACGCGGCCTCGTCACTCCACAGCACGCCGGTCGTGGCGCCATCGGTCTTTTTGCCGACGACATCCAGCGTGAGGGCCAGCCCGAGGGCGGCTACGGCGATTAGTGTGAGGACAAGCGCGGATAGGCGGCTTGCTGGCATGGCGAGAGAGTACAACAGAGCGCGTTGAGCGGAATGTGGAAGCGGTGGTATCCTTATCACGTTGGCCGCATGCTGACCGGCCGGATCGGTCCCGCCGCGCACGGCACCTGTTTGCATTTCAGTTCCCGAATCTCGGGGCGCAAACGGGGATTAGCCCTGCCGCGAGGACCCCACGGAGCGCAGACCGCAAGAAGCTAAGGATGCTGATGCTAAAGAGCCTGCGCCACCATTTTCCAAGTCAGCCGCGAGTTCTCCATGACTGTGGAACCCTCTACCGAACAGGCGCCCGAGCAGCAGCTCGACGCACCCCTTGTACTTACTTATCTTCGCGACACCGCTCCCGGCCCGATGGCTCCGGAAGCGCTGGCCGCCGCGCTGGAGCTGGACGACGCTGAACATCCGCGTCTGAAGGAAATCCTCGATGAGCTGGCCGCTGCCGGCTCTCTCGTAGAGACCCGCGGCGCCGCCTTCGGGTGTCCCGAGCGCATGAACCTGATCGTGGGCACGCTACGCGCCCACCCCGACGGCTTCGGCTTCATCAGTGCGGGCCGCGGCAGCGAGCAGCCCGACCTGTTCGTTCCCGGCCGCCAGTCGAACGGCGCCATGAACGGCGACCGCGTGGTCGGCCGTATCGAGCATCGCCGCCGCAGTGGCCGCGTGGAGGGCCGCGTGATCCGCGTGCTCGATCGCGCGCGAACGCAGATCGTCGGCACCTACGACACCAGCGCGGCGATTCCTTTCGTCAAGCCAGTGGATCCGCGCCTCGGTGGCGAGGTCATGGTGGCGGGCGACAACAAGGACGCCAAGAAAGGCCAGCTCGTTGCCGTCGAGATCACCGACTACGCGAGCGGCTCGCGCCCGCCGGCGGGTGAGATCCTCGAGGTGCTGGGCGATCCGACGGACAGCCACATCGATATCGAAGTGGTGATTCGCGAGTACGGCCTGCGCCACGAGTTCCCGGAAGACGTTCTCGCCGAAGCCGCCGACGTGCCCACCGAGGTGACCGAGGCCGAACTCGAAGGCCGCACCGACTTCCGCTCGATGCCGATCATCACGATCGACGGGGAGTCGGCCAAGGACTTCGACGATGCGGTGCACGTCGAGCTGCGTCCGAACGGCCTGTACCGACTGCATGTGCACATCGCGGACGTTGGCCACTACGTGAAGCCCGGCTCTGCGATTGATCGGGAAGCCATCGAACGCGCCACCTCGGTGTACTTCGTCGATCGGGTCTTGCCGATGCTGCCCGAGGTGCTCTCGAACGAGATCTGCTCGCTGAAGCCGGGCGTCGACCGCCTGGTGCAGACGGTGTTGATCGACATCGATCGCGACGGCCGTACGGTCAACTACGAATTCCACGACGGCGTCATCAACTCCTCGGCGCGCATGACCTACCGCGAGGTTGCGGCCATCCTGGATGGCGATGAGGAGCTACGCGGCAAGCACGCCGATCGTCTGCGCGACCTGGAGCGCATGGCGGAACTTGCGGGCATCCTCACCGAGCACCGGCGCGAGCGCGGCAGTATCGACTTCGATCTGCCGGTGCCCGAGCTGATCCTCAACCTCCGTGGCGAGACCGAGGACATTGTTCGTTCCGAGCGCAACGCCGCGCACCGTCTCATCGAGGAATTCATGGTGCGCGCCAACGAGGTGGTGGCCAGCCATCTGGTCTGGGAAGACGTGCCGGCCACGTTCCGCGTGCACGAGGGTCCGGATGTCGAGCGCGTCGAATCGCTGCGCGATTTTCTCGCCGGCCTCGGCCACACGCTCAGCGGCGGCCGACGGCCGCAGCCGCGCGACTTCATGGAGCTGCTCGGACGGCTCGATGGCCGTCCCGAGGAGCGGGTGGTGTCGATGCTGCTGCTGAGGACGATGAAGCGCGCGCAGTATCAGGTCGTCAACGAGGGCCATTTCGGGCTCGCGTCGTACCGCTACACACACTTCACCTCGCCCATCCGCCGCTACCCGGACCTGATCGTCCATCGTGCCCTGCGCAACGATCGCATCGTTAGTGAACAGCAGGGAGAAGCGGTGGAGTGGAAGGCTGATCTCGAGGCGCTATCGGCTTCCTGCTCGACCCTGGAGCGACGTGCCGAGGAGGCAGAGCGCAGCTACGCGGGCATGAAGAAGCTGCAGTTCATGGCCGACAAGGTCGGGGAGACGTACGAAGGACACATCGTTACGGTGAAGTCGTTCGGCTGCTTCATCGAACTGGAGCCGTTCTTCGTCGAGGGGCTCATTCCTGTTTCCAGTCTGAACGACGATTACTACCGTTTCGACGAGGCCAAGCACGAGCTGCGCGGCGAACGCACGGGCCGAGTGTTGAAGCTCGGCGACCGCGTGCGCATCACCGTCGCCAAGGTCGACGCGGAGCGCCGCCATCTCGATTTCCAACTGCTGGAGGGCCCGCTGGAGGTCACTCCGCCGCCGCCGGCCCAGCGCCGTCGACGGCGCCGTCGTTCGCGGGGCGGCCGTCGCGCCGGCGGGCGTGGCGAGAGCAAAGAGACTGGCGACGAGAAGGCCACGGCGCCTGCCGAAGCGTCGGCAAAGTCCGAGACGCCCGCTAAAGAGGGTGAGGGCTCCGGAGATCGGCCACGGCGTCGCCGTCGTCGCGGTCGCCGCGGCGGTCGCGGTCGCGCGCAACAGGGTCAGGGCACGCAGGCAGCCGAGGGTAAGTCGTCCGAGGCGTCGGAGTCGAAGCCGGAGCGGAAGACCGAGGCGAGCCGGAGCGAAGGCAAGAAGGAGACCGCACCCGGGGGCGGCGGCGAGCGTAGCAGCCGCAGCGGATCGGGCCGCGGAGAGGGCAAGCGTGGGGAGAGCAAGCGCGGTGGTGATGGCCGCGGTCGCGGCGATCGCTCGCAGCGCCAACGCGGCCGACGCAATCAGCGCAGTGGCGGTAGCGGCCGTGGCCGTTCCGAGGGCGCGCGGCCAGCAGCCGCTCCGGCCAAGCCGGTGACGTCGCCGGCAAAACCGTCGGGTGATGCTGCGGAGAAAGACAAACCAGCGGTGAACCCGTACCTTACCGACATCGAATTCTGATTCTCGCGTCGGGACGGGTGAATGATCCGAGCTTTTCACGTCACCAAGCGCTACGGGAACATCACGGCGCTGCGTGACGTCAACGTGCAGATTCGGCCCGGGGAGTTCGTCTTCTTGACGGGCGCGAGCGGTGCCGGCAAGACCACGTTCTTGCGCATGCTGTATCGCGCCGAGCTGCCCACCAGTGGCCAGCTGATCGTGGACGGCCGCAATGTGGCCACCCTGCGTCGGCGCGAGGTGCCCAAGTTCCGTCGTCGTATCGGCCTCGTGTTTCAGGATGCGCGGCTGATCGACGATCGCAGTTCGCTCGAGAACATTGCCTTCGTCGGGCGGGTGCTCGGGCTGGCGCGCGGCGAAGCGCGACGCCGTGGCATGGAATTGCTGAAGCTGACCGGCATGGATCACCGGGCGGAGCTTTATCCGTCGCAACTGTCGGCGGGGGAGAAGCAACGCGTGGGGCTCGCCCGCGCACTGATGACGGCGCCTGTGCTGTTGTTGGCCGATGAGCCGACCGGCAATCTCGACCCCGACACCGCCATCGAGATGCTGCGCATTTTTCGAGCGATCAACCGCCGTGGCACCACCGTCGTACTCGCCACCCATGATCCCGACATGATTGCCGCCCTCGGCAGGCGAACGCTGGTGATCGAGAACGGTCGCCTGCGCTCGCTGGACCGCACCGTGGAGCGAGAAACAGAATGAAGGGCCTGTATCGGTTCATGACGCTGTGCGTGGAGGAGGCTGTCCGCGGCATCTGGTTTCACCGCCGTGTCGTGGCGCCAGCACTGGTGGTGATGGTGGTGTCGCTGGTGGTGTTGGGTGCCTTCATGCTCGCCTCCGATAACCTCAACGAGGTGTTGAGCGGTTGGCGCGAGCGCGGGCAATTGCAGGTGTTTCTCGATCCCGGCGTGAGCGACGAGCAGCGGCAAGTGATCGAGGTCGCCTTGGGCCGTGCCGCGGCCGTCGAGGAGTTTCGCTTCATCGGTTCGGAGGAGGCTGCCGGGTTGTTCCGCGCCGACTTCGCTGAACTGGGTGATGTGCTCTCGCTCCTGGAGGAGAACCCGCTACCGGCCTCGTATGCAGTCACCATTGCCTCGCAGATGCGGAGCGAACGGGTTCTCGAGCAGCTCACCGCGGAACTCGCGGCCCTTCCCGGAGTGGAGGGCGCGCAATACGACTTGCAGATCATCGGCCGTCTCGAGTTGGGCATCCGCGCCATACGCCTCGTCGGCGTTCTCCTTGGCGGCACGGTGCTTCTGGCGGCGCTGATCACCACCGCCAACGTCATCCGCGTCATGGTGTTTGCCCGCCGTCGCGAGATCGAGACCATGCGCCTGGTGGGCGCATCCGAGGCTGTCGTCGTGGGTCGCTTCCTGGTGGAGGGTGGCCTGCAGGGCTTGCTCGCGGGGGCGCTTGCCCTGGTCGTCCTGCTGACCGCCTATAGTTTCGGTTTGGCGTATCTCGATCCCGATTCGCTCGGGTTTCTTTCCATACTGCCGTTGCGGTTCTTGCGACCGGTGATGATCCTGGCGCTGCTTGCGGGCGGCGCCGTGACGGGCCTGCTCGGTTCCTGGTTCGCGTTCGGCCCGGGTGGCGTGCGCTTCGACTAGCGGCCCTCGACGGAAGGGCCCGTGGCAGAAGGCTAATGTCCGAAACTGTGCTCAGCTCATCGACGCGCCGGATTCTCGAATTCGACGCCGTCCTCGAGCAGATTGCCGGATACACGCAGTCGCCGCTCGGTGGCGATGCTACCCGAGCGCTGAAGCCTGATCCCGCAGGCGCTGCCGATCGGCTCGCGGAGGTCGCCGAGATGCGCGAGCTGTGCACGACGCGCGGCTACTTGCCGTGCGGGCGCGCCGAAGCGATTGGCGACGTTACCGAGCGCGCCGCGGTGGAAGGCGTGGTGCTCGACGGCATCGAGCTGGCGCGGATCCGCCGGACGGCCGGCGTGATCGAGGCGATGCGACGACATCTCGTGGCCGACAGGGAACGCTGGCCCCGGCTCGTCGAACTGGTGGCGCCGGTACCCTCGCTGCAGTCGCTGATCGAACAGCTCGACACCCTCATCGACGACGATGGCGAGCTGCGCGACGACGCTTCGCCGGAGCTGCAGCGAATCCGGCGTGCATTCCAGAGCGCGCGCCGCAGCGCCCGCGATCGGCTCGAACGCATGACCCGCGAGCCCCGAATAGCGGAGGCGTTGCAGGAGCCAATCGTCACGGAACGTGGCGGCCGACTCGTGTTGCCGGTGCGCGCCGGGCAGCGCGACCGCGTACGGGGCGTGGTGCATGACACCTCGTCTTCGGGGCAGACGCTGTTCATCGAACCTCTGGCGGCTGTCGAGGAGCAGAATCGACTGGCGGAACTGAAAGGGCAGGAGCGCGACGAGATACGACGCCTGTTGGCCGAGGCTACCGCTCATGTGCGTGTTGCCAGCAGCGGCTTGGCCGCCGGTTGCATCGCGCTGGCCCGGGCCGACTCGCTGCAGGGCATCAGTCGGTGGGCGCAGGATAACGACGCCGTCGCGCCGCGCCACTGCGACAACGGGCTCAGGCTGCGCGGCGCGCGCCACCCGCTGCTCGAGGCGGAGATCGCGGTGCCGCTGGATCTCGAACTCGACGCCGGCGCCCGGGCGCTGGTGATTACCGGCCCCAACACCGGCGGCAAGACCGTCACGCTCAAAACCGTGGGTCTGGCCGTGCTGCTGGCCCAGAGCGGTGTGCCCGTGGTGGCAGCCGACGCGATGTTGCCCGCATTCTCGCGCGTACATGCGGACATCGGCGACGAACAGAGCCTGGCCGCGAGCCTCTCGACCTTCTCCGGGCACCTGCAGAACATCTCGGCGTTTCTGGCGGATTGTCCACCCGGAGCCCTGGTGTTGATGGATGAACTCGGCACGGGAACGGATCCGGCCGAGGGGGCGGCACTCGGCATCGCCCTCGTGGAGGCCTTCGTGGCCGCCGGCGCGTTGGTGATCGCCTCCACGCACCACGACGCCTTGAAGGTCTTCGCGCAGCGCACCGACGGCATTGTCAACGCGGCCATGGAGTTTGATGCCGAGACGCTCGCCCCGACCTATCGGCTGAAGGTGGGCCGCCCGGGCCGGAGCAACGCCCTCGACATCGCCACCCGGCTGGGACTGCAGGCGGAGATCGTCGATCGTGCGCGGGCGTTGCTGGCCGACGATGCGGTTGAGCTCGACAGCGTGCTGCGCGAACTCGAGACGCAGGAGCGGGAGCTGGAGCGCGCCCACGGCGTGTTGCAGACCCGCCGCGGCGAGATCGAGGTCGAGGTTACCGCCGCGAAGGAGGAAGCGGCGGCGCGCGCCGAGGCCTATCGCGACGCACAGCGCGCCGCGCGCGAGGCGGTGGAGGAGGCGGTGCGTGATCTACGCAGTCGTGGCGAAGATCGGCTGCGGAAACTGGACGAACGCCAGCCCGCCGCCAGCGAACGAATGCGCGCCGACCGCAAGGCCGCCTTTGCGGCCACTACCGGGGAGCTGCGTCGCGAGGCGCTCGACAAGTTGGCCAAGGCGAGGCGGTCGAAGCCGGCGCCCACCGAGGCAACTGAGCGACCGCCCCGGCCCGACGCTTCCGCCGAGGCCCCGCCAGCGCCGGCGCAACCGACCCTGCCGCTGCGACGCGGCGTTACCGTTCGGGTGGAACCGTTCGGGACTATCGGCAAGGTGCTACAGGACTGGGAGCCAGGGGGTAACAAGAAGGTCGAGGTCGACGTTGCCGGTAAGCGCCTGGTGGTGGCACGTCCCAACGTCGTGCCGGAAGCCCCGGACACGGCGCATCCGCGGCCGACACGGCATGTGCATCGTCGGCGCAAGGAGATCTCCGCGGATCTCGACCTGCACGGGATGCGGGTGGACGAGGCGCTCGCCGTGGTGGATCGACACATCGACGACGCTATCCTTGCCGAGTTGTTTGTCGTGCGTTTCATTCACGGTGTCGGCACGTTCCGGCTGCGCGACGCGATCCGCGAACACTTGCGGGATCGCCCCGAAGTTGCGAGCCTGGCGTCCGCCGATCCGTTTTCGGGCGGCGAGGGCGTTACGGTCGTGACATTGGAGGACTGACGCGGTGGGTTGGCCACGGAGCTTCATCGACGAGGTACGGCGTTCGGCCGAAGGCGTGCGCCTGATCGGTGAGGTCGTGGCGCTCAAGAAGCGCGGCAACCGCTGGGTGGGCCTGTGTCCGTTTCACCAGGAGAAGACGCCTTCGTTCGGGGTCAATGACGACGGCCTCTGGTACTGCTTCGGCTGTTCCGAGGGCGGCGACATCTTCAAGTTCTTCATGGAGTACGACAGCCTCGATTTCGCGCAGGCGGTGCGAACGATCGCCGAGCGTTCGGGCATCACCGTGCCCGAGCAGGAAGCGCCGCAGCGCCCGCGCCGCGGCGACGAGGTGAGTCGCGAGCGGGCCATGGTGGTGCTCGATGCGGCCACGGTCTTCTACCAGCGTGCGCTAGCCTCCGATGCCGGCACGGGCGCGCGCGAGTACCTCGCCGGCCGCGGTCTGGACGAGGAGCTCGTGCAGGGCTTCGCCCTGGGCTACGCGGCCGACGGCTGGGACAACCTCGAACGAGCCCTGGCGGCGCAGGGTTTCAAACCCGAGGAACTCGAGGCGGCGGGCCTGGTGAAGCGTCGCGGCGACAGCTCCGGGGTTTACGACCTGCTGCGCGATCGCGTTGTTTTTCCCATCCGCGACTCGCGGCGACGGCCGATCGCGTTCGGCGGCCGCGTGATGGGGGAGGGAGAGCCCAAGTACCTGAATACGCCGGAGACGCGGGTCTTTCACAAGAGCCGCACCCTGTACGGCGCTGGCGAAGCCCGAGACGCCCTGCGTCACAGTGGGTACGTGCTGTTGGTCGAGGGTTATCTCGATGTTCTCGCCTGTGTGCAGCACGGCTTCGCCAACGTCGTGGCGCCGCTCGGGACCGCGTTCACGGACGATCATGCCAAGCTGCTCGCCCGGCAGGTGAGCAAGGCAGTGGTGGCGTTCGACGGCGACGAGGCCGGAAGGGCGGCGGCGGAACGTACGGTCGGCGTCTTCCTGCCGACAGGGTTCCAGGTATCGGTGCTGCAGCTGCCCACGGGCGAGGATCCGGACTCGTATCTCACCCAGCACGGGGCCGAGGGGTTATCTGGAGCACTCCGACAGGCAACCCCGGCGCTGGGGTTCCTGGTGGCCCGCGCCGGCGAGCGCGGCGACCTGAAGAGCCCGCAGGGCAAGGCGCAGGCGCTCGCGTCGCTGCTGGGTTTCGTGCTGCGTATCGAGGACCGTGTGGAGCGTGCCGAGTGGATCGGCCGTATTGCCGACGCATTGCGCATCGACGAGCATCTGGTGTCGCGCAGTTTCGACGAACTACGTCGGCAGCCCCGCCGAGCGCCGCACGAGCCGAGGGAGCCAGGCGATTCCGGTGCGCCCGGCGAGGCTCCTGCCTTGCCTCGCGTGGCAGCCCAGCTAGGTGCTGTACCTCTCGCCGAACGCCGGCTGCTCCAGGCGCTGGTGCACAGCCCCGCCTGGCTGGCGGACATCGATGAGATCTTCGATCGCACCGCTCTACAGGACCCTCGCGTGCAGGCGGGCGTGGCGGCCATCGAGACGCTGTTGGACGAGTTCGGCACTCCCGATGTCGTGAGCGTGCACCGGATTCTCGAGATTACTGACATGCCCGACCTGGATCGGCTGCTGTCACGCCTCACCGCCGAGGACGACGTGGTGGCACTACCCGAGGCGCGCGGTTGCGCCCTCGCGATCCGTCGCGCCGAACTGTTGCGCCAGCTCGACGAACTGAGGCGCGAGATACAGCAGGCAGAGTCGCAAGGCGAAGCACATCTCGACGAGCTGCAGCATCGGCACATCGCCCTCGGCCAACAGATCGCCGAAGTCCGCCGTCGCGAGCAGGAAGTCACCACCGGCTGACGCCGACGTCAGCCGCGCCGCCAGGTAGAATCGAAAGCGACGCGCGACCCGTCGCACGTCGGGCCCTTAGCTCAGTTGGTCAGAGCCGCCGGCTCATAACCGGTAGGTCCCAGGTTCGAGTCCTGGAGGGCCCATTGCACAACTGCAATCATTGCAGTTGTTTAGGGTGATGGCGTTTTGGTCAATTCATTCGGTTTTGGACTGAGATCACCAATACTTCACTTTCCCCGACCTGAGATCTGCCGCGAGAGTGCCTCGGATGCGGCTCGGCGGCGTAGGAGGGTGGGCCTGAAAAGCCGTGCGTCGGTGGTTCAATTCCGCTCGAGCCCACCATGGAATCCACTGGATCATCCAGTATGACCTGGGCGTGCGGTCGTTGATCGCGGTGATTCGCACACCAGTTTGGCTGGTGTCCCCTGGGCTGACGCTGGCTATCCGATCGAGAGCACCGATAGTGGGCGACTTGATCAGAACACAGTTCAAGCCCACACACGTTTCTATGTTCGCGCCGTTCGAGTCAGGCTCCGCGTTGCGCACGCCGCGTAGTCGCTCTGGAGTCCGCGGGCGTAGTCTCTCCTAGACACTTCGCGTAACAACTCCTGCTGGGTATCGGACCGGGACTTTGACATCTCCGACCCGGACGGGCGGTACCTAGGCTGGGTCCAACAACCGGACGGCCTTGCACCTTGGAACGCCCAGCTCGATCTGTTTCCGATGGGCGACATCGTCTATGCGATCATCGGGACCGCCGAGGGCGTTCCGACAGTGAGGCATTCAGTGGTCGGCGGATAGTGACGTTGCCTCGCCATCACGGACCGGCGAGATAGCTCGCTTAAAGCTGCTCGGCGAACATCCATAGACGTGCCTGAACGCACGCGCCAACGCTCGAGGATCCTGGTAGCCGACTTCAAAGGAGGCTTCCACCACGCTTATGTCGTGGTTGCTGAACAAGGCTCTAGCTCGACGGCACCGAGTCCACCGCAACCAGTCCGAGTATCGGACGCCGACCCGTTCACGGAAAATCCGAGAAAAGTACGTTCTTTCAACGCCCGCGATGTCGGCCACGTCGTCCAGCCGAAGCGTGGCATGGAGGTTCTCATTCACGTACTGCTGCACTCGACCGAGGCGCGCGTCGTAGGAGAAGGCGGCGGGCCGTAAGGTGCGGAGGATCGTGTTCTGGTCCAATGTTTCCGTTGCTCTCAGGGAAGAGGCGATGACCTTAGAACCGATTTGTGGGCCCTTTTACGGTCCCCGCTCAGATTCTCTCGGTCGCTCGACGTGAGCGGCGAGGTGCCTGCAGGGATTGAACAACCGATAGCCCAGGCGCTGATTGTGGCAAGCAGGAGAGGGACCTTGTAGCGTTTGCCACGACGCCTGGTCGCGCGAGCCCCACCAACCACAACCTGAGTCCCAAATTCACCAAGACGTGCCCCGCCCCGGTCCTCCTAGTCTTCTACAGTGATGGCGATAGATGAGGCTTGGCTCCGCTTGCGATCGTCGCTGGCGACAAACTGTGACAGAGGATATGAGTATGCGTTCAACGCTCAGGAAGGTTGCCGTTGGTCTCGCGATCGGGGCTATGTGGTTGTCGTCGTCAAACGCGAGCCCCGCGGTGGCATCGACAGCGGCACCCTGCACGGCCGAGGTCGAAACCTGCTGGAACGGCACCTCGGGAGTCGGTTGCTCCAAGGACGCTGGCGGTTCCATTAACTGCGCGCCTTGCCCGGGCAGCACTTGCCCTTGGCCAATCTAAACCGACTCCGACTGGGCATGCCACGAACAGTCCACGCACTCAACTAGAAGAGAGGTACGCCATGCGAGCGGAACGGATTCGAATGTTGGTCAGGGTTGGTGTCGTAGTAGCCGCTTTGGGCTTTGTGGGTTCGGTGAGCCTCAGCCCGTATGCGACCGCAACTACGTCGTCTACCGAGCATTGCTTCGCCGAGGTCACGTCCTGCTCCGGTGGTGGAGAAGGAGTGGCGTGCAGTTCCTTCGGGGGAGGCTCGCTGATCTGCTGGCCCTGCCCTGCAGTGGACTGCCGGCCTGGATTGTAGTTGCCCGTTTGGTGCTGGGGGGGGGCTGGACCGAGGGGTCTCTGCAATCGTCACGGGGGTCTAGATGATCGCTTGTAGGATCCGTCTCGGAGTGCTTGCGCTTGGAGTCCTTGCGCAGGGCGGTCCGCCCGTGATCGGCCAAGAACAGCCCGAGACGATCGACCCACCGACGATCACTCGAACGATCGAATTCGAAGGCTCTGAGGACGCACCCATCTTCGCGGCACACGCGTTCGCCTTTCATGGGGACCGGGTGTTCATCGCCGACGCGGCGGCGCCGATTCTGCACGTCTTCGTGATAGAGGAAGACGGGAGTCGACGCGTGGCAACGCTTGAGGTGGCAGGCGCGACGGCGATTGCCGCCAACCAAACCTACCTCTACGTCGCTACGGAGATGCGAACTCTGCAGACGTTCGACACCTCGAGCTTGGAGCCGGTCGATACCGTCGCCATTAACGGCCGAATCATGGCTCTCAAGTCGACAACAAAGAGCGACACGATCTGGGCGATCGGGCAGATGCGGTGTCAGCAGAACTGGCGGGAGCGGTGCCTAGTCCAGAAGCTCCATCTTGCCGGGGAGGTGCTCGAGGAGTATGGGCACCCGCGAGGCGATGAGTTCGGCGCCACATGGGCTGGGGCCATCGCGCCGCCTGGCCGGGCCTATGTAATGGGCGCCTGGGATGACTCATTGCAGCGCTTTGAGTCCGGTCAGACACTCCCAAGCCATGCCCTGCGGCCGGACAGCATGGTCCCGTTCACCACCGAGATCGGCATCCCGGCGCAGACTATGGAAGACCTTCGGAACTTAGTTAACGAACTCAACTTGAAGGAACACACGAAGGTGGTTTCGATAGTAGCGACTGAAGACCTCATCCTAGTACAGCACATGCACAGGCAGGTGGAGGGTGTCTTCGGCAAGAACCGCTACGTGGTTGATGCCTATCTCCACGATGGAACAGTGGGGTTTCTGGGGCAGGAGGTCCCGGGGCAACTTGTCCGGGGTTCGGATGGATCTCCCGTATTCGTCGACTTCGCGCCCCGCCGCTCCAACGGAACCGTGACCGCTTATCTGACGACAGGCCACTGAAACCGACATGCTCCGACAGCTAAAACAAGCGGAAGTGCCCGCGCTGGCGATTCTCCTCGCGGCGGTCTTGTTCCTCTCGTGGCGTACCCGAGAAGTCTCTCTCGCGAACGACGACCTCACGCGGACTCTCTCTGATCTGGAGGTTGGTGCTAGCCAGTCGCGTGACGCCGCGGGGCAGTGGGTGGGTCGACGGCTGCGCCCGATCTCGATCGAAGCGCTGAATGGCGAGGGGCGGCTTGAGTTGCCCCCTGTCGGCCTTGATGGAACCGACTACTATTTGCTGATTCTGTTCACTCCTCTCGACTGCGCTTCGTGCCTGCTCGATCTGCCGGGGTGGAAGAACCTGACGAGCGCGGTGCCGCCCAACGTCACCGTCGCGGGGGTCGTCGCCGGACCTTCGCGTGAGACAGTGCAACAGTTCATAGAGGATGAGCGCCCGGGGATTCCTCTCTTCTACGATGAGAAGGGGGAGCTGTTCTCGTCACTGGGTGTGTATCTGAACGGCCGCACGCCGCTCAAGGTCTTCGCGCGACGCGACGGGACTATCCTCTACGCCCGTCGCGTGGATTTCAGTGACCTTCGTAACGGTGGTGATATCTTGAACCGGATTGCCCTCCTAATGGACCTGCCGCCAGTCCCGAAGTAGGTTTGCCGCCAGCGGTCTCGCTATCTTCTAGGAGAATCCGGTTATGTGGCGGAGCACGCGTCTTTTCAGCGCTGGCCTTGCGGTAACCGTGGCCGCCATGGTTCTCCCTGCCTATACGGTTGGTCGTGCTCATAAGACTCTGGCAGCGGCGCAGTTTGGAGTGCGAGACGTCGACGCTCTCTTCATGCTCTGGGAGGTTGACGAGTCCAGATGGCCGGGGCTAGGGCGAACAGCGTCGATCATGGCGTCCGACCGGATAGCGAAGCGGGCAGAGTTCGTCAACTTCACGGCGTACGATGTTTCGCAGAATAGAGTCCTGACGGTCGGCGACGAAAGAACCCGAGTACGCGGTGGTTCAGCAGAGCCGACCTTCTTCGATAGGATCGGCGTGAACGCGGCAAGAGGCCGCTTGTTGAAGGCGAGCGACGGGTCCGACGTGGCCGTGCTGAGCTACGCGACGTGGTCGCGCGTCGCCGGCCAGTCCGAGGATATCGTCGGTCGGACACTGACCTACGGTTCCCGCAGCCTGCTAATAGTGGGAGTGCTTCCCGCGGATTTCGACCTTGGCGAGGACATTGGGATCTGGTTCCCCTTATCCGAGGATGACGTCGGGCTATTGCGAGGCGCCGGCCGGGTAATGAGGTTCCCGTCGCTGAGGATCGTTGGGAGGCTCGCGGGCGGTGTGGAATTCGACCGCGCCGTGGCGGTTCTCGGGGCCGCTGCCGGAACTATGAGGGCAGAAGAGGACGTCTTGGGCGAATCTTGGCGCCCGGAGTTGATGCCCCTGCGCGACTTCGTTGCGGGTGACACGGCCGGCGTGCTCTACGCCCTCGCCCTTGTGCTCACCGGCTTCTTGTTAATCGGCGCCGCGTCCTGCTCGACGATCGCGCTCGTACAAGCAGAGCGCATGAAGCGTGAATTGATGACGAGGAGGGTATTCGGGGCAACGACAAGCCAGCTCATTATGCTCGCATCGAGACGACTCGTGTTACCCGGCGCGTTTGGCGCAGCGTGCGCGGTTGTGATCGGTAGGACGTTTGTGCCAATCGACGTAGTCACCTACGTTTGGCCGACATCACTAGATATGCCTCGCTCGCTACAGACCGAGGCGGACGCTCTAGGCGCGTTGCTGGTCCTCATCGGAGCCCTTGCGGGTGGAATCGGAGTGGTTCGACTGGCCCTGTACCTGGGTTCTAACCGGCCAGCGGATCGTCAGCAACGGCGCGCGACGACGTCCCTCGCCATACCGGTTCAGGTGACGGTCGCAGTCGTAGCTCTCTTGGCGACTAGCGACATCGCTGCGACTCACATGGCTGCAGTTGAAGCGAGCGGGATGGGGGCGGCAGCAGAGTGGACGACCGTGCGCGTGGACTTGCCGCGTTGGGAGTACGGAACCGATCAAGCTCGTCTGGCGTTCTTTCATTCAATAATCGATCGATTAGGAGGGGGTCCGCAGCCTCTCAAGATCACGTGTAGCACGCGGTTGCCGACAGGCCAGGGGGACTTCCACGCGATGACTCTTCACAGCGTCGCTGGACGTCCCGCCGATCGGGTTGGTGATGTTGATGTCAACGTTAGCTACTCGGTGGTGTGCCCTGGGTTCTTCGAGGCGGTCGGCCTCGAAGTGGTCGCCGGGCGCGACTTTCGGTCGACAGGCTCGTCGACCCAGCCTCTGGAGATCATTGTTAACACGCCGCTAGCGGCCACTTTCGGTGGGGCCACCGAGGTTGTCGGCGAGCGCGTGGAGTTCCTATGGAACGGAGATCGGGTGCGCGCTCAGATCATTGGGGTTGTCCAGCCAATGGTGGGGCGGACTGGCCTGGCCATTCGAGAGGCCGAAGTGTTCTTCCATCTCGACCAGTACCCGCTGGGAGAGGTTCGTCTGCTTGTACGCGACCCTTCCGGGGCAGGACGGGCCCGCGACGCAGTCGCCCAGGCCTTGGACGCCGTGGATCCGGGTCAGCGCGGCGAGGACTGGCAACAACTCGATCGGGTTATCGAGACAGCGCTCGCTGCGCGACTTCGCTACGGGCTCCTCCTCGCAGGCTTATCAACCATGAGTCTGGTCCTCGTGGCGCTAGGAGTGTTCGGCGGTGTGTCCTCCCGAATAGCGGTCCGATGGCGAACTCTCGCCATCCGAGCGATGCTGGGTGCCACGCCGATCGCACTTGTCCGGAACGAAGCGGCTTGGGCGATTGGGCTCGTTCTCTGTGGCGCCCTCTTGGGAGGCGTGGCGTACGCAGGCTGGATCCGCCAGTGGATCAACACGTACACGGCTTTGGTCGATACTGACTTTTCGGTCGCCTTCGCAGCGTTCGCGGTCCTCACAACGGCAGTGTTCGCCGCTCTCATCGGACCCACTCTCCGAATAATTGGGTTAGAGCCGCAAGAGCTGCTCGCGCGAGACCACTAAGCGATCCCAGCAGTTCTTGCATGTAGCGTCCAAGTTGATGATCGACGCGTGTTCTAGGAACTCCTGAACGACGCGAATGTCCGCGGTGCTGTTAGACGACGTGGGTCGCGATGGCGTGACGCAACATGTGCGGAGTTACGTGTCTGGATAGCCTCGCCCGCGTCGCCATCACCCGCACCGACTTGCTGATCATCGACGACTGGTTACTTACGCCGCTCACTAGCCCGGAGCGGCACGAGATCCTCGAGGTGATCGAGGATCGCCATGAGCGCGCCTCGACTCTGATCGCCAGCCAGGTGCGATCTGACCTGCCCCCATGGTTAGTACCAAGTCGTATCTCAGTATCTCGTGGCTGACAAGGGGTTGTTGAAGCCGGCGGAGCGAAGCGTAGCTGGCTTCAACAACGTCGCCTCCGGCGCTGGCGGTCGGTAGCCCAGCGAGCTAT
>JAJCXS010000308.1 GCA_029263335.1 Acidobacteriota bacterium | reverse complement strand
CGGCCAGCGGCGCTGCGCGACGGCGACGCGCGCCCCAGTCTGCGGGTCGTCGAAGAGCATCCAGGCCCCTGGTTCGGAGGGCTCGCCCGGGCCTGTTGCCAGCGGCGCGACCCGGGTGCTTGCCAGCACGGCGCCGGCGAGGCGCAGCGGCTCTCTTCCCAGCCAGGCGGCAATGTCCAGTGGGGCGTTCTCTACTCCGTCATACACCCATTCGGGGCTGCTCGCCGCTGCGTCCGCCATGCCCACGCCAGCGTCGTCCTGGGCTGCGACTGCCCTCTGTCGCTCGCGCGCCGGAGCGGCACGCGTTTGCGCCTGCCTGCCCGGAGCTGCTGCATCTCGGTCGAGGCGGCCGCCGGCGACTGCCACCAGTGGCTTCGCCACGGCTTCAGCCTGTTTCTCGGCAAGCTCGCTGCGCTCGCCGGCGACCTTCACCGACCTCTTGGGCTCGTCCTGCGCGAGTTCGTCGGCAGCCGTCCTCCGTACGAGGCCGTTCTCCTGCTCGGCTTCCGCCGCCCCCTGCACCGCGCCCACCAGCCGTTCGGCATTGCTGTCTCCTGCAGAACTCCCCGGCTCCACCACGTCGAGTTCCTCCTGTGTTGCTGGGGGGACGACCTGGGACCGAAGTTCTGCGTTGGATCGTAGCGCCTCGTCCGGCCGCAGCCCGGCGTACCAACCGAGCCCGAAGGCCAGCACCAGCGTCGCGGCCCACGCCAGTCCCGAAGTCAGCAGTCTCGGGGTCCAGACGCCGCGAGCCTGTTCCGATGTCGAAGGGTCGGAGTCGTCGCGCTGCGTGTGTTCGTTGACAGGGGGGGGCGTCGTGTCCTCGGCCCGCGCGACAATCTCGTCCCATGCCGGTGCGCTCGCGCCCTGGGCATCGGCGATCAGGTCGCCCGAGCGCGCGTGGATGCGCGCGATATCTTCAAGCAAGGTGCTGCAGGCATCGCAGTTGGCCAGGTGTCGGTCGATGCGCTCCGCATCGTTGCCGGAAACCTCCCCATCGATCCAGGCGTGCAGATGGCCTTCGTCAACGTGCGGCATCTTCACTCGCCTCCTTGCCACCTTCCCAGGCGCTAACCAGTCGTTTCCGTGCCCGGGCCAGGGTGGTGCCAATCGATCCTCGGGAGAGCCCGAGCTGCTCCGCGATCTCGTCGTATGACAGTCCGTCTTCCTTCAGCAGCAACGCGTCGCGATCGTTCTCGGACAGACTCGCGAGCGCCGCGCGCAGCTGCGCACCATCCTCGTCCTTCGTCCACGTGGTGTCAGCCGCTGGCACGTTGCGCTCGCGCTCCGCTTCCTGGCGAACGACGCGCAGGTGGCGCCTGGCGACTCCGGCGCGCCGCGCGTCGTCGCGCACCAGATTGGTGGCCACGGCGTACAACCAGCTACGAGGGTTGTGTGGGCGGCTCCGAATAGCTCGCACGAAGGCCTCCTGCGCCAGTTCTTCGGCACGCGCCCGATCGCCGGTCCGCTTCGCGATGAAGCCGACCAGCGACCGGTACTGTTCTCGATAGATCTGTTCAAGATCCAAACAACTGCTCCGGCTGGCCCCGGATCAGCGTTGCTCGCCCGGGAAGGCGCGCTCGAGCAGCGCCCAGTCGCTGGCGCCGATCATGTCGCGGCCGCCGGGCTCGATCCGCAGCGTGAGCCCCTCGCCAGCGATGATAACGCGGTCGCCAAGCGCCAACGCGGCGCGCAGGCCCGGCAATCGCTCCAGTAGTTCGAACCAGGCCTCGCCGTGCGGCCCGATGACCAACTCCTTCGCGTCAGCCTCGAGTGCGCCGTCGACCAATTCACCGTCGCGGTCGACGAAGATGCGTCGACCGACGCGGTGCCAGGCTGCCACCTTCTCCTGGCCTCCGACGGTGACCGCGTCGTAGGACCACTGCTCGGCCTCGCCGAGCGATGCCGACCGCTGCTGGTTCGCACTATCGCGCGCCCGGCGGAAGGCAACCTTGCCCGACTGCGCAGTCGGTGGCGCCGCCGCGTCCAGCGCGCTTTGTTCGACCCTCTCGCGGGCTTCGTCGGTGCCGATCACGCCGGGTTCCTGGACCAGATAGGCGGTGTACTCGGTCAACACGCCGTAGCGTAGGCCTAGATCGCGCATCGCGTCGATGAGTTCGGGGTCGGGACCGTGCAGGCGCAGCTGCGCGCTCAACGCCCCTGCCTTGCGGTTGGCCCACAGGCGCATCACGTACTCGTCCTCCGTGCTGCGTCGCGGGAAATCGAGTTCGAAGCGATAGCGCTGGGTTCGCCCGGCGCGGGTACCTTCGAGCACCAACGCGCCGCTGCCGGCGCCGCGATAGCGTCCCAGAACCACCAGCTCTTCGCCATGAAAGAGATCGGGGAGCGTTCCGGGGTAGATCTCCTCGAATCCCACGGGGGCCCCGACGACGCGCAGATCGGCCAGCGCCGGCGACCCGATCTTGCGGGTCAGCGAGGAAACCGCAGCCTCGACGTTCTCGTCAGGCCGCACATAGCTCACGGCACCCCGCCCACCTTCGACCAGCCGGTCGAGCAGGTAGGTGTTCACGTCTTCGCCGACACCGAAGGCGAACACGCGCTCGCCGTCACGGAGCGTGGCTGCGAGATCAGCGATCCGCACCGGGTCGGTCTCGGCCACAGTCGGCATACCGTCGGTAAGGAACACGACCAGGGACAGGCGCTCCGCATCCGTTAGGGGAGCCAGCGCCTCGCGCAGCGCGTCGTGGATGTTGGTTGAACCGTCGGCCGGCACGCCGCGCAGGTACTCCACCGCGCTGGCGACGTTCCTTCGGTTGGCCCGCGTCCAGTCGTCGTCGAAACTGCGCACCACGCTTGCGAACGTGATCAGACGGAAACGGTCTTCGGACTGAAGCCCGCGGAGGATCTGCTCGATCGCGCTCCGCGCCTGCTCGATCTTGTGTCCGGACATCGAGCCGGAGACATCGAGCACCAGCGTGACGTCGCGTGCGATCGACACCTCGGCGCTGGCCGGCGGCGGTGTGAGCATGAGCATGAAGTAGCCGGATTCCCGGCCTGGCGCGGGCGAATGCGCCAGCAGCGTGGCACCGACATCGTCGGTGACCAGCGGCAGGAGCAGTTCGAAGTCGCCGCGGTCGAGCGACTCTTCCGGCGCGCGAACCGCGATCTCGGCCACGTCGCCGTCGCGGCGGTGTATTTCGATCGAGTGCGTCGGCGAGATCGGTGTGCCGAATCGCGAGGCGGAGCTGAGGCGAGCGAGTAGCGCGAAGCGCGGCGCGGATGCCGGCACGGTCGCGGGGTGCCGCCGGACCCTGATCTCGTCGACTTCCTCGCGGGGTGCGATCAGGCCGGTAGTGCGCGGATAGCTCAGCCGTACGATGCCGCCTTCACGCGGTAGCACCTGCGTGTAACGGAGGATGATCTTGCGGGTCTGTCCCGGCTCGATGGGGAACACGCGCGCGCGGATCAAACCCTCGCCCACCATCTCGATGAGCGCCGGATCGAGGCGGCGCCGCACGATCTCCTCGTAGATGGCGCGAGCCGCGCCGGCGTCGAGCATCTCGCCGCGAAGCTCCGTCTCCCCCATGAATAGCGACAGGTTCGTGAACACCGCACCGCGCGGGATCGGATACAGGTAGTCGCCCTGGAGGACCCGGCCCGACTCGTTGCGGAATTCCTCCTGGACCTCAAAGTGCGCTACTCGCGTGGTGCCGTTGATGTCGACGCTGACCTCGCCGCCGAGGCGTTGGACACCGACGTCGGGCCGTGGCGCGGTCCGGACGGTGGCGGCGACGGGCGTCGTCCGCACCGCGACCTGGGCCTGGCCGGTCCCGCCGACAGACAGCAGCACGGTCGCCGTGGCTAGCGCCAGGACAAGGCCGAGGTTCCGGCTGTATCGAGGTTCTGAGGGTGAGCGCATGACCAGTCTCCTTGTCTTCAGGGCAGTGGGCTTCTGCAAGTGGAGACGGCGACCCCCCCCGAAACTTGCACACGGCCGAGTACGGAAGTGGCTGCTCGGCGGGCAGTGACGAGGGAATTGAGGCGCTAGCCAGGTGAATTAGCTTCGGCTAAACTGTCGTTTTAGTTGAGACTAAACTCTTGTCCGCGTCGGCGCGCCAGAGCGCGTTGCTCCCGACCCGGCTTGTGAACCCGGAGTCCATTCATGTTGGTTGTGCGCGCAGCGCTGTCGATCTTGCTACTCGTTGGTTTTCATGGGGCGGCTGCGGCGGCGCCCTCCTGGCAGCAGGAAGAGGCGGCGCCAAACGCCGAGCCGCTCGTCACCGACCGGCCGGATGCCACAGAAAGTCCGGAAACCGTCGGCCTTGGTCGGTTCCAACTGGAGAGCGGCTATACGTTGACTAGTTCGGGAAACGTCGATGTCCACTCTCTCGGCGAGTTCCTGCTACGAATCGGCGTGCTGCAGGAGGACATCGAGCTGCGCCTGGGGTTCAATTCGCTGGCCCTCGTTCGCGGTGGCGGTACCAATGCCAGCGGGCTGCAAAACTTCGGCATCGGCGCCAAGGTCCGCGTTCTTTCTGGCGGCGGCGTCGGCCACGCCCGCCCCACGGTTGCCGTGTTGGTCGGCACCTCGATCCCGACCGGCAGCGACGAGATCGATGCGCCGACGGCCCAACCCGAGGCGCGTCTCGCCGCTGCCTGGGACCTCAGCCAGGTCGTATCGCTGTCGACCAACCTGGTCTGGACCTCGGTCAAGGAGGACGAGTTCGACGACCGGCATGCTGCCTGGGGGCTGTCGCTAGCGCTGGGCTACGGCCTGAGCGAGCGCTGGGGAGCGTACTTCGAGTATTTCGGCGCGTATCCGACTGGCGCTCGCGACTCCGAGAACTTCCTCAACTCGGGCTTGACCTATCTCATCAGTAACGACCTGCAGCTCGATGGTCGCGTGGGTCGCGGGCTCAACGGGCGGGACGATGATTTCTTCGTCGGCTTCGGCACCGCCGTACGCTGGTAGGAGGGGACTGATGGACTCGCACGCAATGCTTTCGCAGCGCACAACGAATCGGCCGCGGCGCCGCCTGTTTCTGTTGGCGACGATCGTCGCCACAGCGATTCTGGCCCTTCCTCTCACGAGCCGGTCTCACATCATTCGGGAGGAGCCCTGGCACCCGGTGCCGGCGGCGTACCTCCGCAGCATGTTCTACCTGAAGCTGCAGCCGGTCGACTGGCAGCTGATTCGCGCCGAATACGAAGGCGTGAACGAAGACGGCTGGCACCTCGATTCGGTATACGACGGGCTGTCGCCGGCCCGCGAACTGGATGGCAGCGACCACGTCGCGGCGATTCGCGGCGCCATCGAAGCTTCCGATTCGCGCTCGTTGGCCTCCGCCGCGACGCGCGCCCTCTCGCAACTGGTGCGCCTGCATCTGCGGCGCGCCACCGAACAGCTGGAGGCTCCAGGCGCCGCGCTCGAGCACGTGCACCAGGCGAATCGCATGTACAGAGCGTTCGATCGTTTTGTGCGTGCCACAGATCCGACGGGCGGCCGCGAGCTGGGGCGCGCCTGGCTCGAACTCACCACCACGGTAGGAACGGCCGGGGTAGAGGATCGTGGCGTCAAAGCGGCCGATCGCGAGCGTTTCACACGCGCGGTGGAGACGGTCGAGTCGTATCTCGTCGCCAACTATGAGGGAGCGGATTCTCCGAGCATGACCGCCTTTGACCCGGTTCCCATGGCGGGGCGGGCTTCATCGTACGCGGTGGCGCCATGGTTGCCCCCTGGTACCGACCTCAACGACCAGGATCCGTTGCCGCGGCTGGTGCTCAACTTCGAAGAGCGCGGCGTCGACGAGAAGGATCTGTTCCTGGTGGCCTACGGCGACATGTTGTTCGACTCGCCGCAGATATTCGGCGAGCCGGCGGTGAGCCTCGCCATCACCTGTTCGCGCTGCCACAACCGTAGCGACATCAACCAACGCTTCTTCATCCCCGGCATTAGTACTGGCCCCGGCAATGTCGACGTCGACGGTCACTACTTCAACGCGCGTTTCAACGACCGCCGGGCCGACGCGATCGACATTCCTAGCCTCCGCGGCCTGCGGTTTACGGCCCCCTACGGCCGCGACGGTCGCTTCGCCAGTCTGCGCGACTTCACCCGCAATGTCGTCGTCAACGAGTTCGCCGGTCCGGAGCCGACGCCGCTGATGCTCGATGCCCTTGTTGCCTACATGCTGGAGTTCGACTGGTTGCCGGCCCCCTATCTGCAGCCGGACGGCCGGCTCAATGACTCCGCGTCGGGAGCGGCTCAACGCGGCGAGGTGCTATTCAATCGCGCGTTCGACGGGATGGGTGGGCGCGCCTGCAGCACTTGCCACGTGCCGAGTAACAACTTCCTCGACGGCCACGCGCACGACATCGGTAGCGGCGAGCCGGCGAGTCCCGGCGCGCGCGACTCGTTCTTCGATACCCCCACCCTGATCGGCGTGCTGCACACCGCGCCGTATCTGCACGACGGCTCGATCGCAACGCTCGCGGGGGTGGTCGAATGGTTCGACCAACAGTTCGATCTTGCCCTCGACACCGAGCAGCGCGCCGACTTGGTCGCTTATCTCGAGACCGTCGGGGAAGGGACCGATCCCTACGAGATCTTCGACGCAGACAACACGCAGTTCCAGCTGTTCTGGGGTGAGTTGTCGACGTTCGCCTCGACGCTCTCGACGCTCATTCCCGCGCGAGACGCCGAGCACGCGGACCTCATGCTGCGTACGGTCGTCGCGGACCTCAGGCTCGATGCCTCGGCGCTCGAGGACCTGTCGCAGGCGCCCCGGGTATTCGAGCTCGCGGATCTCCTCGAGGAAATCCGCGTGGCGATCAACGCAGACGAATGGGATCGCGCCGCGCAGTTGTTTGCGGACTACCAGGCGCTCGAGATTGCCTACGAACCCGATTTCCGATGACCTTGACGGACCGGCCGGAGATATCGCTATGAACCAACGACTCAAACGAGTGACAGCGATCCTGGTGATCGCCCTGGTGTCGTTCGCCGCGCGGCCGGGCGCTCGCGCCTGGGCGGCACAGGAAAAGCTGACGCTGGCGTTCATTCCCCAAGAGAATCCCGAGAAACTGATCGACGACATCTCGGTGATCAGTGCGTACCTGTCCGAGCAGATGGGAATGGAGGTCGATGGCTACGTCACCCTCGATCATGCGGCCGCTGTCGAGGCGCTGCGTAACGGCACCGCCGACATCTCCTTCATGGGAGCCCTGCCGTACGTCCTGGCGCACCATCACATCAACGCCAAGGTAGTGCTGGCGGAGGTGTATCGCGGGAGTCCGATGTATCGCGCGCGGCTGTTCGTGAGGCGCGATAGCGGTATCACCAAGCTCGCCGATCTGCGCGGGAAGAGCATTGCTTTTGCCGATCCGATCTCCGAGTCGGGCTACCTGTATCCGCTGGACCTGTTTGCCGACGCCGGCTTTCTATCCCCCGGCGACGATCCGCAGACGTTCTTCAGCTCGGTCTACTTCGCCGGTGGTTACCAGCAAGCGATCCAGGCGGTGGCAAACGGTTATGTGGAAGCAGCCGGGGCCAGCCAGTTCGCCGAGTTGCTGCTCACACCGGAGCAGCTGCAGGAGGTGACCTGGATCGCAGAATCGGATCTCATTCCCTCGCACGCTGTGATCGCGCGCGGCGATCTTGCTCCGCTTGCCGTGGCGGCGTTCAAACGTGCCATGCTGAGGCTCAACCAAGACGAGTACCGCTACCTGCTCCAGTACGTCTACGGTCCCGATGGGTACGTGGAGGTCGACCACCCCGCGTTCGCGGACGTGGAGCAACTGGCACGTGAGTACGGCTATCTGCAGGACTAGCATCGCGGATCCCGATGGGCGGCCACGGGACGTCCAGACCCTTGTGCGA
>JAJCXS010000307.1 GCA_029263335.1 Acidobacteriota bacterium | reverse complement strand
CCCTGACCACTGCTACGATCGCCCACAGGGGATGGGAAGACACGTGATTCAACTCGGCACCGCTGGGTGGCACGGCATCGTCGGCGACGAGTTTACCAATGGGGTTGTCTGATGCCGCTGATTGAAGAGATTCTGGCCCGCGAAATACTCGACTCGCGCGGCAATCCGACCCTCGAGGTCGACGTGATCGCGGAAGACGGCAGCTTCGGGCGCGCCGCCGTTCCCTCAGGAGCCTCCACCGGCCATGCCGAAGCCCTCGAGCTTCGTGACGGCGAGCCCGATCGTTACCTCGGCAAGGGCGTTCGGCAAGCTGTCGAGAACGTCAACGAGACTTTGATCGAGGTCGTCGGGGGTCTGGAAGCGACCGATCAGGCAACAATCGATGCGGCGCTGTTGCAGGCCGACGGAAGCGACAACAAAGGAAACCTGGGCGCCAACGCGCTGCTCGGGGTTTCGCTTGCCGCTGCCAAGTGCGGAGCCGACGCAGCGGGGCTGCCGTTGTTCCGCTATGTCGGCGGTGCCGACGCCCGCGTTCTGCCAGTTCCCCTGCTCAACGTCATCAATGGCGGTGCTCACGCCGACAACACGCTGGACATCCAGGAGTTCATGCTGGTCCCGGCCGGGCTCCCGAGCTTCCGCGAGTCGCTGCGCGCTGGCGCGGAGACTTTCCACCACCTGAAGAAGCTGCTGAACGAGCAGGGCAAGTCAACCGGTGTCGGCGACGAGGGCGGTTTCGCACCAGAGCTTTCGACCGCGCGCGAGACCTTGGATCTTCTGGTTGCCGCGGTCGAACGGGCCGGCTACCGCCCCGGCGAAGACATCTACCTTGCCCTCGACGTCGCCGCCACCGAGGTGAGCGAGAGCGGTGCCGCGCCGTACGCCTTCCCGGGAGAGAATCTGCCCACCGCCGACGCTGCGGCCATGACAGCGCTGTACGGTGAACTCGTCGCCGAATACCCGCTGGTCTCGATCGAGGACGGCCTCGGCGACGAGGACTGGGATGGATGGGCAAGTCAGACGGCTGCGATCGGCGGCAGCGTGCAGTTGGTTGGCGACGATATCTTCGTCACCAACGTGGAGCGGCTGGCGCGAGGGATCGACGCCAACGTGGCCAACGCGATTCTCATCAAACCGAATCAAATCGGTACGCTGACCGAGACCCTCGACGCTGTCCGCATGGCCGCCACCAACAGCTATGCCGTGATGATGTCGCATCGATCTGGCGAGACCTCCGACACCACCATTGCCGACCTGGCCGTGGCCACCGGCTGCGGCCAGATCAAGACCGGCTCCGCGTCCCGTGGCGAACGTATCGCCAAGTACAACCAGCTTCTACGTATCGAGGAATCGCTGGGCTCGACCGCCCAATACGCCGGCCGCACGGCCTTCGCTGGCCTCCGTTAGACCAAACCGTAGGGAGAAAGCAACGTGGGGATTCGCATCCTCATTCCGCGCCCACGTCGTCGCACCGGCGGCGTGCGAACCGGTCGCCTTCTTTGGATCGCGGCTGGCGCCGCGGTCTGGGGCCTGGCCTACTCGATCTTCGGGGCAAGCGGTCTTGTCGGCGTCTACCGGACGGAGGCCGAGGTCGAGCGTCTCGAGCAACAGGTGGCCGCAGCTCAGGCGGTCAATGAGTCGCTGGCGGAGCGCGTCGAGGCTCTGCGCTCCGACCCCATGGAGGTCGAGCGCGCGGCCCGCGAGCGCCTTGGCCTAGTCAAAGAGGGAGACAAGGTTTACCTTCTTCCCACGTTGCCCTCAGAAGACGCCTCGGGTTCTGCGGTTCCCCCTTCCTCTGAGGGCGAGGTTGACTCCGGACCGGTTCGCCGGCCGCAATAGCACCGGAACCCTGCATGGCCCGCATCGGAATCTACGGCTGGGGTGTCGTCGCACCGCGATCACCCGATGTCGAAGCGTTTGCGACGAACCTCGAGTCGTCGGAATCGTGGCTTGCCCCATTCCAGGGGTTTGGCCCGTCGAATTTCCTCGTTGGTACCCCCGAGTTCGATTTCGAACGCTACAAGGGCTGGATCGACGAGCGCTTCCCACCGGGGAAGTTCCCGCAGTTGCGGCAAAAGATGGGCGCAACGACGCAGTACGCGATCGGCGCCTTTATCCAGGCCCTGGGGCAGAACGCTGGCATCGAGCAGGTGCTGCAGGACCTTGGCACCGAAGCGCAGGTCCTGGTCGGCACCGGACTCGGCGAGCTGCCCACGAGCTACAACGCATCCATCGCCTATCACCGCGCCATGCGACGGTGGGCACGGTTCTGGGCCGATCGGGCGCGCAACCGCGACCGCGCGCGTTTCGACGACGCCGATGAGATCGAGCGCGGGCACCTCCGCGAAGAGTGGAACGTGCCATCCGATCCGGCCGAGACGATCGGTGACACCGAGGCCGCCGAGCTACGGGAAGAGGCCTGGAACGACTATTGGCTGGGCCGCTCAGACGCGCTCGCCGGATTCCTGACCCGACTCAACGCCATCGAGTCCGACGGAGTCCGTGGCGCCGTCGAGGCCGGCAAGCTCAACACCATCAGGCGCAAACGCACGGCGACTCAGCGGCTGATTGCTGAGTATGACTGCCCCACTCCCCCCTGGCTGGCCGTCTCGACCAACCTTCTGTGGAACATCCACAACACGCCCGCCGCGCAGATCTCGATGCTCGGCAGGATCACCGGCGCCGCCTACGCACCCGTCGCGGCTTGCTCAGGATTCAGCGTCGGCCTCCATCTCGCCATCCAGGCCATTCGCAGCGGTTCGGTCAAGGTCGCCGTTGTCGGCGCCGCCGAGCCGCCGCCCCACCCTCTGTCGGTGGGGACCTTCTACGCCGCGCGCGTGCTCTCGGGCGACACCTCTCCGTCGCTGCCTCTCACCGACCTGCGCGGCACGCACGTCTCCGGTGGTGCTTGCGTCTGGATCATTGCCGACCACGAATTCATGCAGGAGCGCGGTTTCGCGCCGCTCGGCCTCGAGCTCATGAGCGTGGGTGTGACCTCAGACGCCGATCACATCATCACACCCACACCGGCGGGCCCCAAAGCAGCCATGGAACGCGCCCTCGCCGATGCCGGCGCCAAGGCCAGCGACGTTGGTACATGGGACCTGCACGCCACCGCAACACCCGGCGACGCACTGGAGGTGACAACCCTCAAGGAGTTGTTGCCGGAGTCGGTGATGATCACCGCACGCAAAGGGACCTTCGGGCACGGCATGGGCTGTGGCGGTGGATGGGAGCTGATGGCCCAACACATGGGCCTGGCCCAAGGGAGACTCCATCCCACGCCGCTGAGCGAGGAGCACCTCAACACGGGCATCGCCGACGTGGGCTTCGGCTATGTGCTGGACGAAGGTTGCGCGGCGCCGGCAGGAGTCGCCGGAAAGCTGTCGATGGGCGTCGGCGGCATCAATGCATGCGTGATTTCGAGGCCGTGGTAGGCCACACCTGGGCGAACATGGCCCAGGTTGACGCCTCATGCTTGGCGCCACGTTTTCCTGCGCTTTCCTATCTGTTACTGTGCCGGGCAAGTCTAGTTCAAGCTCGTTCGGTGAAGAACCTCCAACCTTCACCGAGCCTATGAACAAATCGGCAGACGGCTTCACGCTGATCGATCTGCTCGTGTCGATCACGATCATCGGCATCGTGGCGATGCTTGTTGTTCCGCAGCTCATCATGGCCTTCGACCGCGCTCGTCAGCGCCGCACGATGGGCGATATGCGGAACCTCGCCACTGCCCTCTCGACCTATCAGCTCGACAACAGCGGCAGCTACCCCTCCACAGCCGCCGGGTTGGCAGGCCTCAGCCCCGACTACTACGCCGGCATTCCCAGCGACGGGTGGAGCAACGCATACTTCTACCTCGGCGTCTCGATAGGCGGGAGGAACTGCAGCTACCTGCTGTACGGCCTCGGGGTAGACGCTGCTCTGGGCCCCGCCCCGCCTGACCCCTGGATCGGAGATTTCTTCGAACCGGACCTCAAGCTGGTGAACGGCACGTTCCACGCGGCGCCGGGAAGACCCGACGAGTCCGCTCAGATACCGGCGAGCCTCGCCGCGGCCTGTTCTTAAGGGAGTCACGACGCCGTGCTAAGCAGGTTTCTCAACAGCTATTGTCTGGCGATCGTGGCCACGCTCGCGCTCGCTGGATGCGGCACCAGCCTCCAGCCGGAGAAGGCCTTGACCCTCGAGGTCACGGGTACCGCCGGCGTCAGGCTCACCGGCGAATACATCGTCAGGTCGGGAGCGGGCAGCATCCGGCACGAGATTGATCGCGAGGTGCCGTTCTCGATCGACATGACGGGCCACCAGCTATCGTGCGTGATCCAGAAGCTGGGCGACAAGGGCACGGTGCGCGTGCAGATCCTTGTTGATGGCGAACGCGTGGCGTTTGCCTGGACCAAGGACGCCTTCGGCAACGTCAGCGTTGCCTCACCCTGACGCCCGCCCTGGCGATCGCGCGGGGGCCCGCTAGCCGCACAAACTGAAGTGGCCGTAAAACTCCTGCATGGCCTCCGCGTCGCCTGGCGTCCCGGTCAGATCCAGTGTGTCGGCGTCCGCTTCGGGATCCGGGTCGGGCACAAACCAGATACCCATGCGCAGCCGGGAGTCGTCGGCACACTCGATCAGTGACATCGACGCCAATCCCTTTCCTCGCCCACGCCCGCGTCGTCCCATCGACACGCGGCCGCGTTGCACGACGTACAGAACCTCGGCGCCGCTCTGCTCGAACGTGCCGCGACGAATCACCTCGTCGACGTTGATGCTGATGCCGTTGTCACGCAGCGCGTCCGCGTTGTCGGTACGGCCTTCGAAGTAGTCCCGCAGCTCCTCCTCGTCCTGCCCGAAGCGGAGCATCTTGATGTAGATAAACCCTCGCTCACCGAAATCGGCCTCCTCACCTTCACCCTGCGGCTCCTCATCGGTGAGCAACGCGGTCTCCATCACAAACGGAACGGAGAAGCCGATCATCGGGTAGTAGCCGTCCGGCAACGTCTCTGCGCCCAGAACCGACAACACTCGCTCGCCGCGCGCCTCAGGGTCGCGCGCCTCTGCCTCGAAGCGCTGCGCCTCACTGTAGACCCAGACGCCGCAGGCTCCCGCCGCGATGGCCATCAAGCCGACGATCACGACGCAACCGATTCCGATATAGGCGAAGACCGTCTTGTTGTCGGCCACTTCCTTCCTCTTCGTTGGAGATGATTAGCACCAGCCTACAGCAGGGTCAGACTGTAGACGGCGGCGGCAACGCTGAACGCAACAGTACCAAGTGTTTCGTCGATCGACGCGGCGCTGTGACATGCGAGAACTGTCATTATGATGGTCAGCATTCCACCACGCACCGGAGTCGACGCGAACCATGAAATCGTCACGCCCCCTCGCCTGTGTGCTGTTGCTAATACTCGTCGCCCTACCGTGGGGCCACGACGCGTTGGCATGGAGCCGCGAAGGCCACATGGTCACGGGTGCGGTCGCCTATGCCCGGCTGCAGGCCGAAGACCCCGAGGCATTGGCCACGGTACTGGAACTCCTGCGCGAGCACCCTCATTTCGACGACCTGTTGCGCGCCAGGGAGCAGTGGGGACTCGATGCTGAAGACCGCGATCTGGCCATCTTCATGAACGCGGCGCGGTGGGCCGATGATGTGCGATCGGGTCGTTTTGAGAGCTACAGCGAGTCGCGCTGGCACTACGTGAACTACCACTACCGCGACGGCGAGTTGACGCCCCCTGGGACACCCGACGACGACGGGTTCCTGCTCTGGGCGCTGCAGCAAAACCAGCGCCGCCTGCACGGGGGTTCCGCACACGATCGCGCCGTGGCGCTGACCTGGATGTTCCACCTCATCGGCGACGCACATCAGCCATTGCATGCCGTTGCCAACCATGCCCCCCCGCACCCGGATGGTGACCGCGGCGGCAACCTCTTCTTCGTGCGCGTCCGCGGCGGCGAGGAGACCATCAACCTGCACTGGCTGTGGGACGACCTCGTGATCGGCACTGACCGCTTCACGGACGTTCGCAACAAGGCGATCGAGCTACGCCGCCGACCAACTCTGACTCCCGCGGCGCTGGCTGGGGAGACGGCTCATCTCGACTTCGACGCATGGGCAGCCGAGGGCGCGCGCCTCGCCGTTGAACATGTCTACCGCGGTGGGGAGTTGCGCAGCGGTACCCGCGAACAGGGGGTCATCCTGCCCGACGACTACATCCGCACAGCGCAGCCATTGGCCGAGGCGCGCGCAGTTCTGGCAGGTTACCGACTCGCGCGGGTGCTGTCCGACTCCTTCTGAGCACCCTGGCGAGGCGCCCCGGCGCGGGCACGCCGTTGGACAAGGACGCGATTCGCGGCGTCGCCAAGCGCACCGGTCAGCAGTAGCGTGGCCCCGGTCCGGACCACGTCGGGCCGCGCGAGCCAGACGCCTGCCGCAACGATGGGAACCCCTAGAGCCCAGCCGCCGGCAGCCACCAGCTGAAGTCTACGGTCCGGCAACTGGTGCAACGGCACGGCGAGAAACTCGTAGCCGCCCCGCACGAACTCCTGCATCCAAAAGGTCAGCGGCAGCAATCGCCCGGCAATACCCACAATGAACTGAGCGAGAAACCCGAGGATCGCGAGAACTCCGTACAATGCTGCCACCCGCAGAGCAGTGACCTCGTCGTCGAGCAAGAGCAGGGCCAACCCCGCGGACGCCGCGAACACCAGGTACACCATGGCCAGCACTGTTGGCGGCAGCGCCAGATCCGGTCGCGGCATCTCGAAGGGCAGGTCGAGGCGGTTTCGCAGCATCCCGACGACCACCCGCAGGAACAGAGCGACCGCGACCGCTGCCAGCAGCGCACCGACAACGGTCGAGGGCCCATGCCCAAGCGTCAGACCGAACGCCAGAACCAGGACCCCTGCCTGCAATACCAGCACCGGAGCCCGTGCCTTGTTCCCCCTTGGCATGGGGGCCGGCAGGAACATCGGTAGCAACCGGTAACCAGCCCCGAAGATCATCATCAAGACCCACCCGAGACCCGCCAGATGCAAATGGGCGTAGACGGCACCGAGCGGTGGTCCGGGAATTACCGCCACGCCCATCTTCTGTAGTCCAAGGGCAATACCCCAGGTCCCGGCGAGCGAAACATTGCCGACGGCGAGAAGAACGGGCAGACGATGTTCTGCGGGGATTCGCGCTCCGGCGACCCTGGGCACCAGCCTCCAGCCCACGGCAAGGATCGCCACGAGGGTGGTGACAGCGGCCCATGTCATGCCGCTGTACTCGTCGATCCAGAAGTGCACGACCATCCCGGATACGCTGATCATCCAGA
>JAJCXS010000306.1 GCA_029263335.1 Acidobacteriota bacterium | reverse complement strand
TTGCTGGTTCGCCGTCAGGCCCGTTGAAGCGCGCGCCGCGCTTGTCGACGAAAGCCTGGTAGGCCTCGACGAAATCGGAACTCCGCATGCACTCCGCCTGCACCCGTGCCTCGCGATCGAGCGCCGCAGCGAAGGTCATGTTGGCTTCTTCGTCCAGCTGATGCTTGGTGACACCGATGCCGTGCGCGGGGCCTCGACTCAGACCCTCGGCGAGGTTGAGCGCTACATCGAGCACGTTCTCGTCGGCCACGACGCGGTTGTAGAGCCCCATCCGGTGGGCTTCGGCCGCGTCGATGAAATCACCCGTCATGAGCAGTTCGGTGGCGCGACCGAAGCCCACGATCCGCGGCAATAGCCAGCACATGCCCATGTCGGCGCCGGAAAGCCCGACCCTGGTGAAGAGGAACGCGATGCGTGCCGACTCGGCAGCGATGCGAATGTCGGCCGCAGTAGCCAGCACGGCGCCCGCGCCAGCGACCGTGCCGTTGAGCGCCGCGACGATCGGTCGCGGACAGGCGCGCATGGCCTCGATGACATCACAGGTCATGCGGGTGAATTCATACAGGCCGTCAGCATCGCGGCCCAGCAGCGGGCCGATGATGTCGTGAACGTCACCGCCGGTGCAGAATGCCTTGCCCTGGCCGGTCAGGACCACGGCGCGAACTCCGGGCTCGTTGGCCAGGTCACGGAAGGTTTCGCCCAGCTCGCGATACACCTCAAACGTGAGCGCGTTCATGCGCTGCGGCCGATTCAGCAGAATCGTGGCAACGCCGGTCGTCGTGTCGTGGGTGTAGAGGAAGCTCCGAGGCTCGATCGGCATACGACTCAAGCCTGCCGCGGGCGAGGATCGTTGCCGCCGTCTGGCGGCGGAATCACCGCCGTCGTCTCAATTTCGATTAGCGCCTCCGGGTCGACGAGCCCGGTCACGCCGAACAGCGCCATGGCGGGGTAGTTGCGCCCCATGCGAGGTCGCCAGATCGCGCCGAGTTCCTTGAGGTTGTCTCGGTAAGCCTGGACATCGGTCACGTACAAGCTCATGCGGCCGATATCGGCCGGCGTGCCACCCGCCGCATCGAGCGCGGTGAGCACATTGTCGAGGGCCGCCGCGAACTGCTCAACAAAGCCACCTTCGGCGAAAGTACCGTCGGCCGTTCTTGCCGTCTGGCCGGCGATGAAGAGAACGCGCCCACCGGCAGGTGCGAGCATCGCATTGTTCCAGCCCTTTGCCGGGCCCAGTTGCGGTGGATTGAAGATGTCGTACGTCACCCGAGAAACTCCCCGCCGTCGATGCCGATGGCCTGGCCGTTGATACCGTGGGCGCCATCCTCGCACAGCATGGCGGCAACGAATGCGACCTCATCGGCATCGATGAGTCGGCGCTGCGGTGTGGTTTGCAGAATCGAGGCCAGCGCTTCCTCGCGGCCCAGCCCGGTCTTGGACATGATCCGCTCCACCGTTTCGGTGGTCATGTCGGTGTCTACGTAGCCTGGGCAGATGGCGTTGGCGGTCACTCCGTTCTCGGCCATTTCGGCGGCGATGCAGCGAGTAAAGCCCAGGACAGCGTGTTTGGAGGCGGCGTACGCCGAGACGTAACGCAGGCCGGTGCGCGCTGCGATCGAAGCGATATTGACGATCCTGCCCCACGCCTGCTGGGCCATGGCGGGGGCGAACGCCTGGGTGCACAGGAAGGTCCCGGTGACGTTCACAGCGAACAGTCGATTCCACTCCTCCAACGTCTGATGGTGAAGCGGTGCCGAGTGCGCGCGTCCGGCGTTGTTCACGAGAATATCGACGTGTCCGAGGGTCTCGCCAGCGTACTCGGCCATCGCGGCGACGCTGTCGGGGCTGGTGACGTCGCAGGCCGTCGCGAAAGCGCGGTCGCCACGTTCGTTCAGTTGGCCGATCAACTCGGATGCGGCCGACGCGTCGCGCGAGCAGGCGAGCACCGTGGCGCCAGCCTCGGCCAGCCTGCGGGTCACGGCGGCGCCGATGCCGCGGCCGCCACCGGTGATGACCGCATTGCGGCCAACAAGCGGCGGCGCGATCATCCGCCCTCTCCGGCGCGAGGCACGAGCGCTTCGACAACGGCATCACACAAGATCTGGCCCAGGATCGCCAAGGTCGCCGCTCCCTCCTCGGCGCTCGCCCGCGCCGGGTAGCCGAAGTAGGCCCGCGGTCCGCCCGCGGACTCGAATGACGTCTTACCGCTCTGGATGGCCTCGGACAACGATGCGGAAACATCGTCGAGGCCTGCGCGTACATCTTCGCGCACCTGGTCGGGCTGCGCAGCCATGACAATCGATGTCTCGTACTGCCCTGCATGACACGCGCCGCTCTTGAACTCTTCGGTCAGCCGCAAAGCCCAGGGCTTACGGGTGATGTCCGGGAAGATCATCTCCACGGCTCCATCGAGCACATCGTCGGCAGCACGAATCGAGGCCAGGTTTACCGGGTCAAGGTGAGAGTTCGCTACCGCCAGCCAGCGAAATCCGTGACGTCCCAAGCTCCGTCCGATCCCGGCAATGGTCCCGCGCACGGCGCCCGGGGTAGGAGAGATCGTGCCCGCGAACCCGCTGGCGAATGCCGCTGCGGTGTACGACACGGGCGGCAGGATCAAAGGCACCAGTCCCTCCGCTTCCAGCAGCTCGCTGGCCGCCCACACCATCGCCTTGGCGATGATGACGTCGGTGTCGAGGGGCAGATGCGGGCCATGGGCCTCGATCGCACCCACCGGAAGCAGTGGGATGGTGATCGCGCGGTCGAGCTGTTCGACCTCGGTCCACGTCATGCGGGCAAATCGGTGTGCGGGCATGGTCGCGATTATAGGTGCGCGCGCCCCATCGTGACGCCGACACCCGGCGCAGAGCCCTCCCGGCAGCTAGCTCATCGTTGCTGCGGTCCGAGCCAGGATTCGCGGAGCTCGCGGGCCGACTGCGATGCCTCGGGGTCTTCGGTGATTCGGTAGGTTCGCTCTTGCTCCTCCTGCAGAACGACCGAGAGCGTCAGCATGCGATCGCCGCGCATTACGGTCAGCTCGGCCACATCGCCAGCGGCACGATCATCGATCCGGGCGGCGAATTCGGCGCCCGCGATCTGTTCCCCGTCGAGGGCCAGGATTACGTCGCCCGGCATCAGACCAGCGTCAAAGCCGGCTCCGGTAGGAGGCACATTGCCAACGCTAATCCGGCCGTCACGGGTGCCGACGGCGACGCCGATGGAGCGGTGTGGCTCGCCGGGCTCGATCTCGAGTTGTAGGCCTACGTGGCCAAGAAACTCGTCGTAGGGAATTTCCTCCAGACCCGAGACGTAGCGCCCGAAGAAATCGTTGAAGTTGCCGCTCGCCCCGGCCTCGACGGCGATGAGTTCGACGGCGTCCTGGAAGCCTCGCTGCTCGTCGAAGCCTGGCTTGGGGAGCCCATGGGTAGCCATAAGATGACGGAAGACATCGTCGAGACTCTGGCGGTTACCGGTGCGGGCGCGCAGTTCGAGGTCCAACAGCGTGCCCAGAATCTGTCCCTTGGTGTAGTAGGAGATCGACACATCGGCGGCATCGTCCGGACGGTTCCAGGTGAGCCAACTCGACATTTCGGCCGAGGTCAGGAGATGGCCGGGTTGCTCCTGGAGTTCATCGATGTTGCGCGCCAGATCCTCGTAGAAGTGCTGACGCTCCCACACTGCCGAGCGTGCCAGCGACAGCGAGGCGTAATAGCTGGTCATGCCCTCGGAAACGTACAGATTGCGAGTGTGCTGGGGGCGAGAGTAGTCAAAGGGGCCGAGGATCTCCGGTCGGATGCGTTTCACGTTCCACAGATGGAAAAACTCGTGCGCGATGACGAACTCGAAACGGCGGTATAGGGCTTCATCGTCGGATGCGTAGCGGCTAAACGAGATGGTTGTCGAGTTGAGGTGTTCCAGACCGCCGCTCCCGCGTCGGTTGGAGCCGTGAAACAGGAACACGTAGCGTGAGAACGGCGCGCCTCCCATCATGCGTACCTGCTCGGCTACGAGGGGTCGGATGCTGTCGCGCAGCCGGTTCAGGTCGTAGTTGTGACGCGCATGGACGACGATCTCGAAAGTCACACCATCGAGATCGAAGGTCACTACTTCGAGTTCCGGGCTTACTTCGACCGGGGCATCGATCAGGGTGTCGTAGTCGGGTGCGCTGAAGAGCCCGGGTGAGGTCGCCGTGAGTCCGGTCGCGATACGCCAGCCCGGCGGCGAGTCGACGCGCAGGCTTACCGGCCCCGGTGCCGGGTAGGGAGCAGTCCCTACCACGTACATCAAGGTTCGGGTGCCGTTGATAGCGGCATGGCGATCGTTTAGGGCGGAGTTACCCACGTAGACTTTGTAGGCGATTCTGATCACGGGCGCGGCGGGCTCGATCCGCCAACTACTGGTTCCGTTCATGCGTGCCCGCAGCACGGCTCCCTGACCGTCGTGGGCGATCAATTCCGTCACGTTCTTGGCGGCACTGTGAATTCGATACGCGCCTGGTGACCACGCAGGCATGGCGATCTCTATTCCACCCTCGGCGTCCGCGTTGGCGTCGCGGATCTCCATCTCAACATGCAACAGGCTAGAGGTTGGTCTCGGCATGCTGACCGAATATGCGACCTCCTGAGCGTGGACTGGGGAGGGAAGCAGCGCGCCGGCAACCATGCCTGTTGCGCACATCAACAGAGTCGAGAACGGTGTGATTCGCATGACGATCCTCGGGACTTCGCTTGGGCAACTCACGGAGAATAGGACAGGGTAGTCTGGAAATACAAAGAGCGGTGCCGTGAACGGCATCGGGCGTGGATGACTTGAGCCGGATAGGAGAGTGCCGTTATCGTCCGCGCCATGAGTACTGACGAGAACGGCGACCGGCAGATCCCCGAACAGCTCAACATCGCGGATTGGTTTCTGGGAGATCGCCTGCGCGAGGGGCGTGGTGATCGGATCGCGATCCGCACCGATGCCGAGAACTT
>JAJCXS010000305.1 GCA_029263335.1 Acidobacteriota bacterium | reverse complement strand
CTGCCTCGGGATATCGCGCGTCTGCGCCTCGCGCTCACGCCACGCCGCCACCTCCTGCAGTACGGCGAGTTTGCGTCCGCGCAGCCCGCGGGCTCCGCGCACCTTTCTCCACATGTCGTCGGGCACGGCCTCCGCCTGGACATTGGCCATGACCGCGGTGAGCTCTTCGCGCACCCATGCCTCCCGCCCGGCGTCGCGCAGTTCGCTCTCCAGTTGCTCGGTGATTTCGAGAAGATAGCGAACGTCGTCGAGGGCGTACTCGACCTGGTCCTGGCTCAGCGGCCGCCGCGTCCAGTCCGTATACGCCTCCGAGTGGCTCGGCGCCCGTCCGATGACCCGGTCGACCAGCTTGGAGTAACCGATGCTGTCGCCATACCCGACAAACGCCGCCGCGACCTGTGTATCGAAATGACGCTGTGGCACACCGCCGCTCAGCCCGGCGATGATCTCCAAATCCTGGCCCGCCGCGTGGAACACGATCTCGGCGCCGCCCGTGACGACATCCCACAAGGGACGCAGGTCATCGACCGCTAGCGGGTCGACCACCGCCAACAGGTCGGGTGTCGCCAACTGCACCAGACAGAGCTTGGCGTAGTAGGTGCGCTCGCGCATGAACTCTGTATCCAGCGCGATTCTCGTGGCGCTCGCGAGCCGCTCCGCCAAATCGGCGAGAGCCTCCGCGTCTCGGATGTAATGCAGTTGGCGCATAGACGTGTCCCCCACACGATTCTAGTGGACATCGGTGGCGAGCAGCGTCAGTGGCGCCCCGGCCGGCTAGCTGTAGTCGGCGGAGAAGCGGAATTGCGCGCGTTGTGCGCGTTGGCGATTCCAAAGCCAGGCAACGCCAACGCTGCCCCACACACCCAGCAACAGCATGCTGCCGATGACCTTGCCCTCGAGCCGCGCGATCGTGCGCCCGAGTTCGACGGAGGCCTCCCAGGCCTCCATGTCCAGGGTGGCGATCTTGAACGTCTCCGGCGCCATGCGCTCGACCATCGCCAGCTCCGCCTCCGAGTAGGGAGGCTCCGGCACATACTTGTCGTCGTACACGTAGACGCCGACGAAGCCGCCGGCCGCACCGGCAGCCCACAGTGATACCCACAGCACGGCAAGCAAGAGCACGGCACTCCCCCACGGGAAGCCGGTCCGCTCGTCCTCCACTGCGTCATTCTCGATAGGCATACTCGACTACCTCCGTACGCAAAGCGCGCCTCAGCCTTCTGCTATCTGAAGATATCGTCTAACGATAAATACCGTCTAATAATGACTTATCATGACCACGGATAACAAGGGGTTTCGCTCCAGCCCACTCTGGGCCCGGCCTCACGGGCGCAAGCGTGGACGGACGGCGGGACCGTTTGGCCAGGTGTAAACTCGCTCCATGCCATCGACTGAGACCCTTGCACCCCCTCCCCCTTCCGCCGCCGCCGCTACAGATCGTCAGTTGGGCGCCTACGATCGAGGGGTTGCGGGGCCGACGATCGTGGTGGTCGCTGCCTTGCACGGCAACGAGCCTTCGGGCGTCCTGGCCTTCCAGCGGGTTCTCGAGCGGCTGCGACGGCGCGATGCACCCTTCCGAGGTCGACTCGTCGGCTTTGCGGGGAATCTGGCGGCCCTCGAGCGCGGCGAACGCTTTGTCGACGAGGATCTCAACCGTATCTGGCAACCGAGCCGGATCGAGCGCTACGCGGCGACGCCCTGGAACGAGAGGTCGGTCGAGGCCCGCGAGCAAGCCCAGCTGCTCGAGCAACTCGACGAGGAGCTCGACCTGGCACACGGAACCGTGCACTTTCTCGACCTACACACCAGTTCAGCCGTCGGTAAGCCCTTCGTCTGCATCGGGGACACACTACGCAACCGCGATTTCGCTACCCGGTTCCCGGTCCCGGTCATCCTCGGGCTGGAGGAACAGGTAGACGGAGCTCTACTCGAGTACATCAACAACCGCGGCCACGTCACCGTGGGCGTGGAAGCCGGCCAACACGACGACCCTGCCTCGGTCGACTTCCACGAGGCGTTCCTGTCGTTGGCGCTGGTCAGCGCCGGCTGCATGCAGACCTCCGAGCTGCCGCGTTACGTGCAGATGCGTGAACGCCTATGTGCAGCGGGCGCGGCCCTGCCACGCGTCCTGGAGGTGCGCTACCGACACCCGGTACGCCCGGCAGACCAGTTCCGCATGCGGCCCGGCTACGAGAATTTTCACCGAATCCACGTCGGCGAGGCTTTGGCGCAAGATGGCAGCGGCGATGTGCATGCCCCCGAGACGGGCCGAATCCTGCTTCCCCTATACCAAGGCAAAGGCGACGACGGGTACTTCCTGGTACGCGAGTTCGCGCGCTCCTGGCTGGCTGTCTCGGCGCTCTTGCGGCGCCTGCGTCTGGGGCGCCTCGCGCCTTGGTTTCCAGGCGTGCACGTGCACTCCGACGACCACAACACGCTCGTTGTCGACCGCCGGGTGGCCCGCTGGTTCGCGGTCCAGATCTTCCATCTTCTCGGCTACCGGAAGAAACGCGACGGCGGTGACCACCTGCTGTTCTCGCGTCGCGTGGAGCCAGCCTAGCCGTGGTTGCCGATCGCAACCGCCGCCAGTTTCTGCGTGACGGTCTGCTGGGTCTTGCCGCCTGCGGCCTGCACCCAGGTCTGGCGCATGCCTCGCCCACGGCGGCAGGAGCTCGCCCGGTTCGCATACGCGGCCGCGTTCACAGTGGCGGCGCCGGACTCGCCCGGGTGGCGGTCAGCGACGGACTCGATGTGGTCGCCACGGCCGCCGATGGCACCTTCGAACTGATCACTTCATCGGCCGCCGAGTTCGTTCAGTTGAGCGTCCCTGCCGGGCATGAGATACCGCGCAGCCGCTCCGGCACGGCGGCCCACTTCGCGCCCATCAACGCTTCGCCCGAGGGCGAGATGGCGGTCGAC
>JAJCXS010000304.1 GCA_029263335.1 Acidobacteriota bacterium | reverse complement strand
TGGCGGGCAAGTTGCCGCGCGTAGTTCTCGTCGAAACCGATGTGGTCAATCACGGTGGGGGTGTCTTTACCGTCTCCGCCGAGATCGCCAACATGGGCTACTTCCCGACGGCGCTGCGCCAGGGCATGACCTCGCGCTCGGTACAGCCGACAACGGTGCAGATCCAAGTCGCTCCAGACGACGTTCTGACGGGCGACCAGAAGACCAGCACGGTGCCTAGACTGGAGGGCTCGGGCGGCCGTGCCAGCTTCAGCTGGGTGATTCGAGGTTCCGAAGGCGACGATGTCGAGATTCGGGTGAGATCACAGAAGGGCGGTAGCGATTCTGCCACCGTGACCTTGAGGTAATGACCATGCAAGGCACCAAGATACTTCGGACGATTGCAGTTGCCGCGACCATGACGCTGCTGCTGGCCGGGCCTCAGGGCCTGCTGGCGCAAGAACAGCGTGGTTCGGACCCCGAACACACGCTGCCGCTGACCTGGGATCGCTGGCTGGACCACGATGAGATCGGCGAGCGGATGCAGTTGATGGCCGACACGTGGCCGGGTTTCCTGACGTTGCAGTCGCTGGGGAGCAGCTACGGCGGCCGCGAAATGTGGATGATGACCGTCAATAACCCGGCGACGGGTGACGAGATGGGCAAGGCGGGCATGTTCATCGAGGCCAACGTTCACGGCAACGAGATCCAGGGCGCCGAGGTCGTGCTCTACACGATCTGGTACTTGATGGAGAACTACGGCCGCGTTGACGACATCACGCGGTTGGTCGACGAGCGGGTGTTCTATCTAGTTCCCAGCGTCAATCCCGACGGCCGCGATTACTTCCTCGACGAGCATGGCTCCGGAGCACGCACCGGTCACATTCCGGTGGATTCGGACGGCGACGGCCTCTTCGACGAAGACGGCCCCGATGATCTCAACGGCAACGGTGTGATCGAGCAGATTCGCAAGTACGTGCCGGGCGAGGGCAACATGCGGAGCAGCCACGACGACCCGCGCCTGCTCGAGCGCGTGGCGCCCGGTGAAGTAGGCGACTGGGTCATGCTCGGTCAGGAAGGGATCGACAACGACGGTGACGGTCGTGTCAACGAGGACCCCGTGGGCGGTTACGACCCGAACCGCAACTACGGTTCGGATTGGCAGCCCAACTACATTCAGGGTGGTTCGATGAACTACCCGTTCGAACTTCCCGAGGCCCGGGCCATCAACGACTTCATGATGGAACGGCCCAACATCGCCGGTTTCCAGACCTTCCACAACACCGGCGGGATGATCCTGCGTCCGCCGGGAATGGCCTGGTTCGGCGACTATCCGCGATCCGACATCCGCGTGTATGACGAGATCGGCGAGATGGGCGAGCGCATGCTGCCCTACTACAACTACTACGTGCTCTGGCAGGGGCTGTACGCCGTACACGGCGGCTCGATGGACTGGACCAACGACGGGTTGGGCATCATTTCCTATTCCAACGAGTTGTGGAACAACGGCCAGTACTTCAACAGTCCGCTACTGCAGGAGCAGCAGGAGGATCCCGCCCAGCCGATCGCCGGGAGGAAGGCGCGCTTCTTCTTCGACGATTTCCTCGAACTCGGGGATCAGTACGTCGAGTGGGCTCCGTTCGAGCATCCGGTGTTCGGTCCGGTGGAAATGGGTGGCTGGAAGAAGCTGTCCGGCCGCGTCAATCCTCGCTTCATGAGCATGGAGCTGTTCCATCGCAACATGGCGTTTACCCTCTACCACGCTGATCAGATGCCGCTGATGTCGATCGGCGATACCAGCGTCGAACCACTCGGTGACGATCTGTACCGCGTACGGGTCGATCTGACCAATTCGCGCCTCATCCCGACGATCCTGGAGAAAGCACAGCAGACCAACATCGTGCGCCCCGATCTGTTGACGGTGGAGGGTGCAGAGGTCGTGGCGGCGGGCTGGGTCACCGACAAGCATCGTCCTGGCCCGACCGAGATCATCGACCAGCACGAAATGAACCGCTTGTTGATCCGCTCCGGTCATCCCGGTCGTACGACCAAGACGATCGAGTACCTGGTGCGTGGATCGGGGTCGATGACAGTCGCGTACTCCGCGCTCAAGGGTGGCACGGTTTCCACCACCGTCGAGCTGCGCTAACCGAGCGAACTGCGAAGAGAGGCCGCGGTCGAGACGTCCGACCGCGGCCTCTCTTGATCTCGTTCCGATTGAGCTCGTCGCGGGGGCGGCGCACCGACACCCTCGCGTCTCATGCCGGTCGCTGCCGGATCACTCGGCGCGCAGCGTTCTCGCCGGGTCGACCTGGCCGGCACGCCTGGCGGGCAAGTAGCTCGCCATGAGGCTGACGAGAACAAGCAACACCGCGCTGGCGGAGTATGCGATCGCGTCGGTTGAGGTCACCTCGAACAACATGCTCTCCATCGTGCGCGACAGGTAGTAGGCCCCGAGGAGCCCGACGACGGCACCGCCGCTTGCCCACACCAAGCCGTAGCGAAGGGATTGACGCACGACCTGCGCGGCTCGGGCCCCGAGTGCCATGCGGATTCCCATCTCGCGCCTTCGTCTGCCTACCATCTGGGCGACCGTGCCCCACACACTGGTGGCCGACAGCAGGACCGCGAGCGCGGCGAAGGCCGCGAGTAATCGCGTGATGGCGCTGGTGTCACCGAGCTGCGCCGCTCCGATGCTGTCGACGGTGCGCGCATTGGTGAGCGGCACCTCCGGCGCCAGCACGGCGAGCTCGGCGCGCAACAACGGCAGCAGATCGAGGGGTTCGCCCAACGCGCGCACGATGACCGTCGTGTCTCGGCCAGGCTCTTGCCGGTGCAGAACGTACACCTCGGCCATGACGCCCTGCGCGGGCGAGTCGTAGAGCACGTCGCCCACCACGCCGATGATCGCGGCGGTGTCGTTGCCAGAGGTCAAGCTGACGCCCACCGTAAGCGGCTGACCGAGCACGTCCCCGGAGGGGAACAACCGTTGTGCGGCGGTGTCGTTGACGATCATCACCGGCGGTGTCTCGGCCCCATCCTCGGCGGTGAAGGCGCGGCCCGAAAGCAGCGGGATTCCCAGCGCGGCGAAGTGGGTCTCGTCGACCAGGTGTACGCCGATGCGGGGTCGTTGGCCTTCGCCCCAACGCTGATCTCCAGCTCGGCGCACGCGTGTAGTCCAGCAGTGAATGTCCAGCGGCGAGCGGCACTCCATCGTTGCGCTGACAACACCCGGCAGAGTACGAACCCGCCCCAGGAACTGGTCATGGAATGCTGCGGGATCTTCGGCTTCGGCGCTGCCGCGCTGCAGCGTGTATTCGACGGTCAGGAGATTGCTCGAGTCGAAACCATGGTCGACACGAGCCAGGCGACTCAGGCTCGAGATCATCAAGCCGGCACCGATCGTCAGCACCAGGGCGATGGCGACCTCGGTTGCCACGAGCCACGGTCCCGTTGTGTCACGGTGGCTCTGGCCGCGCCCGCCGGCTCGCATCGCCACGGCGACATCGGTCCGGGAGGCACGCAGAATAGGCCAGAGGGCGAACAGAACGCCGGCAACGCTGGCCAGAAGGAAGGTCGCGACGGCCGCGGGGACCCCGAACTGCAGCCCCGTCGAGTCGACGAACCGCACGTTCCAACTGCCGTTCATGAAACTCTGAGGCCAAGCTCTGACAACGGCACGTGACGCGGCCCAGGCAACGCCAACTCCGATCGCACCCGCGGTGGTCGCCAGCAGGAGGACCTCGGCCAGCAGAATGCGGGCTATGCGGAAGCGCGCGCTACCCAGCGCCAATCGTACGGCGATCTCGCGCCTACGATTGGCGACATGGGCGTGGAACATCACCGCGAGATTGGCACAGGCGATCAGAAGCACCAGTCCTGCGGCAGCGCTCACCACGCCCACCGCCTGGCGCGCGGCCGCGTTGCGTCGCGCCTCCTCGAACGAGCGAGCCGTGCCCACCTGCCTGGTCGTCGGGTCGGTCCATTCGAAGCCGTCATGTACCCGCGCCCCTACCGAGGCCATCTGGGCGCGAAGTTGCTCGAACGTGCCGCCGGTCCCGAGACGGCCAATGGCGAGCAGCCAGTGTCCGTCGAAGTTCTCCAGCAGCGTTGGCGAGATGATACGCGGGACCGCAGCCATCGGGATCCAGGCATCGGCCGATCCGGTCAGGCCGCGAAATCCGGGCGGGGCGACGCCAGCGATGATCTGGCGGACACCGTTCACGGCAAACTCCTGACCGGCAGGGTCGGTGTCGCCGAAGAGTGAACGGGCGAGAGCGTGCGAGATCAGCACTTGATCGACCGTGAGTGCCGCGCCGCCATCCCAGGCCGGAAGCCCGAGTACGGCAAAGTAGTCGGAGGTGACCACCTCGGCCATGAGCTTCCTCGCGGCGCCATGCCCGGTGAGAGTTATCGAGCGTCTCGCGTAGGCGGCGACGGAGCTCGCCGCGAGCCCCTCCGTCTCGGCCAATATTTCATACTTGGGGTAGGACCAAGCGAAGGCGCGTGGTGGCTCCGTGCTCTCGACGTTCTGCTCGGACAGGTCGAGCATGACGAGGCGGTCAGGTTCGTTGAAGGGTGCGGGTGCCAGGAAGACGGCGCGGAGTGCATTCGACAGCGCGCCATTAACGCCCACTCCCAGGGCCAGGACGGCGATCACGGTGATCGCGAACAGCGGTTCCTTCCGCAACACCTTGAAGGCACTGTGCAGGTCGGTGCCGACCTCGGTCCACAGCCACTCCTGGGCGCCGCGGACCTTGCCGCGGTCAGGTCCGCCGGGCTGCCGGATGCCGCCGTTGAAGCGCGTACCGAGCCCCGCCCGTACGGCATCGAACCATGCACGCGCGGCGAATCGACGGCCCGCGCGAGCGCTCAGATTGCGGCGCTGCGTGTGGGCAGCCGCAAAGGTCGCCGCCATTTCGTCGCCGTAGCGCGAACGGAGCCGGGCAGGGAATGCCCGCAGGGCGAGGCGATAGCAGCCGGCGGCTAGGATGCTGGTTGACATCGTCATGCGCTCGGGTCGCTGGAACCGGCGGGAACCATGTTCTCGGCGCGGGCGATGCGAAGCAGTCGTGAGAGTCGTTCCGACTCAGCCGCCACCGTCGCGCGGCCAAGATCGGTCACGCGGTAGTAGCGTCGGCGCCGGTCGCTGGCGTTCGCCGGCGGATCACATTCATCGATCAACTCCGCGTCGACCATCCGGGCGATCGTGGCGTACAGGGTGCCAGGCAGGAGGGTGTCGGCGCCCTCGGTCTTGGCTTCGAACGCCTGCATCATCGCGTAGCCATGCATCGCGGAGTCGCCGAGCGCCAGCAACACGTGAAAGACGGGTGGACTCAGAGGAAGTAGTTCTCGGGCGGCTGCGTTCATGGCTCGCGGTCTCCTGATCGGTTAGTCTCATTTATAGAACTATAATGCATAACATTACAGTTGGAGGCAAGGCGAGCGCTCGCTCGGGCTCCTCCGGGAGACCCTCGTGACGGTCTCTCTTTCCGCCGCGTGTCGCCGGCGGGCCTGTAGCCGCTAGCGGGGCGTCGCTTGCGCCGACGCCGCGAGCAGCGCGTCGATCGCGTCTCGGTCGAAGAGTCGACCGGCCCGAAATACGGCCTCGATGGTCTGCGTGTTGCGGATCTCAGCCAGGGGATCGGCGGCCAGCAGCACGAGGTCGGCGCGCATGCCGGGCGCGATCGACCCGAGTTCCGATTCGAGGTTGAAGTATCGTGCCGGCGTGATCGTCGCCGCCGCGAGTGCCTGCGCGGGCGTCAACCCGGCGTCCACCAGGTTGACGAGTTCCTCGTGCAGACTGAACCCGGGAGTCAGAAAGAAGATTGGCGTATCCGTGCCCGCCATGATCGGCACCGCGGCATCGGCCAGGCGACGCACCATGGCTTCTGCCCACGTTCCGTGGGCAACCGTCGCCTCGTCGGGCGCGGTGGTATCCATCGATTCGGCGCCGGCCTCCCAACGCGCGCGCGCTGGCTCCGGTAGGAAGGCGAACTTCGCACGCCACGACTCCCGCGCGTAGAGCTGTTTCAGTCGCGGCATGACGATGGTCAGCGTGGGCACCTGCCAGCTGTCCGCGGCGTGAAGCGCCGTAACGAGGGCCGCGCAGCGATCCTCGGAAAAGGTGGCGACCGCGCGTCCTCGCTGGGCCGCGTGGATGGAGCCGCGCAGGGCCCCGCCGTTCGCCGCCCCGTCCGCCAGTAACACGCGGCGCTCCGCCAGCAACTGGTCTGCCTCCGCCGAGCATTCCAGCTCGAGGTTTCGCAGATGTTCGATGCTGTCGAGACCCTGCGCCGCGTCGGCAGCGCTCATGCTCAGCGGAGGATGGCCGGTAACCGGCAGCCCGTGTTCTGCGGCGCGGTCCACGACGGCCGCGAAGACCTCCGGCGTCAGCAACTCGTACGCCTTGATCAGATCGACGCCCGCTGCGGCGAGGCGGTCCACAGCGTCGCGGGCCGCCGCCGGCGAGTCGATTCCGACGCCGAGGTCTGGACGGAATGGAGCGCTGCCGTCGTATACGCGAGGTACGCCGTCCAGGAGAGGTCCTGCCACAAGGACACGAGGTGCCGGCACCTCGCCGGATTCGGCGAAGCGTTTCCACGGCATGACGTCGTCGAGGAGCCCACCGGTGTCGCGGACACTGGTGATGCCATTAGCGAGAAACAGGTTGAACATCGCGGGCGCGAGTTCGGGCTCATAGGCGAAGTGAACGTGAGCGTCCCAGAGCCCGGGAATCAGGTACTTGCCGGTACCATCGACAACGCGCCCGGGGGAGCGAGCCGGAGAGTCTCTGATCGACGTGACACGACCATCGGCGATCGTGACGTACATGCCGGGCCGTGACCCGCGCACCGCGTCGATGACCGTGACGTTGGCGATCTCCAGGTCGGATTCACCCTGTGGCGGCACGACGGCTGGCGAGTGTTCGAAGATCAGAATCCCGGGCTCCGCCGGCAGGTCCGCCGGGCCGATCGTTGTCCGGCTGTCTCCTACGCGCCGCACCCGCGGCTGATCGTTTGCCCAATCATCGATATTGCCCAGGTCGCCCGGACTGTCGGGATCGGGCTCGAGGTCGTCATGGCGGTAGTGCATCGGCACCAGCAGGCGGGGCCGAAGCCGTGACCGATAGTCGTCGATCGTCGGTTGGTCGAGAATGTGGAACTGTGCGTCGATCGGCAACATGAGCACGTCGACTCGTCCCAACTCGCTTGCGATGCGGTCGTCGATCGGGCCGTTGTCTCCGGTGTGTACGATGCGTAGCCCCGCGACTTCGATCAGCCAGATCGTGTTGATCTGGCCGAACTCCTTGCCATATGGATCGGCGTGTTTGCCCTCGACGCCCGTGATCCGGATATCACCAATCTGGTACGTGCCCGGCTCGCGCAAGACGCGCGTCGATGCGTCCCAGGGCGGCTCGCCACCCCGGTAGATGCCGGCATCGTGGTCGTAGTGAGGATGACTGATCAGTACCGCGTCGCTGGTAATGCCGGCGGGGTAGTCGTAGCCGATCCAAGTGCGGCTCGCGAACGGGTCAACCAGCAGCGAATGGCCAGCAGGCGAAGTAATCCGGAAGGCGGCGTGGGCGATGTACTCGATCGCGACGCCGTCCGCGGCCTGCGCCTGCGGGGCGCCGGCGACGAGGGCGGTCACAAAAGCAACAGTGACCGCGATACGCCTCATTCGATCGGCCGACCGGCCTCGGACCAGCCCAACCAGTGGCCTTCCAGGTCTCGCAGGTCGGTGAATCCGGCCTCGCCGAGCAGCGCCTCGGCAACGCCCGCGCGCCGACCAGAACGGCAGTAGACGATGACCATGTCGCCACGCTTCACATCGAGTTCGGCGAGACGGTCGCCGAGCTCGTCGTGCGAGATGTTCACTGCTCCCGGGAGATGGCCGTCGGCGTATTCCGCTGCGGTGCGGACGTCCAGAATGAGCGGCGCGGTTCCTGCTTCGATCTGTTGCTGCACCTCGTCCGCTCCGATCTGCTCCGCCTGCATGGCTGACGCGGAGAGGGCGTAGTTAGCCAGCACCACAATGGCGACGACGGCGGCCGCAGCAGCCGGCAGAAGCTTCTTCATCGGGATCTCCTGGTCAGGGTCCGGTGGGGTAATCGATGGGCTCGCGAATGGCCCGCCGCAAGCGTTGTCAATCGTCTCGCATCGCAGCCAGGTAATCCATCGCGGCCTGCTGGGCGCTGCGTCCGCGAATCAGCGTAGCGGGCGCCAGGTGATCGCGCAGTTCCACGTAGAGTCGTGCGCTTTCGGCCAGAGCCGCAAGGCAGGCTCCGGCGTCGTGAGCACCGAGCGTTGCGCGCAGTGAGTCGACGTACGCGGGCGCGGCAGTTTCGAGACGACGTACGCCCGTCGGCCGGGCTCCACTCGCCTGAAGTGCCAGCGGGCCCAGAACTTGCGTGCGCAGGAAGGCGAGGAAGTCATGCGCTTCGAAAAGCTCGCCACGGCCGACTTTGCCGGCGCCGTAGTGAATCCAGACCCAGAATCGGTCCTCGATCCACTGCAGGTTCGGCACTGGAAACTCAGCATCGCCCGTGCCCATGGCCGCTGCGAACTGTCCGTCGCGGTCCAGCAGGATAGCCGGCTCCTCGACCCGGTCGGCGGCCTCGTCGAGTCGGACGAACTTCAGGTCGACATGCAAGGGCGCCGGCCCGTACAGACAGATCAGCACGCGTGGCTCGCCCACATGTTCGCCGGTGAAGGCCGCCAGCAGGTTGCCGAGACTGGCGGCGATCTGTCGGCGGTCGGCCATTACCTCTTGGTAGGAGATCGGCTCGACAGCAATCACCAGATCGATATCGCTGAATTCGTCCATGCCACCGCTGACCAGAGAGCCGCCGGCCGCGACGCCTGCGAGCCGCGCGTCCGCCTCCAGCCGTGGCAGCGCGCGCTCGAGGAACTCGCGGTGGGGTTCGAGCAGGCCGGATACGTCGATCATCGCTCCAGAATAGACGCAAGGTAAGCCGAAAGTCCTGCCGGTCGCTGCAGAAATCACCTCTTCGGTACAGGCCGCGGTAAGTTTCCTGCCATTCGGGGTTGACCCTCACGCAGCGTGAGGCGCGATGCTCATTTCGAGGCAAAACGATGTCGAAACGAATGTACAAAGTCGGCGAGGTCGCGCGGGTCGCCAAGGTGACGATTCGCACGCTCCACCACTACGACGAGATCCACCTGTTGGCTCCGTCGGGACGGAGTGCGGCCGGCTACCGCTTGTACACCGAAGAAGACATCGCGCGCCTTCAACACATCCGGTTCCACCGCGATCTCGGCCTCGCACTCGAGGAGATACGAGCGATTCTCGAAGCGCCTGATTTCGACTCGCGCGCGGTACTACGGGAGCACAGGAGCCGCTTGGTGCAACGCCTCCACGAGACGGAGGCGTTGGTGGCCACCATCGATCACACCCTGAAGAATCTGGAAGGAGAAGAGGAAATGAGCGTCGAACAACGGTTCGAGGGCTTCCAACCCGAGGCACACGCGGCCGAGGCCAAGGAACGCTGGGGCACTACGGACGCCTACAAGGAATCGGCCCGGCGCACGGGTTGCTACGGGCCCGCCGAGTGGGCGACCATTCAGGCCGAAGCCGAGGCCATCGTGGGGCGGTTTGCCGCCTGCCGCGATGAGGGCACGGCGGCTGATTCGGACGCGGCCACGCAGCTCGCCGAGGAGCATCGTCAACACATCGATCGCTGGTTCTACGCCTGCAATGCACGGATGCACGCGGGGCTGGCGGAGATGTACGTTCACGATGAGCGCTTTGCCGAGCACTTCGACAAGCACGGCGAAGGGCTGGCGGCCTATGTCGCCGAGGCCATACGCGCCAACGCGGGAGCGGCGACGAGCTAGGTGTCGCTTGTCCGGGTTCCCTTCTTGCGCAGCACCGAGTTCACGGTCTGATCGAGTGCCTGCAGGAACTGGGAGCGGTCGCGTTTGCTGAACGGCGGCGGGCCCCCCGTCATCTCACCGCCCTCGCGGAGGTCGGCCATGAGATCGCGGGTGGCCAGCGCGTCGCCGATCGACTCGGGCGTGAACACACGGCCTCGATGACCGAGTACGCGCGCGCCGGCATCGATACAGCGAGCGGCCAGGGGGATGTCGGCGGTGATGACGATATCCCCGGGCCGGGCGCGCTCGGCGATCCAGTCGTCGGCAACATCGAGCACGCGCGATTTCTCCACCAGGACCAACTCGACGTCCTGGCCCCGCGGCGTGCGCATCCACGAGTTCGCCACCACTTTCACGGGCAGGTGATAGCGGGCAGCCACCCGGTAGGTCTCGTCCTTCACGGGGCAGGCATCACCATCGACGAGGATGCGGAGCGACGTATCGGTCACAGACCAAACCTTCCTTCGTCGGTCGATTGCCCATAGAATCGCCCGAACCTTCGGAGTGCCATGAAGAAGACCACCCTGGTGCTGTTGGGCGCCAGCCTAATCTATCTCGTTGCGGCCGACCCCGGTTTGGCGAGGCCGGCGGCGCAGGAGAGCGCGCAAGAGGGTGACGGTGCGTCCGCGGCAGCCGCCGACACCGGTTCGATGGTCGCGGGCGGCGAAGGCCAGCAGCACGCGATCACCGTAGGAAGATTCTGTCTGCGATGCCATAGCGACTCGTCGCTCAAGGGCGGATTGACCCTGGAGTCGTTCGATGTGGTGAACGCCGAGATCGATGCCGCCACTGCCGAGAAGATGATCGGCAAGCTACGGGCCGGGATGATGCCTCCGGTCGAGGCCCAACGCCGACCGGATGCCGAGACCGTTGTGGCGCTAGTGGCCTATCTGGAGAATCGCATCGACACCGCGGCAGCCGTCTCGCCCAACCCCGGAAGCCGTACGTTTCAGCGCCTCAATCGCGCCGAGTACTCCCGTACCGTCAAGGATCTGCTCCAGGTTCGGGTCGATGTCGACGCGTACCTGCCTCCAGACACCATCAGTGCCGGCTTCGACAACATAGCTGATGTCCAGACACTCTCGGCGACCCTCATGGAGGGCTACATGCGCGCCGCTGCCGCCGTCGCGCGCCTCGCCGTCGGAGACGTCGACGCGACTCCAAGCGATGTCACCTACAAGGTGCCGCGCACGTCGAACCAGATGGGCGAGGTGCCCGGCGCTCCGTTCGGTTCTCGCGGCGGCATCTCGGTTGTTCATACATTCCCGGCCGACGGCGAGTACGTCTTCAAGATTGAGCTGCATCCCACACCCACCGGGCAGCTCTTCGGACATACGGCCGACGGCGAGCAGATCGAGGTGTCGATCGATGGCGAGCGCGTAGCGCTGCTCGACGTCGATCCGCTGATGGCGCAGTCGGATCCGAACGGGCTCAATCTGCGTACGGCACCTGTGCAGATCAAGGCAGGGCCGCGCCGGGTTTCCACGGTGTTCATTCCGAGGTTCGATGGGCCGGTCGATGACCTGCTCGCTCCGATCGAACACACGCTGGCTGATACGCAGATCGGGTTGGCGTACGGTGTCACGACCGCGCCGCACCTGCGTGACCTGGGGGTCAGCGGCCCCTACAACGTGACGGGCGTGTCCGACACGCCGAGCCGACGTCTGATCTTCGCCTGCCGGCCACTTGCCGCCGACGAGGAACTGCCTTGCGCCGAGAGCATCATCACCCGGCTCGCGCGGCAGGCTTATCGCCGCCCGCTGGAAGAGTCCGATGTCGAAGGGCTGATGACCTTCTACGAGCAAGGACGTGCCGGCGGGGATTTCGAGAGCGGTCTCCGCATGGCGCTGCAGGCGTTGTTGTCGAGCCCGCACTTCATCTTCCGTTTCGAACGCGTGCCGTCGACCGCCTCGGCGGGCACGCCGCATCGCATCGGCGGCATGGAGCTGGCCTCACGCCTGTCCTATTTCCTGTGGGCGACCGGGCCGGACGATGAGTTGCTCGCCGTTGCCGCCGCTGGCGAACTGTCGAGCAAGGAGGGGATCGAGGCCCAGATTCAACGGATGCTCGTCGATCCGCGCGCCGAGGCGCTGGCGACGCGTTTTGCGGCGCAGTGGTTCAGATTGCAGGACCTCGACAAGATCCACCCGGATGCCCTGGCGTATCCGCAGTTCGACCGTACGTTGGCAGCTTCGATGCGTCGCGAAACCGAGCTGCTGTTCGACCACCTGGTGCGGGAGGATCGCAGCGCGCTGGAGTTGCTCACCGCCGAGTACACCTTCGTGAACGAGCGTTTGGCGCGGCACTACGGCATTCCGGATGTCTTGGGCAGCAGTTTTCGCCGCGTGCCGGTACTCGACGCGAATCGCTACGGGCTACTGGGCCACGGCAGCATTCTCACCTTGACCTCTCACGCTAACCGCACCTCGGCCGTACTACGTGGCAAGTGGGTCCTGGAGGTTCTGCTCGGGCTTCCGCCGCCGCCGCCGCCCCCGAACGTCCCGGGGCTGGAGGAGACCGGTACTGTGACCGGCACCCGCCAGCTTACGGTGCGCGAGCAGATGGAGGAGCATCGCCGCAACCCCGCGTGTCAGTCCTGTCACCGGGTGATCGATCCTATCGGCTTGGCGCTCGAGAACTTCGACGTCACCGGTGCCTGGCGCACCCGGGATCGAGGGCAGTGGGTCGATCCGCTCAGCCAGATGTACGACGGCACGCCGATTCGCGAGCCCATGGACCTGCGCAACGCACTGGTGCGGCGTAGCGACGTGTTTCTCAGGACTTTCGCCCAAAACCTGCTGGCCTATGGACTTGGTCGGCGCGTTGAATACCATGACATGCCAACCGTGCGGGCAATCGTGCGGGAGGCCGAACGCTCCGGCTATCGGATGTCGGCGTTCGTGCGCGGTGTGATCAACAGCGACGCGTTCCGCATGCGGGCCGTCGCCGTGCCCGGCACTGGAGTCGCCGTTGGCGACGAGGGGCTTCCGTAGCTGGCGCAGGGGAATGCGATGACGTATCTGACCAACAAGCACATCTCTCGTCGGACCATGCTGCGCGGTATGGGCGTCTCGATGACGCTGCCCATGCTCGAGGCGATGCGTCCGGCGGCCGCGCTCGCCACCGAGGCATCCGACCCGACCCGTCTGGTGTGCATCGAGATGGTCCATGGCGCTGCCGGCAGCAACGAGCTGGGTGCCACCAAGAACCTCTGGGCGCCGGCAGCAACCGGCAGCGAATTCGATTTGTCGCCGAGCAGCATGAGTCCGCTGGAACCGTTCCGCGACTACCTGACGATCATCAGCAACACCGATGTTCGCAACGCCGAAGCCTTTTCCGCCCGCGAGGTAGGGGGCGATCATTTCCGCTCCAGCGCAGTCTTTCTTACCCAGCAGCACCCACATCAGACGGAAGGCTCCGACGTTTCGGTGGGGATCTCGTTCGACCAGCTCTATGCCCAGCGCTTCGGGCAGGACACGCCGATTCCGTCGATGCAGTTGTGCATCGAAAACGTGGACCAGTCGGGCGGATGCGCCTACGGCTATGCCTGCGTGTATACCGACACCATCAGTTGGGCAGGACCTACCGAGCCACTGCCGATGGTGCGTGACCCACGGGTGGCGTTCGACCAGCTCTTCGGTTCCGGCGGCTCGGCGGCGGAACGTGCGGAACGTCGTCGCACGAACCGCAGCATCCTGGACTGGATCACAGGCGAGGTGACACGACTGCAACACGAGCTGGGGGTGGCCGATCGCCGCCGGCTCGATCGCTACCTCGACAACGTCCGCGAAATCGAGCGACGGATTCAGCGCATCGAGAACCGCAACGCCGGTGGCGAGCCGCGCGAGCTACCCGAGGCTCCGATCGGTGTGCCGGACGAGTTCGGCGAACACGCGAAGTTGATGCTCGATCTGCAAGTGCTCGCCTTCATGTCGGATACGACCCGCGTGTTCTCTTTCAAGATGGGCCGCGACGGCTCGTCGCGGGTGTACCCGGACAGCGGCGCTCCGCTGCCCTTCCATCCCGCCTCGCACCATGGCGGCAAGGAAGACAGGGTCGAGGCGTTCGCCAAGATCAACAAGTACCACGTAGGGTTCGTGCCCTACCTGCTGGAAAAACTCCGTGACGCACAGGAAGGGGACGGCAATCTCCTCGACAAGACGCTGGTCGTGTACGGCTCGCCAATGGGCGATTCCAACGTACACAACCACAAGCGCTGTCCGTTGTTTCTGGCCGGCGGCGCCAACGGTCTGCTCGCCGGCAACAACCACGTGCGGGCCGACGACGGTACGCCGATGGCCAACGTGTTCCTGTCGCTGATGCACGGTATGGGACTGGACGATATCGAGACGTTTGGCGACAGCACGGGCACCCTCGCCCTGTGATGTCCGGTCCGGTGCTTCCCTCGACCTTTCCCGCCGCTCCGTTTTCTCGCATGCTTGCTCTACTGCTCATCGTCCTGGCGTTGCCAGCCGTCGTAGCGGCTAGGGACGACGCTCCGATTGCCGACGCCGCCCGCGAGGGCGATGCTGCCGCGGTTCGCGCGCTGGTGCGGCAGGGCAACGACGTTAACGCCGCCCAGGGCGATGGCATGACGGCACTACACTGGGCCGCCATGCATGGCGATGCATCGCTCGCCGAGATGCTCATCTACGCTGGCGCCAACGTGCGAGCCAAGACGCGTATCGGAGGCTACACGCCGCTGCTGGTGGCGAGCCGATACGGCCAGGCGGACACCATTGCGGCCCTGCTGGCCGGCGGTGCTGACGCGAACCTGGTGGCGTCGACCGGAGCCAGCCCCCTGATGCTGGCGTCGTCGTCGGGCGTGGTGGAGGCGGT
>JAJCXS010000303.1 GCA_029263335.1 Acidobacteriota bacterium | reverse complement strand
AGCCCGGTCATTACCGTCCGATAGATGTCCTTGGGCTCGGAGCCGCCTTTGATGGGTCTGCCGCTGGCGAAGTTGAAGGGCCGGAGCGGCTGTCCCCAGTCATCGGTGAGCGACGCGGCCGATGGCCCGTCACCACCGCCTTCGTTCCCGTGGCACGAGTTGCACCCGGCGCTCGTGAAGTACTCCTCGCCCAGTGCCAGCAACTCGTCGTCGATCGGCGGCGAATCCGGCATCGGAATCGCCTCCACCACTTCGGCGCCGTCGAACTTGGACGAGAAGCTCTTCACGTAGTGCACCAGGGCCCAGCGATCCTCGTACGAGAGCGCGCCCCAGGGTGGCATCGAGGTGCCCGGCACTCCGCGAGTGATCGTACGGAAGATGTCGGAGTCGAGCGGCAGCTGAGTCGACAACGTTGTCCGGAACTTGTACTTGCCGGCGGTAAAGTCGCGCGGCTTGGGATCCAGTTCGGGTGCCAATCGGCCGTTGCCATCGCCCGTGTCGCCATGACAAAAGGCACACATGCGGTCGTAGACTTCTTTGCCCTGGGACAGTTCCGGAAGACTCGGCGCGATCGGGTCGGTGCGAGACCGCGCCACCTGCTCGACGACGACATCCTCGCTGGGGAAACCGAGGTTGGGATGGCACCGGGAACAGCCCGTCTCGGGCTCGAAGGAGACGCGGCCGTGACACTTGCCGCAGTACTCGCCACCGAGGATGTCCTCCATCGGCACTTCGCGATTCACGAAGCCTGGATGGCAGCTGTTGCACGCCAGGACCTGCGTGTGGCTCGAGTGTGGGAACTGGACGTTGAAGAAGGGTTCGTTCTGGACCATCTCGATGTCGAGATCCAGAATCGGGCGCCGCGCGTCGCCCGTGGGGAGACGGCCCAAGGCGTTGAGCGTCAGCGGCGGCGCCAGCGGCGCGGCGGTCGCGAAGGGATCGCCCGGGCTGATCAGCCGTTCGCTCAGCGCCGCTACCCAATCGACGCCACCGGTGTCGTCGACGGGCAGGGCCTTGAGCACCGCGTCCCAGGTCTCGAGTGCCTCGAAAGGAGGCGGGGTGCCCGCGAGATCCGCTTCCGCTACTACCCCGGGGATTATCCCGATCTGCCCGATCGCCATCAGGTCATCCGTTGATGACTCGTCGACGACCGCGTCTGGCGCGGCTTCGGACAACTCTTGTAGTCGTGCGGTTTTGGCCTCAGCGGGATCGGGCACCCCGTCCAGGAACGTAGAGAGGACTCTGTGTTTGCTGGTGCTGGAACAGGCGACAGTGATCGTCGATACCACAACCAGCAGAGCGAGTATCCCGCTTGCTCTGCCCTTCATCAGACTTAGCCGGTTGAGTTCTCTGGCCCGCCCCGGCCCGGCCCGGCCAATGGCCGGGCCGGAAGGTGGGCGTGTTGCAGTGGCTTCTAGTTGGCGACTGTCTCCAGAGCTAGGGTGAAGTTGGCCTCGACGGTTCCACCGTCGGTGACCGTAATCTGCTGCGTTTGCTCGCCCAAGGTCTCGTGCCAGACCTTCAGTTCGTACGTACCGGCCGGTACGCCCGCGAGGCTGAACGAGCCATCTGCTTCGGTGACCATCGCGTAGGGCGAGTCGGTCACGTAGATCCACCCGGACATCCAGGCGTGCACGTCGCACCGGACTCCGACTGCCTCTGGCGACTCGAAGGTCACGGGCATCGACTTGCGGAAGCCGGGCTGGGCAACGTTCATTCCCGGATTGACCTCCGAGTACGAATGCACGTTGTGGAGGACGCCATCGTTGTTGAGCACGTTCATCTGTTCCCCGGCGCCGACGATGACGACATGCGGGGCGAACCTGCAGCCGTTCTGATCGAAGACCGGCGGCTCGGCAGCCGCCGCTCGGGTACCGGGCGCGCCGACGAGCGACACGACGGCCCAGCGAACGCCGTTGCCGGCACCGACAACGATGTCTTCCGCGTCCTTGGCGGTACCGCAGACGTCGGGGTCAACCGTGACCTCGACAGCGGTAACTGCGGGCGCGTCACCGCTCAGAATGACCTTGCCGGTGATGACACCGCCCTCGCCGGCGGCAGCTGTGGTCGCCGTGGTCACCGCGACCACAGCGACGATGACGAGAATCCACCTTTTGTTGAGAATCGAAACGGACCTCACTGGTCTCTCCTTGATGCGCAACGAAGAGGGTCGTCCGGGAGCGCCGGGAGAGACCTACTCGCGCCGACGTTTCCCGGACAACCGACTTCGATTTCATTTGGGTCCCCTGTTACTGGGGGTTGCTTGGCTTGCTAGGGGGTTACTTGGCGTGACACTTCAAGCAGATGTAGCCGGTTGCGGCATCCGTGGCCGTGTTGCCGGTCAGCTTTCCGCGCAGGAAGTAGCTGTCGTAAACCTTGTTGGCTCCGTTGTGAGGGTCGTGGCAAGAGGAGCATTCGATGCCCGTCTGCGACGCCGTGGGACCGGCGGTGATGCCACCGCTGCCGTCATCCGTGAACAAGCGGATGCCAAGCGTGTCGGGATTAGCAACCCAGCCCGACGCGACCGCCATGGTCCCGCTGGTGGCGCCGTTGTAGGTGCCGGCTGCGTTGTTGTAGGGGAAGGGGTGGGCTACCGGGTGGTTCCCCTTCAATTCACCGCCAGCTCCGGCGATGCGGTACGGGTCGTTTACGCCGTCGTGCTTGACCGCGTTCAACTCGCTGCCAGCACCCGCCCAAGCCTGCTTGTCGAACCAGTTGATGTCACCGATAGCGACGGTGCCATCGTGGCAGCTGAGACAGAATTTCGTCGGTCCAGCCCAGCTGGTCTGGATCGCGGCGCGGTCGGTGCCGCCCTGCGTGGTGTCGGAGTCGGTCCAGTCGAAAACCTCGCTGGACAGCGTGTGGTTCCACAACAGCTGCGTCTGGATGGCCTTATGTGGGGTATGACAGAACGTACACAAACCAACGTTCTGCGAGTTTCCAGCGGCGTCGTACCTCGTGAAGTCGTGCGCCGAATCCTTGATGCCCGCTCCCGCCGCCGCACTCGGCGCAACCTGCGCCGTGGCAGGCCACGCCAGCAACAGCATTGCTGCCGCGGCGATCGGGATTGCAAGGCTGAGATGCTTTCTCATCGCTGTGCTCCCTGTGATAGATCGCTCCTTGAATCGGAGCGTGGGCCGATGGTGGAGTTCTCGTCGGTGATGTCCTCCGCGTTCGCGGGTGCTTGCTGGTCGTTACCGTTCTCCTCTTCGGTTTCAATCGCGTTGGGATCTAAGAAACTGTCGTCCGCGCTGGTGTTGACGAGCTGGTAGGCCACAACGCGGTTGTTCAGGTAGTCGGCGACATAGATGTCGTTGTCAGGACCGATCGCGATGCCGGTCGGGTTGTGCATGTAGCCGGGGCCGGAACCGCGGCCGCCGAAGAACAGCAGTACCTCGCCCGAGTTGTTGAAGATTTGAACGTTCGACCAGCCGGAGTCCACGACGTAGGTGTTACCGAAACTGTCGACCGCTACCCCCTTCGGCTTGTCGAACATGCCGAAGGAGTTGCCCGGCTCGCCCACCCGACGAACGTGGTTGCCGTCGACGTCGAACACATCGATGCAGCTATTGAGCGTGTTGGTAACAAACAAGCTGCCGGCTTGATCGACCTCTAAGTAGGTCGGGAAAAGCAGACAGCCTTCGCACGTGCCGCGACCCTCGCCGACGGTGTCGATGAGGTTCCAGTCCATATCGAAGACTTTGACGTTGTGGACGTCGGAGAACTGACGTGCCGGATCGGCGACGTAGATTCGGTTGCGCGCCGTGTCCAAGGCGACATCGGCCGGCCGCACCAGGCTCGGATCCGTGAAACTTCCGATGACGTTGTGTTCGCGATCCAGCACCGTGATCTGTGACGTGCCCTGCTCGACCACATAGAGATTCTCTTCTTCGTCCAGGGCGATCCCGAACGGCCGCGCGAACGCCCGCTCGCCCGGAGTGATCGTTGTGACCGTCTGATTCTCCAGATCGAACAGGAAGACGATCAGCTGGCCGAAGTCCGACACGTAGAGCCTCTGTCCATCGGCAGAGACCGCCAGGTCCATCGGCTGATACACGTGGTAGCGAGGCGGCGGCGTACCGGTCAGGAGGGCGAACAGTGATTCGCCAAAGCTCCTCTCCACGCCCAGGCTCTCCTCGGAGACGAGTGTCCGCGTGTACAGAACACGCGCCTCGAGCGGTGGCGGCGGCCAGGCTGGCCCGCCAGCGGCCGTGGGTTCAGACTCTGGCGCGCCCGCGCTTGCGCAGGCCGTGCCGACGAACAGGACAATGAGCGCCACTAGCGCTCGTACGTGGTTTCGATCTCGTCTACTCACTGAGGCCCTCCTTTCGGAATCTCGCTTCCACAGAGCAGCAAGAGTCGTGCCTAAATTGAGACTGTCACCTCGTATTTATGGAACTTGTTGAAACACAGACACTTATGAGCAAGGCGGAAGGGCGGCCCGCATGCGTTTCGACGTGAAGCCGCGGCATCCTGCCGCGGTGGCAGCCTCCGGACATGCGGGCAGGCAGCTGACTCTTGATGGCTACCAGTGCTTTGGCGGCAAGATGCGTCAAAACGCGACCATGTGCCGCACTGTGGCACCTTGCCGCACCCCTCGGCACAATCTCATCCGAGCATGCTAATTGCCGATACTCTTATCCGATTCATGCTAGTTTTGGTGAAATTCACTGCTCGGCCGACATGCGGCAAATTGCCGCACCCGCAGCCGCGTTGCCGGCCGAACACCGCAACGAGCGCACGCGCGAAGAGCCCAGAGCCGCAGCATGGCAAAGGAGATGCTCACCTGGCTGAACGACCGCGTCGGCTACGTGCGCGTGCGCACGAAGTTGGCAGTCGCATTCACCGTTCTGTCAGGGGTGCCGCTCATCGTCGGCGGCTCGGTGGGCTCGCTGGTTGCCAGCGACGCCCTCGAAGAGCAAGCGCTACGACGCCTCAGCGCTGAGGCAGACACGATGCGGGCCGCGTTCGAGACGCTGCTCGATAGCGTTGCCAGTGACCTCGACATGTTGTCGGCCAGTCCCGAGATCTTGCCCATGCTGGATGGCCCCCCTGACTCCCTCTTCGCAGTTTCCCTACGCGAGCGTCTTGGACGATACCTGGACGCCAAACCGCACTGCGTGCAGATTCAGGTTCTTGATACCAGCGGAGCGGAAGCCGTGGGCGTTGCAACGAGCCGGCACCCGCTGGGCCAGGAGAGCAGTGCCCCGCAGCCGTACTACGCCAATCTCGTGGCGGCCAATCACCCGGGCGATGTCATCGTCAGTGCGGTCGAGCTCGCATTCGCGGATCCGACGACGGTCCTCCCGGCGATCAGCTTGGCGCGAGGTGTGTATGGCGACGGGGACCGCCTGGCGGCCATTCTGGTAATGAACCTCTTCGCCGCGGAGGTGTTCCCCAGGCGCGGGCAATCAGAGCCGGCAACCAGCACGGTGATCGTCGTCGACGACCAACGTCGCTACCTGTACGACTCCGAATACGAAGACGACTGGAATCGTTTTCTCGCGGAACGACACGAGCTCGACGTTACCCGCCGCTATCGTGGCGTCACCGATCAGATTCTGTCGGGCCAGGCTGGCGGACTGGTCCAGGCGAACGGACATATCGTTGCCTTTCGTCCGATGTTGCGGCGCCAAGGTCACTACCTGGTAATGATCCACTCGGTGCCGCGAACGATCGCGCTTGCCTCCGTGGCGCGGATCCGCTCCACCTTTCTCTTGCTGTTTGGCGCCACGGTAGCGCTCGCGACCCTGTTGAGCCGCTTCGGCGCACAGCAGTTCACTGCGCCGATTCAGCGACTGACGGAAGGTGCGAACCGACTCGAAGGGCAGGACTACTCTCACCGGCTGCCCCTGCGCGGCTACGACGAATTGGACGATCTCGCGGCCACGTTCAACTCGATGGCCGACGCAATCGAACAGCGCGACGCTCGCATCCGCACCTACATGCAGGGGCTCGAAGAGGAAGTCCGAGAGCGGACAGAGGAGTTGCTACACGCCGAACGCCTAGCCGCTGTCGGCGAAATGGTCGCCGGCATTGCACACGAGATCGGCACACCACTCAACGTCATCTCCGGGTACGCAGAGGATCTACTTTCCCAACTCGAGGACGACGAGACCAACGCCGACCTGAACGTCATCGTCAACGAGACGGGCCGCATCGCGGACCTGGTCCGCGGCCTGCAGGACTTTGCCCGGCCGCAACCACCGGCGCACGATTGGATTGATCTTCGCGACGCAGCCACGGAGATCGCTCGCCTGCTACGGGGTGCCGCGCACACCGATGGCGTGCGCATCGACGTCCAGAGCACCGCCGAGCCGGTGCGCGTGTACGTGGACCCACACGCGATCAAGCAGGCTCTCTTGAACCTCGTGGTCAACGCCATCCACGCGTCGGACGAAGGTAGCCGCGTCTGCGTACAGATCCTGATGGACAACGGCAACACCCTGGTCAAGGTCACGGACGAAGGCCACGGCATGGAAAAGGACGTGCGCGAGCGCATCTTCGATCCGTTCTTCAGCACCAAGGCTCCTGGACAGGGGACCGGGCTCGGGCTGGCGATCGTAAGGCGTATCGTGGAAGGCCATGGCGGCGAGATCACGGTGGCGTCCACGCCCGGAGTGGGCAGTTGTTTTGAAATCTCGCTGCCCGGCAAGAAGGAGAACCATGTCAACGCCGTCGGGTGATCACGTTCTGGTCGTCGACGACGACCCCAATATGGCGCGGCTTCTGGTTCGCCATCTGGCGCGGACCGGCTATCGCGTGACCAGCGCCGACAGCGGAACCACGGCACTGGAACAGCTCGCGGCCGGCGACGTGGACGTGATCCTCTCCGACGTACATATGCCCGGGCTCGATGGTGTTGGGCTAGTCGAAGAAATCCGACAGCGTGGCCTTGGCGTCCCGATCATCCTGATGACCGCCTTCGGAACGATCGACAAGGCCGTCGACGCGATGCGGCATGGTGCGTTCGACTACATCAGCAAACCGTTCCCTCTCGAACGTGCCGCTCGCACGATCCGTCGAGCAATCGAAAAATCGCGTGCCGATCTACCCGACCTCGGGCCCACCGTGGACGGCGAGGACACCGGCATCGCCGGCATCGTTGGTATCAGCGCACCGATGCGACGCGTATTCCAGCTACTCAAACAGGCCGCACGCACCGACGCGACGGTCCTCATCAACGGCGCCAGCGGCACGGGCAAGGAGCTCGTGGCCAAGGCCATACACGAGCTAAGCGCGCGCCGGGAAGAGCCTTGTGTGGTCATCGACTGTTCGGCTATGCCCGAAACGCTGCTGGAGAGCGAGCTGTTCGGCTATCTTCGCGGCGCATTTACCGGCGCCGATAAGGACCGGCCCGGTCTGTTTGAACATGCTCGTGGTGGAACCCTGTTCCTGGACGAGATCACCTGTCTCAGCTCGTCAGCTCAGGCGAAACTCCTGCGTGCCATCGAAGACCACAGCATTCGACGACTGGGGTCTACCAAGCGAGTTCGGATTGACGTTCGCTACGTCGCCGCTGCCAATGTGGACCTGCAGCAGGAGGTCCGTGCCGGCCGCTTCCGCGAAGATCTCTTCTTCCGCCTCAACGTCGTCCAGATCGAACTTCCGGCCTTGCGCGAACGACAAGAAGACATCCCTCTGCTGGCGGAGCACTTTCTCAAGCTGGGGCGAGCGCGTTATCCCTCGAGCCAGGCGAGCTGCTTCGAAACTGACGCGATGCGCCAGTTGGTCGCCTACGAGTGGCCCGGGAATGTCCGCGAGCTGGCCAATGTGGTGGAGCGTGCCCTCGTGCTTTGCCCCGAGAGCAAGATCGGCCTGCAGCACCTACCCCGCGCCGTTCGAGCGGGTAATGCGGCTAACGCCCAGACGGCTGGCATCCCTCAGTTAAAGAGCCTGGTCGACGAACATATCTACCGTGCGTTACGCGCCACCGACGGCAATCGCACCGCAGCAGCCAAGTTGCTCGGCATCGACCGCCGTACCCTGCAGCGCCATATGAAGCGGGCCGCCGACGGCGACCAGGACACCTGACCAAGTAAGGAGCGGCGACGGTGGACACTTCCTCGGAGCGAGCGAGAATCGTGGTCGTTGTGACGGCGACGGTGTTATTGATGCTCGTCATCGAGCTCGGAGTCGTAGTCACAGGTAGCCGCGCTGCCGACGCAATTCCTCCCTTCGCTCGACGCTACAAGGTGACCTGCCAGACCTGCCACGTGATGGTCCCGAAACTGAACGAATTCGGCGAAGCGTTCCGGCTCAACGGCTATCAGATTGCCGAGGACGACGATATCTACGTGCGTGACGAGCCGCTCCAGCTGGGCGCCGAGCCCTGGCGTGACCTGTTCCCGGAAGCGGTCTGGCCGAGCGACATCCCTGGCCTGCCACCGCTGGGACTACGTATCATCAACGATCTGCAGTGGACCAGTAGTGACGCCGGCATCGACGGCAATCCCGACACTCGGTGGAGCTTCATTTTCCCGGCCGAGGTCGAACTGTTGACCGGCGGGCGTATGGGCGACTCGATGGGCTTCTTCGGCGAGATTGAGTGGAAACAGGACTCCGCGGTGGAGATCGAGCAGGCATACCTGCATTTCGACATCGCCGGCCCGGTCAACCTGCGGGTCGGCTTGCTGAGTCCACAGTTGTTGTTTCAGAACGACGACACCACGCGCATCGGCAAGGTGCATCCGCTCTGGGGTAGCACGCGCCTTAGCGATTGGCGCGTGGCGGGGCTAGAGCGTTCACCCAATACCTTTCGCCTTCGAGACTCCCAGGCAGGCATCGAACTCAACACCCTTGTAGGGCGTCGCCTAATGCTGGGCGCTGGTTTGGTCAACGGTAACGGCAACAGCCGCTTCGACGCCGACAACGGGAAAGACGTGTATGCCAAGGCCAAGCTCAAGATTCTGGGCCGCGACTTCTACGGCACCGCGGCTGCGGCAACGAGCTACTCCGTTCTGCTGGAGGGATTCGGCTACTGGGGCAGTCTGAAGGTCGACGAAACCACCGACCGGTTCCGCTACTTCGGGGGTGGCGCCCGGCTCCTGGTGGCGGATCTCGATCTATCCGTGGGAGTGGTACGAGGCCATCACGACAATCCGTGGTTCGCTGCGCAGGAGGTGAGCAGCGACGGGCGCTCCTGGTATGCCCGGGCCGATTACACCATCTATCCATGGTTGATTGGGCGGGCCTCCTACGAACAACTCGCCTGGGACGAGCCGGCGGGCAGCGGCGTGGGCCCCGGCTACGAGGGCTCCCTGGACCAGAAACGATTGGTCCTCGGGCCAGCCGCTTCGCTGCGTGCCAATGTCCGGTTTGTGCTGGAGGCGGAACTGTACACACAGCATCGTGCCGCCGAGATCAATGGGCTCGCCAAGCCCAACAACGTATGGGCCCGGCTCGACTATGTCTTCTGAAACCGGTACGCGCGTCGCAGCACCCCTTCGCCACCCCGTGCGATGGGGCGTAGCATTGCCATTCCTGCTCGCTGCCGGGGCCTGTGTCAGCGCGGCCTCGGCTCCGGTCGACATGCAAACTGAGCGGAACACTGCTGAAATCGAGCAGCGCCGACTGCCGCCAGTGGCCGAGGGCGAGCCTTTCGGACACGCGCAGGGCCGCGTCCTGATCGGCGGGCAGCCGCTGGCCGGCTGCCGCGTTCGCGCCGTCCTGCTCGGGACCCCGCCGGGAGCGGCGGGCAACTCTTCGTGGGTCGGCGGCATGGTCGAAGCCGACACGGACGCTGACGGACGGTTCCGCTTCGAGCGACTGCCGGTCGGCATCTACAGACTGAAATGGTGGATCCCTGGCTCTACCCATTGGGTCCGAGCGCTGTCGCCTGATCCGGACTTCGCCGTCAGGGTTGGCGAGACAGCTTCCATCCGGCCAATCGAGACCAAGCGCCCCGTCCTCGGAGATTAGTACGCCATGAGCCCACAGGGTCCAGCACGCCCAATCGAGTCATCCCGACCCGCTGTCTTCGTGCGCGTGGCCGCGCTGATCGCAGCCGCGCTGATCGGAGAGCCCGGCCTGGCGGTCTCGACGGCGAAGGCTCTCGCGCCGCACGGCGGCCCTGAGGCACCACAGGACAACCTCACCGCGAGCATCCGCGGTCGCGTGCAGGTTCCCTGGAAAGGCGACGCCATCTCCCTGGTGGCGGCCATTCCGCATGATGCACGTACCGCACCTATTGAGCCGGCGCCGGTGCTCGACCAAATGGAACTCACCTTCGTGCCGAGGCTGCTGCCGGTCACGCTCGGCACGGTCGTGCGCTTCCGCAACAGCGACCCTCTGTTGCACAACGTGTTTTCCGCTTCAGACCAGGTGTCGGCGTTCGACCTTGGCACCTACGCTCAAGGCGAAGATCGCACGGTTCGCTTCGATCGACCCGGGGTGGCCGTGGTGCTCTGCAACGTCCACCCGCAGATGGCCGCCTTCGTGCTGGTCGTCGAAACTTCGTTCTGGGCGCTGACGGAGGACGGCGAGTACCTCATCGAGGGACTACCCGCCGGACCGACGATGCTGAGATTCTGGACCGAGACCGGGGAACCCGTCGAGCAGTGGGTCGATCTCGAAGCGGGAGCGGAGACGCGCGTCGACTTCACCTTCCCGCAACGCCGTCGCGGAGGATGGCTCGACAGCGTGTGGTAGGCGTCCGGTCGTCTACCGACCGTGCGGGTGCAGACTATCTTGCCGCTGATAGTCCGCCATGGACTGGTGGCACTTGCGGCAGATGTAGTTGTTGTCGTCGGCGTCAGTCGAGCCTCGCAGGAAGAACTTGTCCTGCACATCGGGACCTTCGTGCGGATCGTGGCAAGAGGAACACTCGATACCCGTCGCGCCACTCATCGTCCCCGCGGACACCGTGTCACCGTTCTGGTTGAACAGGCGTATCCCGTCGAGCGTGGGATCCGTCTTCCACCCCGACAGCACCGCGCCGGCACTGGAGGTGACACCGTTGTAGGTGCTCGCCAGCCCCGCCCACGGGTAGGGGTGGGCAAAGGGATGGTTGCCAGTCAGATTGCCCGACGCGTTACCGATCTGGACGTTGTCGCCGTTATGATCATTCGGGTCGACCGCGTTCCCACCCGTCCACTCCTGCTGGTTGAACCAGGCGATGTCGCCGATCGCCACGCTGCCGTCGTGGCAACTCAGACAGAGTTTCGACGCGCCGCCCCAGGCGGGGTCGATGGTTGGCAACGGCGTCCCGTCGTCGGTAGCGCCTTCCGTCCAGAAATGCGTGTTCTGCGAGAGCGTGTGATTCCAGGCCATCTGGCTCTGGATTCCGCCGTGCGGCGTGTGGCACACGGTGCAGACGCCCGTCTCGCTGTCACCGGCGCTCTTGCCCGAGAAATCGTGCTTGGAGTTGTTAACCTGGCCCCCGGCCGGCAGGGCCGCGAGCGCACACACGGTCACCGCGACCATGACGATCCCCACGCGCAGGCCGACGGTCTCCCGGCCTCGTTTCCTCACTCCGCTACGCCTTTCAAGCATTCGATGCGTCTCTCTGAAGCCACGAGGGCAATCTTAACATAATCGGACTCTGCGCTCGTATTCAATAATGTGCGCGCGTACTGCGGCACCTCGGACTGGAATTCCCATGGCTTCCGCCGTGTGGGGGAAAGCACACTTCCGGGTCGCCGCCGAAGCTGGGAGTTGAGAGACTGCGAGACCATCCGCCGACCCCGCAATCGATACAGGCGCGTATGCTGCAGCCGCTAGCCAACCTCGACGCCACCGTCCTGCGCCGCGTACGAGGCGTGATCTTCGATGTCGACGACACCATCACTCGCCGGGGTCGCGTGGAGGCGGTCGCCTACGAGGCGTTGTGGCAGTTGGCAGATGCCGGCCTGATTCTGATCGCCGTGACCGGGCGCCCGCTGGGGTGGACCGACGTGCTGGCGCACCTCTGGCCCGTACAGTTGGCGGTGGGCGAGAACGGGGCCGGCTGGACCTGGCTCGAGTCGGGGCGTGTGCGTGAAGGCTACTTTCAGAATACGGAAGATCAGCAGAGCGCGTCGGAAGCTCTGGCGCGAGTTCGGATGCGGGTCGAGCGGGAGATGCCGCATGTCGAGGTATCCGGCGATCATCGCGCTCGGCGCTGCGACCTCGCCTTTGATGTGGCCGAGCACGCCCGGCTGTCGGCAGACGACGTGGAGGCCCTGCGACGGATCATCACAAACGAAGGTCTGCGGTGCTCGATCTCGAGCGTTCATGCGCACGCGGTACCGGGCGAATGGAACAAGGCGGTTGGTGTCGTGCGTGCTGCGCGCAGCGCACTTTCCCTCGACCTCGAGTCCGAGAGGGACCGCTGGCTCTTCATTGGCGACAGCGCCAACGACGAGCCTGCCTTCGACTTTTTTCCATTGAACGTCGGCGTCGCCAACGTGCGCTCTCAGCTCGCTCGCATGGCCAGTCATCCCACTTGGGTGACAGAGGCGGACCGCGGGCAAGGGTTTGCGGAGATGGCCACGCGTCTTCTGGAGACAAGGGCTTGATCCGCTACGTATGTCTCTCGGACCTGCACCTGGGCGATCGCGACAGCGTCCTGAACGACTTCAGAGAGGAGAACGGTGAGGACCGTCCGTTCCCGAGCGCTGTGTTCGAGCAACTTGTGGGGTGCCTACGAGGCTTGGTCGCGGCCCAGGAGCGCCCGCCAACCCTGATCGTCAATGGCGATCTGCTCGAGTTCGCTTTCGGCAGCGTGGGAACCGCGTTGACTAGCTTCGCGCGCGGCGCCGCGCTCATGCTCGAGCCCGGGGCGGAGCTATTCGACGATGTGATCTACCTGCCGGGCAACCACGATCACCACGCTTGGGAGCTGGCCAGAGAAGCTCAGTACCGTGCCGACCTGCGTGCCTGCAGCCCTGGGGAGGCATTGCCGGCGATGGCCCATTCGACACGGCCGTTCGTCGAGTCGGGCGTTGCGCCGGGGCTGCTTAACGACGTGCTCGCCAAGCTGGAGCGGAGCGACACAGGCTCCGCATCCTCCGGCAACGTTCGCGTCGTCTACCCCAATCTCGTCCTCCACGACGCCGATGCGGACCGTGCCGTTCTCATTCATCACGGCCACTTCGTCGAGTCGGTGTACCGGCTCATGAGCCGCGGCCGACGTTGGCTCTTTCCGCACCGCCCCGCGGCCCAGACCGTGGACGATATCGAGGCGGAGAACTTCGCCTGGATCGAGTTCGTGTGGTCACTTCTCGGTCGTTCCGGCGCGGCCGGCGCCGATGTCGAGACCCTGTTCGAAATGCTGCGCTATCCGCAACGGGTCGACAGCTACAGTGCCGAACTCGCCGCTCGCGTCGCGCCGGCGATTCGTATGCCGTTCCTGCCTTTCGCAGCTGTTCGCCGGATGGTTCTGCGCATCGTCTTCCGTCGCCTGGCCAAGGGACTCTCCGGAGAACGTGCCCGCATGGCCGAGGTGTGCAGCCTGGAGTCCATGCGCGGCATCGAACAGTACCTGTTCGGGCCCAGTTTCCGACAGCTGGAAGATGAACTGGGCGCCGTTCCGGGCGATCTGACGTTCCTGTTCGGCCACACCCACAAACCATTCGACAAGAACATGCAGCGTCCGGACGGCGGCCAGGTGCGCGTCGTCAACAGCGGCGGATGGACTGTCGACACCGCCCGCGCGACGGAGATGTTCGGCGCGTCGATCGTCTTCATCGGCGAGGACCTCGAGACCGTTCCGTTGCGAGTGTTCAGCGACACCCCGGTTGGCGGCGCCCGCGCCGTGACACTGGAAGAAGGTGCGGCCGGTTCGCTAGCCAGCTGGATCCAAGCACGGCTGTCAGCTGATGGCGCACAGGAGTCGTGGCGCGCGCTGGCGACATCCATCGAGCAGGCCACACAGCAGCGACGCGAACACCACCGGGCGCGATTTGGCGGCGCCGACGCGGAGAGCGGATGAGCGATCAGGCGTTCGATACCGACGTTCTCGTGATCGGATCCGGCTTCGGAGGTTCGGTAGCCGCGTTGCGCTTCGCCGAGGCCGGGCACCAGGTGGTTGTGCTCGAGCGCGGGCCATGGGTACGTCGCGAAGATTTTCAGTTCGACGCCGATGCCTTCTGGAATCCACGCCGCCACCGCTTCGGCATGAACGATCTCCGCCCGCGCGGACGTCACGTGATCCCCTGGCTGGGCGCGGGCGTGGGTGGAGGCTCTCACGTCTACGCCGCGACCCTCAAGCGCCGGGAAACGTTCGCCGGCTTCCCGGAAGTCATCTCCAGGGTGGAGATGGACACCTTCTATGACCGCGCCGAACAGATGATGGAGGCGGCGCCTTACCCGGACCACGCGCCCTACTCCGACGTCAAGCCGACGCAATTGCTGTACCGCGTCGGCGCCGAAATGGAACAGCGATACCCGGAGCTGGTGCAGGAACACGGTCCGATCAATCTCGGGATCGCTTTCGCGCCCGCAGGTGGCGAGCCGGGCGCAGAGTTCACCAACCGTCACGGAGCCCAACAGCGCTATTCGGATCCCGAGCAGCAATCTCTGCTGGGTGGTGACATCGATGCCAAGAACAGCCTCGACCGCAACTATTTGTTCGTTGCCCAGAAACACGGCGCCGAAATCCGCGATCTGTGTCGAGCCGATCGCATCGAGCCGCTCGCCGGGGGCGGCTACCGCGTGCACTATCGTCGTTACGTCCTCGAGCCGAGCAGAGTGCGGCGTGTTTTGCGCAATTGGCTCCCGGGGCTGTTCCCGCCGCGCGACGAAACCGAAGTGATCACGACCCGGCGCCTGGTGGTCGCGGCCGGCGCCATCGGCTCCTCCGAGTTGCTGCTGCGCAACCGCGACCTGCACGCCACGCTACCCGGGCTGAGCCCGGCACTGGGCAAGC
>JAJCXS010000302.1 GCA_029263335.1 Acidobacteriota bacterium | reverse complement strand
CGGGAGCTCACCGACCTGCGCGTGTTGGAGGCCGGAGTCCATGACATCTGGATGGCCGCCCTGCCACTGCGCGAAGGATTCTCCGCACGCATCCCGGTGATGATGGCCGGCGGCGGCGGCAAGTATTGGGCGGTTCCTCGTGTCGTTGGCTCGGAGAAGGTCGACATCGGCGACGGCACCGCGCGCGACGCGTGGGTGGTGGAGTTGGATTGGTGGGGCATGGGCAAAGACAGCTCCAGCCATTTCCCCGGTGGCGGCATCAACGAGTCGGCCGGCAGCGGCGGCAAGTACTGGGTGCTGAAGAGTCCGCCGTCGGGCGTCCCTGCCGTTGTCCGGATCCGCACCGAGGTAGACGCAGACAGGGACTCCTTGATTCAGCTGCAGTCAGCCGAGGAATAGTCCGCCGAAACCTGGCGACCGAGACGCACCGTCTCGGTCGCCAGGATCTCGAAGTCTTCGTCGCGACTGCGATGGTTGGTGTTGGCAACGCGCAGGGCAAATCGTCCATCGAGACGAGTACTCGAAGGCACCGCGATGCCCTGCTCCTGGAGACGCATGAGGATCTCTCGGTTGATGTCGTCGAGCACGCTCTCGTCGAGGTCCGCCGGCGCGTAGCGAAAACACGCAATGCACATCGGCGCCGGCGCCATGAGTTCGAGGTCTTCGTGGTTCTCAACCCGGCGGGCGAAGCTCTTGGCCTGGCGAACGCACTTGGCTGCGACGTCGCCAAAGCGGCTCATGCCGTGCTCCTTGATACTCATCCAGACCTTGAGCGCCCTGAAGCCACGCGACAGCTGAAGCCCACGGCCAACGGTGGGATCGGTACGAGCTGCCGTGCCCCGATCGAGAGCCTCCAGGTACGTCGCCGCGACGGCAAAGCTGTGTCGATGGGCATCGGCGTCGCGCACCAGGACGCAGCCGACGTCGTAGGGAACCGAGGTCCATTTGTGCAGGTCGAAGGCGAGCGAGTCGGCACGCTCCATTCCCCGCAACAACGGCTCCAGTTCAGGCGACAGAGCCGCGATCGCACCGAAGGCCCCATCAACATGGAACCAGAGGCCCTCGTCGGCCGCGATGTCGGCCAGAGCTTCCAGATCGTCGGTCGCGCCCGTATTGACCGAGCCGGCATTGCCGACCACAGCGAAGGGCTGATTGCCGGCCTCACGATCCTCTCGAATGGCACGGACAAGAGCATCGGTGCGCATCTGGTACTGATCGTCGACGGGGATCATCACCACGCCGGAGCGTCCGATGCCCAGCAGCTGAGCCGCCTTGACCACCGACGAATGTACTTGATCGGACGCGTACAGCCTCAGCGCCGGACTGGACGCCAACCCCGTGCTGACCGCGTCGAACCCCGCCCGGGCGTCCCGCCCTACCGCTATGCCAACCAGATTGGCAACCGAGCCGCCACTGGTCAGAATCCCGGTGCTCCCCGCAGGAAACCCCATGGCCTCGCGCAGCCAGTCGATCACCTGATCGTGCACTCGCGCCGGGCCATCATTGAACTGCCCCGATACAGCGTTGAGCCCGCCTGCGAGCAATTCCGCGATGATGCCTCCAGGCGTACCCTGCCCGGGCACCCATCCCCAGAAACGCGGGTGCGCGTTGCCAGTGGGGTACGGCATGACGAGGCGCTCGAAGTCGCGATATGCGCTCTCGATTCCCTGCGGCCCGGCGGGAGCCGGCGTCCTGTACTCGCTCTCGAGATCGTCCGGCACCGGACGCCACGCGGGCTCCTGGCGGACTCCCTGCTGGTAGTCGAAGACTCGGTCGAGCGCCCGGTGAGCCAGGTCGCGATAGGCGCGCCAATCGGCAGGGTCCAGCGTTGAACAGCTCGCGACACCACCATCAACGCCGTCCGCACCTTGTGCGAGCTTCGGATTCGGAGGATCGGTCAAACTCAGACTTGGGAAAGGACTCATGGCGCTGTCTCCTAGGAGCCGGTAGGTGGTCACGAGCTCGCGACTCGGCGTTGTGGTTGAACTCATTCGCCCCGGAGCGCGCTCATCGGGTGAATGCGGGTTGCCCGTCGTGCCGGCACCAGGCAGGCAAACGCCACCACGGCCAGCACAATGGCCGGCACGATGGCGAACGTGGTCGGATCCGTGGGACTGACCTCGTACAGCAACGACGACAGCAGCCGGGTCAGCGCGTAGGCGATGACCAACCCCGCGACGACACCTCTGAATGCCAGCCCCAGGCCCTGGGCGACCACTCCACGCAGGACCGCGGTGGGCCACGCACCGAGGGCCATCCGTAGTCCGATCTCACGCCGTTTGCGACTTACACCGTGAGCGATGACGCTGTAGAGACCGATAGCGGCCAGCAGCAACGCCAGCACAGCCGTACTGCCGGCCAGGGCGGCCGTGACCTTCGGTGTCGCCTCCTCGAAAGCGAGACGCTGTCTGGTGGTCTGGACATCGAACACAGGCAGGTCGGGACCACGCTGCTGCACGACCTCGCGCAGCATGCTCCCCGTTGTCGTGCCGTCCGTGCGGACCAAGACTGCGAGGTCGGCCTGCGGCTCCTGCGCGTACGCGAAGTAGACATCCCGCGAGGTAAGCGCGTCGGACCCTCGACGGCCGGTCAGATAAGCGTCCTCTACGACCCCCACGACGCGGGCCCACCGCTCGCGGTTCCACCGCCGCATGATCTTGTCGAGCGGCTCCTCGCCCGGCCAGAGGCTCCGGGCCAGCGATTCGCTGACCACGACCACGAGCTCGCCCTCGGGGCCGTCGATCGGTTCGAAGTCTCGTCCAGAGCTCAAGCGCAGTCCCAGCTTGCCCAGGGCGCCGGGTCCCACGTAGTGAAATCGCGTGCCCGTGAGCTCATCATCACGCAGGTCGGGGCGATCGGCCTGCCGGACGCGCGTGTACCAATACGCAACCCCCGGCACATCTGGGGCCCACAAGATCGCGTCTCGTGCGCCGGGCAGTTCCGCTGCCGCGCGCTCGAGGTCGGTAGCGAGAACGGCCATCTCTCCTGATGTCCGGCTCTCCAGCGGCACCCGCACGCGCACGGTAAGAAGCTCGTTGGCATCGAAGCCAAGATCGGTGCGCAGCAACTCCGTGGTGCTGCGAACGAAGAGACCGGCCCCGAGCAACAGCAAGACCGCGGCTGCCACCTCGACAACCACCAGTCCGCGACGGAGGCGATCGCCGCCAGCACCGACGGCCCCCCTACCGGTCCCCGTCAGCGTCTGGCGAAGTTCGCCGCGGCCGAGGCCAATGAGGGGCACGCAGCCGAACAGCACCCCCACCAGCACCGAGGCCACGACCGCTGTCCCCAACGCAAGCTCGTCCATCCTCAGATCGACAAAGCCGGGCAACTGCACCGGCATCGAGGCGGCGAGCATCGGTGTGAGCCAAGCGGCCGTCACGACCCCGACTGCTGCCCCGATTGTCGTCAGCATGAGCGACTCGACGAGCGTTTCAGCGAACAGGCGTCGCCGCGAAGCGCCCAGGGCCACGCGCAGGGCAAGCTCGCTGCGACGATCCCGTGCGCGCACGAGCTGCAGGTTCGCGATGTTCGCGCATCCGACCAGGAGCAAGAACGCGCTGCCCGCGAGAAGCGCCATCAACGGCCCGCGATAGGAGCCAAGGTACGCCTCCCTGACCGATTTCATGGCGCCGACCCAGTCGGAATTGCTGTCCGGATACTCCAGGCCCAGGCGTTCGCTGATCGTCTCCATTTCGGCCCTGGCTTCGACCATGGACACCCCGGCCTTGAGGCGCCCGATAACGGGCAGGGAGCGGTTGGTGCGCTGCTCGAGGATCCGAGGATGAATGAGGTCGGGCCCCATCATCATGGGCAGCCACAAATCGGTCTGTTCCGCGACGTTCGGGTAATTGGTGAAGCCCGCCGGCAGCACGCCAATCACCGTGTAGGGGCGCTCGTTGATATCCACCGTCTGGCCCACTGCGCCCGGGTCAGACTCCAGCCTCCGGTCCCACAACTCCTCGCTCACGATTGCCACCGCATGCCCGCCGGGCCGACGGTGATCCTCGGCGTCGAACAGACGGCCCACGACCGGCCGGGGGCCGGTGATCTCGAAAAAATCGGGCGTCACGACGCTCGCCTTCGCCGTGGCGGATTCCTCTCCCGCGCCGAGAACGACGTTCAACTGGTCGTAGGAGACCGCCAACGCCTCAAATGACTCCGCCTGTGAGCGCCAGTCGAGGAAGTTCGGGTAGGAAGTCGACACCTCGGCCATGCCCTGTGAATGGTTGGCCTCGAATAGCTGCACCAACCGTTCGCCGTGCGGATAAGGCAACGACTGCGCGAGGACGGCCCGCGCCAGCGAGAGGATGCCGGTACTGGTTCCGATCCCCAGCGCCAGCACAACGATAACGGTCAGGGCAAAGCCGCGATCACGAGCAAGGGCGCGCGATGACTGTCGCACGGCACGCCAGAGGGCTTCGATCATTGCTCAACCTCCGATCAATAAACTAGTACAATCGACTTCAATTGAACCCGCCTTAACGGTTCAATCAGACACAGGAACCCTAGGCGTTGTTCATTTTGAGTTCAATTGCTACAATTTCGATCAATTGTCCCGCTTTTAACGAAACGAGGACCGCCTTGTGACCATTTCAATCTCCGTAGAACGGGGCGCTGACAAGACGGCTCCGCTGTATCGCCAAATCGCCGAGCAGGTGGAACAGCTCATCGAAAGCGGCCGGCTCGCCACGGGTACACGGTTGCCGACCGTCCGCCAGCTGGCAGCGGACCTGGGCGTCACGGTGGTCACCGTTCAGAACGCCTATTCGGAGTTGCAGGAAGAGGGCCTGGCCGAGGCCGTGGTCGGCCGCGGCACCTTTGTGACGCGCCCGGCACCGTCGGACTTCAACACCATCATCGGCGACGGCGAGCGGACCACCGATGTGATGGCGAACATGGTGCGGTTTGGTCGCAGCTCCCGAGAGCTCTATCCGATGGCCCAGGCCAACAGCGGCGTCGATCTGAGTCCGGCCGCGGAGTTCTTCCGCTGCTTCAGCACTCTGGAAGGAGAGGCCGATTCGCTACTACGCTATGGACGCACACAGGGTTGCCCGGTCCTGCGCGGCGAACTCTGCAATCTGCTCGCCAGCCGAGGGCTCGACTCACGTCCCGACGAGCTGATCGTCACCCAGGGCGTTACCCAGGCCCTCGATTTGCTGCTAACGCAGTTGTGCAAACCTGGCGACACCGTTCTCGTGGAAGAGCCCAGCTATCTCGGTCTACTCGGTCTCCTCGAGTTGCACGACGTGACCGCGATCGGAGTGCCCCTCGATAGTGAAGGGCCGGACCTGACACGTCTGAAGTGTGTGCTTCGCGGGGAGCGCCCGCGCTTCTTTTACACGACGGCAACGTTCCAGAACCCGACCGGCCTCTGTATGTCCGAGCAACGCCGGCGCGACCTGCTCGTCCTCGCCGAGGACTACGACCTGCTGATCGTCGAAGATGACATCTATCGTGACGTGGAGCTCACTGACGCGCCACCGCCGCCGCTGAAGGCGATGCCCGGGGGCCGCGAACGCGTCATCTACGTCGACGGCTTTGCCAAGTCGCTGATGCCCGGGTTGCGGATCGGGTACATGATGCCGCCACCGGATCTGCACGCGCCACTGCTCGACTCGCACCGATTGCGCACCCTGTGCGGGCCCGTGGTCATGCAGGCAGCGCTGACCGAGTTTCTCCGACGTGGAGCCCGTGACCGCCACCTCGAACGCGTCCTGCCGATCTTCCGCGAACGACGAGAGGCGCTGCTAGGTAGTCTCGCGCAGCACATGCCCGAGGGGACGGAGTGGAGCGACCCCGCCGGAGGGCTGTGTGTGTGGATGACGCTGCCCGAGGGCGCATGCACCGACGATACCTATCGCGCCGCACTCGCGGCCGGCGTCGCGGTCGCGCCTGGAGACCGGTTCATGCCACGCCCCACGGCGCGCGGACACCTACGCCTCTCGCTCGGAGCCGTGCCCGCGGAGCGCATGCCCGACGCAGCCAAAGCTCTGGCCGGGGCCATCCGGCAAGCTCTCGAGGCAGGTCAGCACCGCCGCGTCGAGGAAGCCGTGCCGCTCGTCTGATCCGCGCGATCCGAGGTCGCCCACGGGCGCCTGCTAGCCATCATCCTCCGCGGAGGGTCGTAGCACCCCATACGCCGGCAGGCCCACGGCGCCGAGCCGCTTCATGACCTCGCGCGCGGGCGACGCGTTGAGATCCTCGGCGCGGAACTTCACCTTGACGTAGTCCTCGAGAGCCGCCTCGACATCGACGTGTTTGAGCGTCGTCTTGTCCATGGTCAGGCAGTTCTTGCACCAGGTCGCCCAGATGTCGACCAGGACCAGTTTGCCGTCGGCCTCGGCCTCGGCCAGGGCGCCGGCCAGTGTCGTGTGCCAGCCCTCCTCGGCCAGCTCGGCGACGCTGCCCATGACATCGTCCGCGTCGACCCAACGCTGCGCCACCAGGCCGTACCCGATCCAGCCGTAGTAGGCAGCCGTGGCCAGGATAAAGACGCCAAAGGCCTGCTTCACTCGCACCATCCAGGCGCCCGGCTTGGGCAGAAACGACAACCCGGCGCCGGCGATCGGCCAGGGTAGTCCCATCCCAAGCCCGAGCAGGAAGGGCAGCGCCAGCGCCGCCGGCGTTCCCGTGGAGTAGAGATTCGACGAGAAGATGATCACCTGGATCACCACGGGCGCAACGCAGGCCCCCGCGAGTAGAGCGGCGACGCCACCCATGCCAAAGGCAACAACCATGGAGCCGTTGCCCCCCGAACCGAAGGTGAGCTTCGACTGCAGCCGCGAGAAGTCAATGTGCAATACGTCGAACATGGCCAACGCAAGAACCACGAAGAGCGTCGCGATGCCGAAGTTGAACCACGGAGAGGAGTTGATCGTGCCGAACGTGCCGGCGGTCAGGATGACGACCAGACCGAGCACCCCGTACACCGCCGCCATGGCCAGGCCATAGGCACCGCCCAGGGCGAATCCGCGCGCGCGAGAGCCGGCCTGTGACCCTGCCCCGATAATTGCCAGGTTGATCGGAATCATCGGCAGGACGCACGGCGTCAGGTTGAGCGCCATGCCGCCGATGAGAATGAGCGCCAGGATGGCTAGCGGTCCACGGTCATCAAACCAACCACGCTGCCCCTCGCCGGACTCCGCCGCGTCGAGGAATTCGAGAAACGCCTCCTCGCCCATATAGCCACCGGCTGTTGCGGCGACCTCGAATCGATCCATCGTCACCAGGACGGAGGCGTCGTCGACAGCGCCCGGATCGATACGCGGCACGACCCGCTCCGAGACCGCCAGGTCGGCTATATCAACGAACTCGAATCCTGCGAAGATCTCGCCGTGCTGGGCCGCACCGACAGCCTCAGCCGCGTCCACCACCTCGATGGTGAAACTGAGCGACTCGCTGGTCGGCGCATAACAGGCAATGTCGTCGCACGCTTGGTAGCCGAAGCTGCTATCGACTGTATAGGTTCCGGGTGCCAGGTCGGGAGCGAGGCTCAGTTCCGCTCCCACGATGAACTCGGTCTCGAAGACCACGAGTTCCAGCACGTCGCCCTGCACGAACATGTGGGCTTCCGGAAAGGCGATGCGCTCTGCCGTTATGCCGTCAGGTGGCTCGAACGTCCACGTCGTCGGAATCAGAAACTCGTCCAGGGGCACGTCGGAATTGACGTGATAGCCCTCTGGCAGCGTCACGCGCACCGCGAGACGCACCGTTGTCCCCGCGTAGGAGGGGGTGCTCTCGACCAACGTTTCGAACCGTACTTGGGGCGGCCCACCCTGCGCGTGGACGAGCGGTGCTGCGGCCAGCGCCAGAATCGCGACCAAGCCAACGGACGTAGAAAGACGTGCTGCTCGTTGCATGGTTCAACTGTAGCCAGCGCCCGCCCCTGCCACAAACTCCTACACCGACTCCTCTGAGATACAGCCGACTGACGACCCGCACCGCGACGCCGACCGATAGGATACGTCCGGCCCAATCGTGCAAATCCGCGAGGTACCGATGACACCCCTGAAGCGCTCCCCGCTGCTACCGGCTCTCATGTCACTAGCTCTCGTCGCCTCGGTCGGGCTGGGCGCAGCACCCATCGCCCCGGGAGATCCCATTCCGTCACCCGAGGATTTCTTCGGATTCTCGATGGGGACCGCCGAGAAGCTGGCGCGATGGGACCAGATCGTCGAGTACCTGGAGTTGATCGATGCGAACTCGGATCGCGTTCAGGTCACCCGCCTCGGCGACACGACCCTGGGCAACCCATACCTGTCGGTGGCGATCTCCTCGCCCGAGAACATGCGCGATCTACCGGCCCACCAGGCCCGCGCCAAACGGCTCGCGCGCGGACACGGTCTCGATGAAAATGCCGCACGCGAGCTCGCGCAGGGTCCGGCGATCGCGATGCTGCACCACAACATCCACTCCACCGAGATCGCGTCGTCGCAGACCAGCGTGCAGCTGGTGCATGAGTTGGCAACCGCGTCCGACCCGGAAACGCTGGAGATTCTCGACGGTACGATCACGGTGCTGCTGCCGTCCGGTAACCCCGACGGCCAGATCATGGTCGTCGACTGGTACGACGAGAACCTCGGCACCGACTTCGAGGAAGCCGCGATGCCGTGGCTGTACCACCACTACGCCGGCCACGACAACAATCGTGACTACTTCTTCGGTGCCCTGGCTGAAACGCGGCACTGGTTCGGTCAAGTATTCGATGTGTGGCAGCCGCAGGTGTATCTCGATCAGCACCAGATGGGCAGCAGCGGGCCCCGCATGTTCGTGCCGCCATTCCCCGACCCGCAGAGCCCGGATATCGCGCCGCTGATGTATCAGCAGATCCGGCTGCTTGGCGGTGGCATCGCGACCGACCTCGCCGCCGCCGACAAGTCAGGCGTGCTCACTGGAGCGATGTACCGGATCTACGGCCAGGAGGGCGCGCTCAATGGCCGTTTCCACGGCATCGTGTCGCTGCTCACCGAAACCGCCAGCGCCCAGATCGCGTCCGACATTGAAGTCGAACAGAGCGAGCTGGACCAGGGAGCCCGACGGATGGGGCAGCCCTATGAATTCAGTGTCAGCTTCGTCGACCCGTGGCCGGCCGGTACGTGGCGGCTGCAGGACATCGTCGACTACCAGATGATCGCCGCCCGCTC
>JAJCXS010000301.1 GCA_029263335.1 Acidobacteriota bacterium | reverse complement strand
GCGAAACGTTCGAGCAAGCGCCACGGTTCGTCGATGGCCACGGCGTTGCGTGCAGTCTCCATCGCATCGCGGTCGAAGCGGTCGATTGCCCAGCGCATTTCTCTCTCCCGGTTGCGTTGCCGTGCGGGCTCTGCAAAGCTGCCGAGCCCGTGAAACCCTTACGCACATCGCTGTTGGTCATGGCGTTGTTCGGCGCCCTCGCGCCGGCTAATGCTGCCGTTGTCGCGCCGCAGGAGCAAGGCGCGCAGCGACGACTGTTGTCAGGCGAGATCACTCTCGACATCGAAGCTCCCCTCGCGGCAGCTGTTGCGGCGACGTTTCGACTCGGTGGCGAGGGGGAAGTGGTCGTGTTGCTGGCTGACCTGCCGGGGCAGCGTTTGGAGCAGCTCGAGCTTCTTGTCGACGGCCGCCGTGCGATGTTTGTCGACGAACGGCGGAGCAGCGCGCTACGGGCGCTGCGACTTCGCGACGCCGACGGTGCCGAGCTGCTGGAGATTTCGTACCGCGTGCACGGTGACGGACCCTCGCCCTATCGCTTCGCGTTACCGGTTCCCGAGGCGATACCGACCGGCGAGGAACGGTCGGTTCGGCTCACCGTTCGGCTACCCGATGGCGCTAACTTCGCGGGCAACTCGTTCCCATCGCTGCTCAGCACGGGCGACACCGAGTGGACGGCCACGGCGGTGGCGGTACCGGCGATTGCCCACGTAGTGTTTGGTGACGTCGGCATACGGTTGTGGGCCCATCGGTTGCTGGAGTGGAGCTCGCTCGGCGTTGCTATTGCCATGCTCATAGGGGCCTGGCAGTGGAGCAGGCGCCGGGCCCGAACGCTACCGGAGGCAGGCGGATGAGCGACGGCCTCGGCTGGAACTTCTGGGGGTTCTTCGTGCTCGCGGCCGGGTGGTGCATTGCCTATTTCGTGTGGGCGGTATGGGCCAACCGGAGGGACCGTGGCTAACGCTCCCATGGTGTTCTTCAGTGTGCTGGCTGTGTACGGCGCCGTGATCATGGGCATCGCCTGGTGGTCGTATCGCCAGACCCATACCGAGGCCGATTTTCTCGTGGCGGGACGATCGATTGGTGCCGTGGTGGGCGGCGCTACCTTGGCTGCCACGCAGCTGTCGTCAGGCACCGTCGTCGGCACCATCGGCTTCCACTACATGTCGGGAGTTTCCTGGGCGTGGATCTGGCCGGGGATGTGGATGGGATGGATCGTCGCCGCTGTATGGGTAGCACCGAAGTTGCGCGCGTTCGGCGGAGTGACGGTTCCCGACTACATCGCCGCTCGCTACGATTCCGAGGTCGCCCGCGTGATCTCGGCGGTACTGATCGTTGTTGCCTACACGGTGTACCTGTCGGCGCAATACACCGCGGGTGGGATCATCTTCCAAGCTCTGTTTCGCTGGCCATTCTTCGCCGGTGTGTTCATCGTGGCGGTGATGACGCTGGGGTACACATGGTTGGGCGGCATGCGCAGCAGCGTGTACACGGACTTCGCCCAGGCACTCGTGATGGTGTTGGCGTTCTGCGTCGCGGTGCCGTTGTTGCTGTACCGGGTCGGCGGTTTCGACGTCATGGGGAGACTGTTGACGGGTCTCGACCTGCGCCTCACCGGCTGGTACTTCAGTCTCGGTGAAATCACCGTGTTTGCACTCGCGTTTGCGCTGAGTGCCGCGACCGCGCCGTATCAGATCGCTCGCATCTACGCGATGCGCGACGTGGCGACCGTGCGTCTCGCCATCGGCATTGCGTTCGTGTTTCAGGCGGTCATCGGCAGCGTGGCCCTGATCGCCGGGCTGGGCATGCGGGCGCTGTTTCCCGTGCTTCCCACTCCCGACCTTGCCAGCAGCATACTGGCGCTCCAGGTGCTCCCGCCATTGGCAGGTTCACTGCTGCTGGCGGGCGCACTCTCGGCGATCATGAGCACGTGTGATTCGATCATGATCATCAGCGCCGCCGGCGTCTCGCACGACCTGTACGGCAAGCTCATTCGTCCCGCCGCCAGCGAAGCAGAAAAACTACGGATCAATCGCTGGAGCGTGCTGGTCGTGGGACTGATCCCGCTGGCCCTGACCTTCATCGACATGGGATTGATGCAGGAGATCGTGGTCGACTACGCCAAGATCATTGCATCGTTCTTCTTCGTGCCGGTGCTATTCGGGTTGAACTGGCGCGGTGGAACCACGGCAGGCGCCATCGCGTCGATGCTGGGCGGTTTCACGGCCTTCATGACCTGGTGGTGGCAGGGGCCGAACTATCCGTGGGGGATCGACCCGATCTTCGCCGGGGTGTTCTCCAGCCTGATTCTGTTCGTCGGCGTCAGCCGGTTCACACGCCCGGTGCCGCGGGCCGCGTTGGCGCCGTTCTTCGAGGCGCCCGACTGAGACGAGCGGGTATCCTGGTGCGATGAACGACACGATGCGGATCTGCTACTTCGTTCCCGGCGCCATCTCGGCCGCTCCGGGTGGCGACGCCGAAGTACAACGTAGGCAAACCTACTTGCAGTCGCACGCCGGCGACGGGATCGTGGTGGAGATTCGTGACAATCCTGACGGCCCTCCGTCGATCGAGTCGGCGGCTGAGGAACAACGGGCCGCGGCCGGGTTACTCGAGGTGTTGCCCGTTGCCACAGAGGGTCTTGAGGCAACGGTCATAGGCTGTTTCGGCGACCCGGGGCTGCGCGCCGCGCGCCGGCTAGTGAAGATTCCCGTCATCGGACCGGCGCAGGCGTCGCTGCATGTCGCTGCACAGATGGGTGATCGAATCGGCCTGCTCACAGTGGTCGATGCGGTGATTCCGGTTCTCCAAGAGCTGGTGGACGAATATCGACTTTCGCAATCGGTGATCGGCGTGCGAGCGGTCAATGTTCCGGTCCTGCGTCTGCGCGCCAGCCGCGAAGAGGTGATCGAGCGGATGGTGTTCGAGGGTCGAAGGTGCATCGACGACGGCGCAGATGTGCTCGTACTCGGATGCATGACGATGGGGTTTCTCGATGTGGCCGAGACGGTGCAGGAGGAACTCGGGACGCCGGTCGTGAACCCGGTACTGGCGGCGCTTCATACCGCCGAGATGTTCGTGGCGCTGTCCGGAGCTAACTCGTGATCACTCGCGTAGGAGGCCTCGCCGCAACGCTGGTGCTCGCGGCCGCTTGCTCGCCCGCGCTCGATCCCGTTGAGCCGCTGGCGCCCGATCTTGCGGTACCCGTGCTGCCGGAAGCGTTTCAGCGCGGCATGAACCTACAGCCGATCGGCGACTACGGCGGTCTTCTCGACGATGATCAGATCGAGGGCGCCTTGGATGCGTTGGTGCGGCTTGGCGTGAGCCACGTGGCCGTCATTCCGAGCTACTTCCAGCGTCGCCTGGGCGACACCGACTTCTACTGGGAGCCCTCGCGGGAAGCTGTCGACACCCAGACGCGGGCAGTCGTACTCGCCGCCCACGCTCGTGGACTCGCCGTGCTGCTCAAGCCTCATTTGTGGCTCGCCGAACGAGCCGACGGCGCCTGGCGCGGCGATATCGATCCGTCGACCAGCGAATGGGAGGCGTGGTCACGAAACTACCGTGCCGTACTGCTGGAATACGCACGACTCGCGGATGAACTCGGGGTTGCCGGGATCTCTATCGGTTCCGAACTCACGGCGGTGGCCATCGGTCGTCCAGAGTTCTGGCGTCATCTCGCCGCCGACCTGCGGCAGGAGTACTCGGGCTTCCTGACTTACGCCGCGAACTGGGACCGCGAATTCGAGGCTGCTACCTGGTGGGACGCAGTCGACTTCGTGGGCGTAGATGCCTTTTGGCCGCTCCTCGACGGCCCGCAGGAGGTGCTCACCGCGCCAGGTTGTCGTACTCGGATGAGCGCCGTGCGTGCGCGCCTCGAGGCGGTCGCAAGGCGCACGGATCGGCCGGTGTTACTTACCGAGATCGGATACAAGTCGGCGGTTGGAGCTGCCTACCAGCCGTGGGAGTGGCACGACGGACAGGCCGCCGATCCGGAAGGGCAGGCCCTGATCTACCGTTGCATCCGCGACGTTTTCGGGGCCGAGCCGGCGCCCCACATCGCCGGTGCCTACTTCTGGAACTGGTACACGGCACCTGCCTGGGGTGGCTTGCGCAACAGCGATTTCACACCGCGTGGGAAGCCTGCCGAAGGGGTTCTTACCGGCTGGTTCTCGCCGCGCTAACGCCAGCGAAGGTGTTACCTGTCGCCAGCTCCGGGGGGTGGCGCCTGAACGCCACGGGCCAACCGGCGATCCGCCATGCTGATCAAGCGCTGAAGCCCTTCGCGGCGCAGCGCGCTGACAGCAACACCCTGGTGCCTGGCCACCAGCGCCTGCAGCTGTTCAGGATCGACGACGTCGGCCTTGTTGAGCACGCACAGAGTGGGCACGTCACCAACGTCAAGCTCGGCGAGCAGCTCGTTGACGACATCGATCTTCTCGTCCACATGCGGGTCCGAGGCGTCGGCTACGTGCAGTAGGAGGCTGGCATGCTCGAGTTCCTCGAGCGTTGCGCGGAACGCGGCGACGAGGTCGGCTGGAAGCTCTGAAATGAAGCCGACGGTGTCGGTGATTACCACCTCGCCCTCTTTCGGAAAGCGCAGGCGACGGCTGGTCGGATCGAGTGTCATGAAGAGTTGGTCAGCGGCCTCGATGTCCGAAGAAGTCAGGGCATTCAGCAGGGTGCTCTTGCCGGCGTTGGTGTAGCCGACGATCGATAGCACGGGCAGGCCCTGGCGTCGTCGCCGCTGTCGCCGCAAGCTTCGTTGCTTGGAGAGCTTCCCGACCTCCTTCTCCAGTCGGCGGATGCGATCACGAATCCGGCGCCGACCGATCTCCATCACGGTCTCGCCCGGACCCCGGCCGCCGATGCCCCCCGTGAGCCTCGACAGGCCCGCGTCCTGGTCCGTGAGCCGCGGAAGCGAGTACCGCAGCTGGGCCAGTTCGACCTGGAGCTTGCCGTCGCGGCTATGGGCGCGCTGGGCGAAGATATCGAGAATCAGCTGCGTGCGGTCGATGGCCTTCATCCCGGTGGCGTCTTCGAAGGCGCGGGCCTGAGCGGGCTTGAGATCGACATCGAAGATCGCGACATCGGCGCTGCGGCGCATGCCCTCCAGGACCACCTCCTGCAGCTTGCCGCGGCCGACGATCGTTCTCGGATGTACGTACTTGCGTCGCTGCCGGACTACGCCAGCCACCACGACATCTGCGGATCGCACTAGCTCGAGTGTCTCCGCGAAGTGGCTATCTTCCAGGCGAACGCCAATCACGAGGGCGCGTTCGGCGTCGGCGGGTCCGTGGGCCGCAGCGATGACACGATCGAACTCGTCCTCGAGCGCGTTCATGGTCGCCACGAGGTCGAGATCGAGCGCGCGGGCATTGCGGGCGTGGATGTGAACGAACGGATCAGCGGTCGCGTCGTCCGACGCGGCCAGCAGGGCCGGGTCGAGATACGCAGCCTCGACAGCTCCGGCCTCGCCATCGTCGGTGGCCTGGACAACAGCGACCATATCGAGGCGCAGTAGCGCGAGATCGCTGAGGTCGTCGGTGGTCAGGGCTTCTCCGCGCAGGTGCGTATGTACCAAGCGCAGGCCACGGAAGCGGCCTGCACCGCCGCGTAACCGTCCGATGTCGGGGAGCACGAGTTCGTGAGCGTTGCCCACGATGACATGACGTATGGTTCCTGCGCGCGTAATCAGGACGCCGATCTGACGCCCGGTGTCGCGTGAAACGTTGGCAAGGTGCCGCGCCAGCTCGTTTGTGACGACGCGCGCAGGGGGCACGCGGCGTCGGAACGTGCGTTCGAGGGCTCGCCGTTGCGACGTTTGCAGGCCGGCTAGATTGCCGGTAATGGGCTGTCGAGAAATGAGTCTGTTCTCCTACCCGAGCCACGCCCGCGCCAGATTGGCGACAAGAAAGCCGGAGTAATTGCCAACGGCGTAGCCCAGCAGCCCTACTGCCACCCCGGGAAGGACGCGGTCGGTGTATCCGCGAGCGCCGGCCAAAGCGACCGCCGAGGCCGGCCCGCCGACATTCGCCTGCGATGCAACGGCCAAGGTACCTGCGTCGAGGCCGAGGAGCTTGCCGACACCGAAGATGCCGATGCCATGCACGGTGATCGTAATCGCGGCGAACCAGAATACGCCCGGACCGACCCGAAAAATGTTGGCCAGCACCGATTGCGCACCGTTGGCTGCCAAGAAAAGGAGCAGGAGATAGTTGCCCAGCAGTGCCCCGCCCGCCAGTGAGCGAATCGCGGGAATCTGCGCCAGCAGCAAGGCGATGGTGCTGAGCCAGAGGACCTCAGGTAAGAAAGGCACCCTCATAGCTAGTTGCCCGGCGAGCCAGAGTGTGCCGATCGCGATGGTCACCAACGCCGCCAGATCGGCGATCGCGAGCGGCTGTAGGCTGCTGGTGAGCGCCTGCGCGACGCTGTCTTTCGATTCGGGCAGGGATGCCGCGGAGGTCTCTTCAGCAACCGACGATCGTCCGAGCAACAAGGGAGCGATGAGGCAGGCTGCCATCCACACGGCCGTCAGGGCGACGTCGGCGGCGATGCCGGCCGTAAACAGGTCGCTGCTGGTATCCAGAGCGCGGCCCAGCGCGGCAAAGTTCATGCCTCCGCCCGTGTAGGTCCCGGTGAACTGGCCGGCGAGCTTCCACGCTTCAGGTCCTACGGCTCGGCCGACCGTCAAGAAGCCGATGACAGCGCCCACGGCCGTGGCCATTGCACCGATGAGGAACGCGCCGAGCATACGCGGGCCCGCCGAACGTATCGACGCGAGGTCGACGTTCAGGAGAATCAGCACCACCGCCAGGCTCACGCCGGTGCTCGCGAGCCAGGCATATGTGGGCGAGGTGCCCGGCAGCACGCCGGTGTTGGACAACAGCATCCCCAGCAGGATGCCCACCAGCGCGGCACCAAGCGCCTTGAAGGCTGGCAACCGGCGTTCAAGTTGTAGCGCTACCCACACGATCCCAGCCAGGACCACGGCGAGGGCGATGGGGTCGGTGATCAGTGGTTTGTCCTTCTGGTGATGCAGAAAGGGCGCCAGACGCTGCTCGCGTCGGGCGCCCTAAAGCTGCTGTTCGCGGGCGCCGTTTAGACGGCGACGCGGTCCTTCAGACCCTTGGCGGCCTTGAACGCCGCGACCGTGGTCGCCGCGATCTGGATCGTCGCACCCGTAGCTGGGTTGCGGCCAGTGCGCGCTGCTCGGTTGCGCGTCTCGAACTTGCCGAAGCCGGCGATCGAGACTTCGCGACCGGCGTCGAGCTCGATCGCAATGATCCCCTCACCACCCTTGGTCGAGAAGATGCACTCGATTACCTCGGCGGCCTTGGCCTGAGACAGATCGCATTTCGCGGACAGCTTGGTTGCCATTTCGGCCTTGGTCATAGAATCCCCCTTGCAGAAAATGTGAAACACAGCCCGGCCACAGGCTGACTCGTTCGCGCGGCATTGTCGACCCCCACCGGCCTTTTTTTCCATATGGCTCTAGGGATTTTTCGGGATTCGAGGAGTCTCTCAGCGCGCATCGAAGAGGTTTCCGGACTACATTCGAGTCACGTTTCGCGCAGTCGTCCTCTGGGCGCCAAGAGTTGGAGAGCACGACATGGCAGTGATCGAAGTTTTCGGCTTTGAGACCGGAAACAACATGAAAGTCCGTATTGCGCTGAATTATAAGGACTTACGGTATAATTTCTATTCCATCGACCCGTACGAAAGGGACCAGCTCGTAGAGCTGACCGGCCAGCCGCTGACTCCCGTCATGCGGCACGGCGATGTGCTGCTGTTCGACTCTGGAGCCATCCTCCGCTACCTCGATGCCAATTTTCCTGACGCGCCGCGGCTATTTTCGGGCGATCGCAAAACCCTCGTTGCTATCGAGGATTGGGAGACATTTGGCCGTGCCAAGTTGCTCGCCCCGTTGATTCAGGTGGTGAACCACCGCTTGGAGGGCGGCGATGAGGCGGCGGTTTTCGATGCCGCGCAGGCTTCCTTCCAACGAGCCCTGGCCGAGCTGGCGCCGGCCCTGGAGAACCGAGACTGGCTTGTCGGTGATTCCATGACCGGGGCGGACGTGACCACGGCGCCCGTCGTATTTCGCGGTTCTCGCTATGGTTTCTGTGACCCGGACGATCTCGACGGGCACGTCGTGGCCTGGATGGATCGGGTGATGGCGTACGACGTTCCGGCTGGCTAGTTGCGTTTGGCGCTGCCCGGCGATTCCGGGCGCGTTAGCGCTTCCGGGGTGGGCCGCGGCGGCCGGGGCCCTCGGGGTTTCCGCGGGGCGGAGGGCGATCGGCGAAGCGGCGTAGCCGTTCCAGCTGTTCCCTGTCCAGGTGTGGCTCCAACCGCGCGACCAGTTCTGCAAGCGCGGCGCGCATCTGTTCGTTGAAGTTGCCAATGATCTCTCTGTTGCGGGCGGCCGTTTCCTCGATGAGCGGTCGCAACAGTTCGCGCTGGGCGTCGTCACGCGGACGGATCAGCCCCTGGATGTCACGGACGAATCCATCGCGCTCCCGCATTCCCTCAATCCGTCCCGCACGCAACTGGCCAAGTGCTCCTACCAGCAAGGCTCCCAGGACGACTCCGATCGCCAGGGTGGCACCGAGCAGCAGGTAGGACCGCAGGCGTGGTGTCATGACGATGATGCTCCTTCGGACAAGAAGAGAGCCGTGGGATCGTAGACGGTGTCGGCGGTGAGCGGCCGCAGTCCGAAGATCGCCTCGACCGTCGTCTGAGCACCTTGCGTCTCGCCACCCGCTAGGCTGAACGTGATCAGTGCGACGGCGATCAACAATGCAGCTGCGCCGAGACCGACAAGTTCTTTCGGCATGATGGCGGCCAACGGGTTCGCTCGTTCATCTTCGACGCGTTGCATGACCCGTGCGGCGAAGCCGGGCCCGAAGCGCGCACCGCGGCCTGCGCGCAGTACCTCTGCTAGTACTTCGTCAGACTGTTCCGTCATCGAGGCCCTCCATCCGGTCGGCCAGCAACGGCTTGAGCGCCTGCATGGCCCGCGACAGTCGTGACATTACCGTGCCCGGCCGCACACCGAGAATCTCGGCGGCCGTGTTGGTGTCATGACCCTCGAGCATGCGGAGGACTACAACGGCTCGATGTTGCGGCTTGAGCTGTTGAATCGCCGCCTGCACGACGCGTCGGGTGTCGCGTCGATCTACTGCCTCCACGCCATCCGCCGTAGGCTCGATCAGAGGAGACTGGTCCTCGTCGCGATCGCGGCTGATGAAGCGGTCGATAAAGCGTTTGCGGCGCTTGAGTTCGTTGAGCGAGAGATTGATGGCGATACGGGTGAGGTAGGTCTTCAATGCCGCCTCGCCACGGTACCGGTGCAGCGACTTCCACAAACGGACAAAGACTTCTTGGCCGACATCGTCGGCGGTGCCGCCCGGTCCCAGCATGCCAATCACCGTGGCTGCCACAGCACCCTCGTAGGTCTCGACGATCTCTCGAAAAGCGTTCTCATTCCCAGCGCGCGCCAGCCGCACGAGTCGGAGATCGTCGGTGCGAGTTCGTCGGACGGACGCGGGGGGAGTCATCAACAGGGCTGACTCTTTGACAACCGGGTCCAGGATTCCATTCCATGATCGTAGACGTGCTTTGATCGCAGCATGCGTCCAGAATAGGTAACCATCATGAACACCGTTGTTTTTCGCGCGCTGGCAGCGTGCGCCGCCCTGAGCCTGCTAGTCGTTTCCGCCGACCTCACGGTAGCGCGCACGGTGTTGCCCGAGGGCGCGGCGGTCAAGGCGTCGCGCGAGAATATCCTGGCGGCCATGCGTCGAGAGCGCGGCTATGACGCCTCCATGACCGCGAACAGTGGCCGATTTCAGGCCAATGTCTACCTGCGCCTGGCACGGCAGGTACTGGCAGATTCGAGCGCAGAGATTGTCGTCGTTGAACATGAGGATTGGTATCAGGCGTTTCTCGAGTACGCGGACCTGGCTGATGATGAGGTGCCGGAGTTGCTGCGCCTGATGCGCGAACACGGCCAGGATGCCCTGTTGGACCTGCGCGAGGATGCCGTGATCGCACGGGTCAGCGAGGGCCGGCGGCCGGAGCTGGCCATGAATGTGCGGCTGGCGTTCGCGGTGCGCGAGGGTGCCGCCGACAGCTACGCCTACGAGGACAGACTGTCGGATCCGGCGGTGCTGGTTCACAACGATAGTGTCATTACCTTTCGTCTCATGGACTTCGGCGATCAGGTTTTCCACGACGAGATCCGTGGCTCGAAAGTGCGGCCGCTGACGGGCTCGCTGGGGACGCTGTTCTCAGTGATCGGCCTGGCGGAGGTACGTAGTGTCCGCATGGCGACAGCCGACGACGGCACTTCCGTTTCCATCGCCACGGCGCGAAAGGCGCTCGTCAGTGTGCCGGCTGCCGTGACCACATCGCCGTCGGGTCGCTCGGAACGCGGAGTATCCGCGTCGCGCGCGGACCTCGTGGCGCTCGAACAACGGCTGCGGCGACCGCTCGAATTCGAGTATGTCAAGACGGATTGGGATCGAGTCGTGGCCGCGAGCCGCGCGGCGACCGGCAACCCGCTACCGCTCGACGTGGAGTTCATCGGCAACATGGCCCTGCGCCTGAGTGACGGCGTCGACACGATGTACACAGACTTTCCCTACCGCTCCGGCCATCAGGGGTATATGGAGTACCCGAGAGCTGTGCTCGATCACGTAGAAGGGGGCGTGACGGTGATCACCCACGCCCATGAGGATCACTGGGACGCGCGCGCTTTCGATCGGACCGAACTGAAACTGATAGCCCATCCAGACATCGCGGCCGGTCTTGATGCTGCCCGCGTCTTGCCCTGGGGAGACGCGGTCACGTATGGCGGCATCGAGGTGCAGCCAGTGTCGACGCCGCACACCGACACCCACGTGTCGTACCGAGTGCTTTGGGGCGGTCGGAGGCTCTACTTCACCGGCGATACCGAAAGCCCCCAACAGCTCCTGCGCGAGCAGGATCTGGATGTTGCCTTCGTTTCGCCATGGTTGCTACGGGCGGTGATCGAGTCGGGCAGTACCATCGACGCCGAGATGATCGTGGTGTATCACCACAGAGTCGGGGAGGACGTTCCGCGCGGTCCGGGAATTCATGTCCCCACGCAGCGAGGGCGGTTCGTCATCAGGTAGCGGAGCTTTCCGCATGGCGGGCAGAAGCTCCTGGCGCGTGCCTGCCGCGAGTCTGGTACAACGGGACGCATGAACATCGCATCGCGCTCCCTCTGTCCAATTCTCTTCGTCACGTTCCTGGCCTCGATCGGATCGGGTTGCTCGCTCACGGAGCCCGTAGCCGTCGCTGATACGCCGCCGCTGATCCTCATCTCGCTCGATGGTTTCCGGTGGGACTATCTGGAACTCGCCGACACACCGAACCTCGACCGGCTGATCACGACGGGAGTGCGCGCCGAGGGCATGATCCCGGTGTTTCCGAGTAAGACGTTCCCATCGCACTACTCCATTGCCACTGGCCTGCATCCAGGACATCACGGCATCATCTCCAACAACATGCGCGATCCACGCTGGCCGGAGCCGTTCGGCCTGAGTGAACGCGACCAGGTGAATAATCCGCGCTGGTGGGGCGGTGAACCCATCTGGGTGACCGCGAACAAGCAGGGGTTGCGAACGTCAGCCTACTTCTGGCCTGGTTCGGAGGCGCCCGTCCAGGGGGTGCAGCCCGATGTGTGGTTCCCGTACGACGGCGCGGTGACGTGGGAGCACCGCGTGGACACCGTTCTGGGCTGGCTCGATCAGCCTGTCGAAGAACGTCCGAACTTCGTGGCGCTGTACTTCGAGGAGCCGAACACGGCGAGTCATGACCATGGCCCCGAGGCGCCGGAAGCCCTGGCGGCCGCCACGGCGGTCGACGCGGCGGTCGGGCGGCTGTCCGACGGGCTCGCCGAGCGCGGCGTACTCGAGAGCACGAACATCGTCGTGGTGTCAGATCACGGCATGGCGCTGAACGATGAAGAGCGTGTGATCGTGCTCGACGACTACATCGATCTGTCGCGAGAGGAAACCTTCGAGATTGGCGCCTTGTTGCAGATCTTTCCGGCGCCGGGCCGCGAGGAAGAGATCTACACGGCACTTGCCGGCGCCCACCCGAATCTCAGGATCTTCCGCCCCGAGGAGGCCCCGCCCGAGTTTCATCTCTACAACCATCCGCGCTTGGCACCGATCCTGGGGTCGCCCGACCCCGGCTGGGAGGTCGTGCCGCGCGCCATGGTGGAGAGCGGACGCTTCATTCGCGGTGATCACGGCCAGGATCCCTCGCACCCCGACATGCATGGGATCTTCATCGCAGCCGGACCTGCGTTCGAAGAGGGCACCACGGTGGCACGCATCCCCGGCGTCGACATCTACAACATCCTGGCCGCCGTCCTGGGCATCGAGCCCGCCCCGAACGACGGGGATCCCGCACGGGTCACGGGAATCTTGAAGAACGACTAGGTCGCGGCTCGGAGTGGCGTCAGTCCGTCGACGCCCTGGCCGGACTCAGTCGCGGAACATCAGTCTCCGTAGTTGCCGGAAGGGCAGGTCTCCGTACGAGATCAGGGTGTCGTTGAAGCGTTTGAGCGTGTAATGCTCGCCCATTCGGCGGGCATACTCGGCGCGTAGCTTCAGGATTTCGAGTTCGCCGATGATCTCGCGGCCCGGCGGCGACGGTGACTGCGAGTCGCGCTGCACCTCGATGAAGGCGTTGGTGGGCTCCATCCCGATCTTGTCGATGTACGCCTGCACGGCTTGGTCGAAGGTCATCTCGTCTTTCGCCATGCGCAGCTTGGTGAGGATCCGCTGGACACGCCACATGCGCATCTGCAGACGCGCCATCCGGGTCTTGAGGGCTGCTGTGTAGTCGAGACGGTCCTCGTAGTAGCCCTCGTCCTCGAGCAGTTTCTCCAGATAGAACGACCAGGCCTGGCTGTGGTAGATGCTGCGGAAGGCACGGCGCATCGGCCGCGTGACGTTCTCGTTCGCAGCGGCGATCTGTACGTTGTGGCCGAGCCACTCGTGGTACGAGATGACGTGCGTCCAGTAGGGGTTGTACGACTTGATCCGGCTGGCCTTCTCGTCCTCGGTCAGGCGGTCTTCCAGGGGCGTGAGGATGTAGTACCCTGACTGCCGGCCAGCGACGGTGGGGCCGCCAGTGGCGCCACCGAACGAGAGGACGCGACGCCCCATCGGCGCGGTGATGCGCGCGCCGTAGTCGATGTAACCGGGAATCGTCACGACGTGACTGCCCTCGTTTTGCAGCCAATCCGAGGCGAGATCCACAAAACGCTGCGCCATGGGCACAACGCCCGCCCAGGGTGGGGCTTCTGCCTTCATGACTTCCCAGACGGTCCTGAGGTCGCCGCTCGGGTGAATCTTCTCGGCCAACTCCGTCATAGCGGCCAGCGTCTCCCGTTCGTCCTCCACAGCGATGCGCAGCATCTCGTCAACGCTGTATGCGTCGAGGTACTCGTGGGCGAACTGGTAGACCTCGATCTGTTCGGGGCTCCACGCTGGCGATCGGTCGGAGCGCGGCAGCAACTCGTCGCGCAGGAACGTCTCGTAGGCATCCACGGCAGCAAGCGCATCGGCGCCGGCGGCAAGCAGCTCTGTCTTCAGCTCGGGAGAGTCGGTTACCGCGTCCGGCAGGTAGTCGGTGAGCAGCATACGGGCGTAGTACGCCTGATAGATCGCGTTCTCGGTCCACACTCGCGCGGGTCGCGTGAGATTCAGCTCGGCGTTGGCGAGGATCTCCGGCAGGCGACGCAGTTCCGCGACGGCATCGCGCACACCGGCGTCTGCCACCGCACCGGGCCGAGTGAAGAGGCCGTTGGTGGTGCCGAGCGCGAAGTACGCGACAGGCTGCAACCGGAACAACTCGATCTCCGCGTATTCGAAGATCCGCGTGCGAAGGTGGGCGCGCAACAAGTCGTAGTCCACCTGATCATCGAGCGACAAGGTGCCGCGGTCGAGCGCATCGAGTCGCTGCAGAACGTCGCGATATGTGGCAGCGGCGGTCACGTATTCCGTGGCAGCGCGAGTTTGAAGCCGCACCGCGATCGTCTGCTCGATGAGGCCGGAGAGTTCCGTTGCCGCAGCGTTGTGCGTCGCGGCCGCTGACCGAGTCGTGAATGCGGCGGTCGCGGCTAGCATCAGAAGCGACGTGACTGCCAGGCGGCCGAAACCCGCCGGGCGAGGCGGACCGGTCTGTGCGCCGAACAGACGAGACAGGGTGTGGAGCACCAGGGGTTGCCTCATTTCTAATTCTCCGTGAAGGTACGGGGGCTCGAAAGTACGCTGCGCACCGAGACCCGGCAAAGCTTTCGCTGCATCCTGCGATGGATCGCCCGAGGCTATCGGGCGCTCGCGCGCACCGCCAGTAGAGCAAAACGCGAGGATGACTCGACAGATGCACCTACCGCCACAGGGCACCGCCGCAGAGGAGCTACTCGCGCGGATGCGAGAACGCAAAGACGCCGACGCGGACTGGCGCGAGTTGCGACTGTTCAGCTCGATCTATCCGGCCGGCGAGGACGTGGCCGAGGTGCTGCGTGAGGTGAACGCGCTGTATGCCTTCGACAACGCCCTCAACCCGGCGTTGTTTCCCAGCCTCGCGACAATGGAGAGCGAGGTCGTCGCGATGACCGCTGCTCTGCTCCATGCCGGCCCCGAAGGCGTGGGCTGTATGACCTCCGGGGGCACGGAGAGCATCATGGTCGCGGTGAAGTCCGCTCGCGATCGTGCGCAGCGCGAGCGCGGGGTGCACCGGCCCGTGATGCTCGTGCCGGCATCGGCCCACCCGGCGTTCGCGAAGGCGGGGAAGTTCCTCGGGGTGGCCGTGCAGCAGATCCCGCTCGATGGTGAGCGGCGCGCGGACGCGGACGCGGCGGTGGCCATGGTCAGTGCCCAGACGGTGATGATCGTTGGCTCGGCACCGTGCTACCCGTACGGAGTGATCGACCCGATCGAGGAACTCGCCACGCTGGCATTCCATCACGGGATTCATTTCCACTGCGATGCCTGCGTCGGGGGCTTCCTGCTGCCGTTCTGGGAGCGCATCGGCGAACCCGTGCCACCGTTCGACTTCCGCATCGAGGGGGTAACCACAATGTCGGCTGACGTGCACAAGTTCGGCTATTGCACGAAAGGTGCGTCGGTGATCGTGCATCGTGATGAGGTCAGTTTCGGCCACCAGAGGTTCCAGCACGCCGGGTGGCCCGGTGGGCGGTACGGTTCCAATGCCGTTGCGGGGGCACGGCCGGCGGCCCCCATCGCAGCCGCCTGGGCGGTCATGACCTACCTGGGTCAGAGTGGGTACGAGCGACTCGCTCGGCAGCTCTCGGGTGCGGTGAGGACCGTGCGTGGCGGCGTGGATGCGATCCCGGGCCTGGCGGTTCTAGGCGAGCCGCAAGCCAGCATTCTGCCCTTGGTGTCGAACGACTTCGATATCATGGCTGTGGGCGACATCATGGACGATCGTGGCTGGCACCTGAGTCGGCAACAGGATCCGCCAGCGTTGCACATGGTGTTGTCCCCGGCCCATGGGGCGATCGTGGACGAGCTGTTGTTCGATCTGGGTGAGGCCGCAGCGAGCCACGGTGTGAGCCGGGGCAAGGACGCCCGATACAGTTAGGCCGCCGCGCCGTGACCTCGGCAATCGGCCGTTCGTTCAGAAGGAGGCAGGTGCCCTTGCGCGCAGAGATACGCGAAGCGGCGTTCGAACAACTGCGCGAGAAACACGGTGAGATCTACGTGTTGGTCTCGCCGCCCCGGTGCTGCTCGACGGCGTTCGCGCGCGTGCTCTGGGAGCACCGTTCGATTCGCTACTACAGTCACGAGCCGTTCGAGGTCACGTACTACCTCGGCCACGGAGTCTCGGAGGTGGTTGAACGACTGCGGAGCCCGCTAGATCTCGGGGCGATCACACGCTGTGCGTCGCCACCCAGTAACGGGCGGCTGGTGATCAAGGAGATGCCCTATCAGGTGGGCGAGAACTTCGAGCTGCTGCTATCGCTCGCCACCCAGCCGGTGACCTTCCTGGTCCGGGATCCGCGACTGAACATTGCCTCGCGAATGGCCCAGAAGCGGGTTGGCGGTGAGAGCGAGATCTTCCCGCTCGTCGAGACTGGCTGGGAGTTGCTCGCCGAGCAGATTCGCTTCTGCCGCGAGAACGGCGTTCCCTACGCTCTGGTGGATGCATCCGACTTCCGCAGTCACCCACGGACAGTCTTCGAGAAGGTACTTGCCGGACTCGACCTGCCGTTCACCGAGTCCCTCCTGAAGTGGGACCCCTGTGAACAAGTGGCGCTCGACAACCTGGGCGGCCGACACGACCACCTGTATCTCCGTGTCCTTGCGAGTGAGGGCATTGAGCCGCCGACCGAAGAGCCGCCGGATGTGCACTCATTCCCCGCAGAGGGAGGAGTCCGCGACCATGTGCATCGATGCCTGGACATCTATGGCGTGCTGCGTGAAGACAGCGCCAGGGTCCGTCCCTGAGATCCGTTCGGCACGGCGCCGGATAGCGCCGCGTGGCTGCCTAGTTCTCGGGCAGCAGCGCCTCGGCATCGATCTCCACGAGGTACTCGTCGCCGATCGGTGGTGCCTGGACCAGCGTGTTGGCTGGCTGGATGGCGCCGAATCGGGCCCCGTGGGCCCGCGAGATCGGCTCCCAGTCGTCGCCATTGCGCAGATAGACGCGTGTGCGCACGACATCCGCCAGACGGCCGCCAACCGACTGCAGCGCGCCTTCGATCTTGTCGATGATGAAGTGAGTCTGTGACGCCAGATCGTTGCCGCCGATCAACCTGTCACCGTGGGTGGCAGTCGTTCCCGAGATCCACACCCGGTTGCCGCGGCGCACGGCACGGCTGAACCCGGCGAGATCCTCCCAGATCGTTCCCGACAGAACCTGCTCACCGCCCGCTGGCCGCGGCCGAACCTCGTAGGCGGGCGGGAATCCCGTCACGTGGTGGCTGAGGTCGCCGCTCGCCGTCAGAAAGGGCTCGCGCCGGTATTCGTCGCCACTGTCTCCGGGAATGGGATCGAGCGTGGCAATAGCCTCTTCGAGTTCGGCGTGGTCGTCCTCGCTCAGTTCGAACTCGAACAGTCGCCTGGTGGCGGCGATATGTTCGCTATGACCGAGGCGAGCACCGATGATGATCGCCGCCACACCCGGCTGCTCGAGCACATAGCGACAGGCCACGTTGGCGATGCTGACATCGTGCCGGTCGGCTACGCGGCGACTCGCGCGCAGCACGGTCTGCAGCCTGCTCCAGCCGCCAGCAACGTCGACGAAGCGCTTGTACTTCATCTGCGACCAGGTTTCGAGCGCTTCGGGCTCCGGTGCGTCCAGCCAGCGGTCCGTGAGGAAGCCGCCCGCTAGCGTGCCGTAGCCTAGGAGGGACAGATCGTGTTCCTCGCACAGCTGCGTCAGGCCCTGCTTGGGGCGTTGATCGAGAAGCGAGAAGCACACCTGGTTGGTGACCACCGGTACGCCGGTGTGCAGCAGCATGCGCATGTGGGCGGCGTCGGTGTTGGTCATGCCGAGATGGCGAATCAGGCCCTCGTCGCACAGCTGCTGCAGCACCGCGAGGCCGTCGAGGTAACTCGGGTCCCAGTAGTTCCAGGAATGGAATTGCATCAGCTCCAGGCTGTCGCGCTGCAGCCGCTCGAGCGCGAGCTGCACGGCGGCACGCACGGTCGCAGGCTCGAGCGCCCCGGGCTCGGGAACCCACTTGGTCAATGCTTCGGGTGCCGGCGTGGCGTCGTAGGCGCCGACGATTACCTCCGAGGAGCCGTAGTGGTCGGCCATGTCGAAGGTCGTGAGGCCGGCCTCGACATAGGGGCGCATAGCGTCGGCCGCCTGAGCCGGATCCAGTGTGCTGCCCTCGCGTTCGAGGTCGGCTACCTGCCATAGACCGGTGATGACGCGCGACACTTCCAGGCCCGGCGCGAGTTGATAGCGGTCGACCATTCGCGGCTACTCCGGAGGCAAGGTACGAAAGCGCTCGTCGAGATCGACGCCGGCGCGTTGCAGCGCCCCGCGTTCGCGGAAATAGATGACGGTGCCGACGCCCATGACAATCAGCCACACCGGCGTGGAGTGGAAGTACCAGGCAGCCACATCTGCATTGAGGTCCTTCCAAACGTGGATCATCAAGAAGCCGAGCAGCACCACAGCGCCCGTTGCTGCCACCGGCTCGCGCAGGCGGGCGTTGCGGAATACCTCCACGCGCGCGGCGATCTCGGGGTTGCGGCGAGGCAGGCTCAACACGGCCAAACACATGAGCGCGAAGTTCACGAGCATCGACGTCACCATGATGTCGACACCGAGGAAGAAGTCTCCTGCCAGGTGACTACCCAGGACCCCGACCGAAGCCATCGCGCCACTGGCGAGAATCGCCACGTGAGGAGTGTGATGGCGCGGATGTACTGACGAGAGGCTGCGCGGGAAGATGCCGTCTTCCGCCCATGCGAACATCAGTCGCGACAGAGACAGCAGCATCGCCGGAAGGTCGTTCAACAAGGCGACTGCTGCTCCGCCCACGATGGCGACGGTCCAGCCCGGCGACAACACGACTCCCAGGAGGCCCGGCGCGGTTACGTCGCGCAGAGCGGCCTCCTGGGCCACGTATTGCCATGGCACCGTGTGATACACGGCCATGGTGAAGAGAACGTAGAAGCCGCCCACGACAAAGATCGCGATACCGATCGCGGCCGGCAGCGCGCGTCCTGGGTTGCGGGCCTCGCCACCCGCCTGGGCGATCGAGTCGAAGCCGATGAAGCTGGCAAACAGCACCACCGAAGCGCTCAGAAAGGCGCTCCACCGGAAGGGCCCATCGATCATCTCGGGAACCTGGCCACCGGACGCTTCGAGTGCGCGCAGATAAGCATCCTGATCGAACGAGAAGCCGGCCACGATGACGATGCCGCCGAGCGCGAACATCACGACCATCAGCGGTACCAGAGTGCGCTCGTACAGCTGCACGCCGCGGATGTTGATGACGACGAAGAGCCATAGGAAAAGCAGCGCCAGGCCCACCCGCACGGGACCCGTCTCGAGTGCGTCCGCGAGCCCCGTGTAGCCGATCGCGGCGGCGACATCACGTAGAAACGGCACCATCACGTAGGCGACCACGCCAACAACGATCGACAGACCGAACCACTGCGAGAAGCTGGCAATGAAACCAAGGTACGGATTCAGGGCACGGCTCACGTGAATGTAACTGCCGCCCGCGCGTGGCATGGCGGAAGCCAGCACCGCGTAGGCCAGGGCGGCGAGCAGCGCCGGAATAGCGCCGACGAGAAAAGCCGGTAGCACCCACGGTCCGATATCCGGGACGTTCCGCTGCAGCATGAACGGTACGACGTTGATCCCCGCGCCGAGCATCGAGCAGATTCCGGTCGCCGCCAGACCGAGGAGCCCAAGCTCGCGCACCAGGCCGGTGGGTTGGTCTCGATCAGACGGGTCGGTCATCGTCGCGGCTCCGCGCTGGCGGCGGGGCGTAGCGGCAGGGCGCGCAGCGCAGTGTTGGCGGGGCGAGTTTTCATCCGGGGGATTATAGGGGCGCCGTTCTCGCCATGGGATGCGGCCGGCAGTGCCATGTGGCGGCCGGCTGACTACGGAGCCGTCCGGTGTGGGCTGCAACTGTTCTCACCAGCGGCGTTGGCACCCAACCAGCCGTCGCGCGTATGCTTGCCGCCACGGCCCAGTTCCTGATTCAGGCTCATCTCCAGGTGCGCGCGCTTGTTTGCCAATTCGAGACCGACTTCCGCTTTCGTGATTGCCACCTCCCTGCTGTTGCTGCTTTCCCTGGCCATGGGCGGCGCGTTGGCTCAGGACGCTGCTTCCACAACGCGCTCGCCGCAGAAAGGGGTTGCCTGGGTGGCCGGTCGCAGCATCGACGCCGAGGCGATTTCGCCGCTGGTCGAACACCACGTCGGGTGGATTGCGCAGACACCCTTTGGCTGGCAGACGGCCAGCGACTCTCCCGACATCCAGCTGATCGTCGAGGGGCAGGTGCTTTGGGGAGAGACCGACGAAGGGCTGCGGGAAACGACGCAACTGGCTCGAGCCCGGGGCGTGCAAACGATGCTCAAGCCGCACGTGTGGGTCGGTCGTGACGATTGGCGTGGCGACATCCATATGGCGACGGACGCGGACTGGGAGAGGTGGTTCGCTCACTACAGGACGTTCATCCTCCACTATGCGGACTTCGCCGAGGACAACGACATTCCGTTGCTCTGTATCGGCACCGAACTGCATCAGACGGTCCTGGCCCGTCCGCAGAAGTGGTTCGAGTTGATCGCCGAGATTCGAACGGTGTATTCGGGCGAACTCACCTACGCGGCGAACTGGGACGAGGAGTTCCAGGCGGTGCCGTTCTGGGGGGAGCTCGACTACATCGGCCTGCAGGGTTACTTCCCGCTGAGCGACGTGCCAGAGCCCGAGCTAGAGGCCCTGATGGCGGGATGGCAGCCGCACCTGGATGCTATCCGCAAGGTGCAGGAACGCGTTGGCCGCCCGGTGCTGTTCACCGAGATTGGCTATCGTTCCTGGCAGCATGCGGGCGAACGGCCGTGGGAGTGGCCCGCTCGCGACGATGACACGGGCTTCGACGCGGTGCTGCAGCAGCGCCTCTACGAGGCGTTCTTTCGCACCTTCTGGCACCAGGATTGGTTCGCGGGTGCGTATTGGTGGAAGTGGTTCCCTGGCCACTCGGCCGTGGGCGGACAGGGAGAGATCGGATTTACACCACAGAACAAACTGGCGGCCGGCGTGATGTCCGCCTGGTATTCAGGGGCCTTGCCCCAGCCCGAGTGAAGCAGACCCAGAGTGAAGGAGATCACCATGCGTCGTGTACTCGCAGTTGTTGCCTTGCTGTTGTTTTCATCCGCCGCCTGGTCGCAAGGGGGTAGGCAGGGGTACTACCGTTATCCGACGCTGCACGGCGATACGCTGGTGTTCGCTGCCGAGGGTGATCTGTGGCAGGTCGCTGCGGCGGGAGGCCTCGCGCAGCGGCTGACGACGCACGCCGAAGAGGAAAGTCATCCGACGATCTCGCCGGACGGGAGTACCCTGGCCTACCGTGGCAACTACGAAGGCGTGGCCGAGGTCTACACGATGCCGTTCGCCGGGGGGCTGCCGACCCGGCAGACGTATGAGGCCGATACGTCGACGCCTGTGGGGTGGACTCCGGCTGGGAATCTGGTCTACACCACGGCCAACCATTCCACGTTGCCCACGCGCCAGTTGGTCGAACTCGACCTGGCCGCGAATACGCGCAGCGTCGTGCCGTTGGCCGACGCCAGCGAGGTTGCCTACAGTGCTGATGGCGCCACGCGCTTTTTCGTGCGCCCAGGGTTCCACGGCAACGTGACCAAGCGCTACACGGGCGGAACCGCACGCAAGATCTGGAAGTACGAGGCCGGCGCGGCGGAGGCGGAGCCGCTCACCGCGGACTACGACGGTGAGAGCCACACGCCGATGTGGTGGAACGAACGCGCGTATTTCGTGACTCCTCGCGACGGCACGATGAACATCTGGTCGATGGACGAGTCCGGCGGAGATCTGCAGCAGCACACGCGGCACAGCGGCTGGGACGTGAAGGAAGCGTCGATCTCCGACGGGCACATTGCCTATCAGGTCGGCGCCGACATCTGGATCTACGACGTTGCTGCGGAGACCGACAGGTTGGTGCCGATCAGTCTCGCCTCTGACTTCGACCAGCTGCGCGAGAAGTGGGTTGCCGAGCCGATGGACTATCTGACGTCGGCACATATTCACCCGGATGGCGAGAGCGTCGTGCTGACCTCGCGCGGCCGCGTGTTCGTCGCGCCAGCCGGCTCGGGACGACTCGTGCGGGCCTCGCGTCGTGAAGGCGTGCGCTATCGAGACGTCGTGTTCATGCCGGACGGCGGCTCGCTGCTGGGCCTCACGGATACGACTGGCGAACTCGAATTCGCCACCATTCCCGCCAACGGCGTTGGCGATGAGACGGTGATCACCGACGACGGCGCGGTCCTGCGATTCGAAGGGACGCCGTCGCCGGATGGCAATTGGGTCGCGTACACCGACAACAACAATGATCTGTGGCTGCTCGAGGTGGGCACGGGTCAGCAACGGCTGATCTCTACGAACCGCGAAGGGGCCGGCGACGTTGCCTGGTCGTCCGATAGCGCTTGGCTGACCTACGTGCAGGCGGCGATGAACACCTACGCCCAGCTGTGGCTGTACGACGTAGCGACCGAGGCTCGCACCGCGTTGACCTCGGATCGAGTGAACAGTGTTAGCCCTGCTTTCAGTCCGGACGGCGACTGGCTGTACTTCCTGTCGGACCGTAACCTGCGCACGTCCGTCGGTAGCCCCTGGGGTCCGCGTGCTCCCGAACCGTACTTCGACCGCACGATGAAGATCTACCAGATCTCCATGCGCGCCGGACTGCGTTCGCCGTTCAAACCGGAGGACGAACTGAGCCGAGCTCAGAGGACGGAATCGTCGGAAGGCGATGCGGAGGAAGACGCGAACGAAGGCGGCATGACCGTCGATCTCGATGGCATCGCTGCGCGCGTAAAGGAAGTCCCGGTCGCACCCGGCAACTACGCGGCCCTAGCGGTAAGCAAAGAGGCCCTGTATTGGCGCGCGCGCGCGTCGGGCAGCTTCCGCGGCAACCTGATGGGCATGGCGATCGGCAATAACGATCCTGAACCGAAGACGGTGCTCGAGGGGATCGGCAACTATGAGATGTCGGCTAACGGCAAGAAATTGCTGGTGCGCCGCGGTAGCGACATCTACGTGATCGATGCGAAACCGAGCAGCGCTACCGGCGGTCTCACCAAGAGCAAGGTCGACCTCAGCGGCTGGACATTCTCCATCGATGTCGCGGCCGACTGGCGGCAGATCTTCACCGACGCGTGGCGACTCGAACGCGACTACTTCTACGATCCGGGCATGCACGGGGCCGCTTGGGACGTCGTGCTGGAGAAGTACCTCGAGCTCGTCGGTCGGATCACCACGAGGGCGGAGCTCAATCAGTTGATTGGCCGCGTGATTGGCGAGTTGTCGGCGCTGCACACCAGCGTGCGGGGTGGCGATATGCGCGAAGGAGAGACCGACGTCGCGGTTGCGACACTCGGCGCGCGGCTGTTCCGTGACCCTGCGGCGGGTGGCTACCGCATCGACCACATCTACCAGAGTGATCCGGACTACCCGGATGAACGGGCGCCTCTCGCGGATCCCGACCTGGGCGTCGCCTCCGGCGACGTCATCGAGACCATCAATGGTGTCACTACTCTCTCCGTGCGGCACATCGGCGCGCTGCTTCGCAACCAGGAGGGCAGGCAAGTTCTACTTGGAGTGCGCCCTGGCGCTGGCGGCGCGAGCCGCGACCTGATCGTGGTGCCAGCCGCCAACGAGCTGAACCTGCGCTACACGGATTGGGAGTATTCGCGGCGGCTGGAGGTGGAAGAAGCCGCTGCCGGCCAGATCGGCTACGTGCACCTGCGCGCGATGGGGTCCAACGACATCAATGCCTGGTATCGGCAGTTCTACCCGGTACACGATCGGCCGGGCTTGATCGTGGACGTTCGTCGAAATCGCGGCGGCAACATCGACAGCATCATCCTCGAGAAGCTCATGCGCCCGGCGTGGTTCTACTGGAAAGGGCGGGTGGGTCGGCCCACGTGGAACATGCAGTACGCGTTCCGCGGACACATGGTCGTGCTTGTGGATGAGAACACCGCATCCGACGGCGAGGCATTTGCCGAGGGCTTCCGGCGCCTGGGGATGGGCCCGGTGATTGGTGCCCGCACCTGGGGCGGCGAAATCTGGCTCTCGTCCACCAACCGACTCAGCGACGGCGGCCTGGCCAGGGCGCCGATGTCGGGTGTTTACGGCCCAGAGGGTGAGTGGCTGATCGAGCAGTGGGGTGTGGTGCCCGACATCGAGGTGATCAACCTGCCGCACGCCACGTTCAACGGCGAGGACGCCCAACTCGACACCGCCATCGAATACCTGCTGCAGAAGATCGCCGAGGACCCCCGCGCGATTCCGGCCGCACCGGCCTATCCGGATCTGAGGTTCGACTACCCGCGCGAACAGCAGCAGTAGCACGGAGAGAGGAAGCCGGCACCTACCGCCGATGGTAGGTGTCGGTCATCCATACGGGCCCGTCGAGGCCGCCCTGGTGCAATGTCCATGCGTACGTGTCGGGCCCGGTGAACTCCCAGATCTCGGCGTGCGATTCCGCGCTGCCGTCGGCGGTGATGGTCCGCAGCTCGTTGACGAGCCGGTTGCCCTCGAAGTGGGAGGTCATCTCGACTACGTCGTGAGGCATGCCCTCAGTAATCGAAATGCCCCGGATCGTCCTGGCCGCAGGGTCCCAATACCACAAGGCCTGGGCAACAAGCGTACGAGCCCCCTCCGAGTCGAGAAAGTACGTGTGGGCGATCACCGTCCGGTGGCCAAGACCCCACTCGAAGCTATGTTCGGAACCTTCCGCACTCCAGGTGCCGCCCACCACCTGCGCGAACGGCTCGAGGGCGTCTGCTTGCATCGGGTGGGGCAGCTCGCCGTTGCCATGCCAGGCGTGCACTGGCGCAGCGGCGACCGTGATCAGGAGGGTGGCGGCGAGTAGCGTGGTCCGGGCGGTCATCGGAACTCCTGCGTCGGACGAATCAAGCGGGTTCGGGCGCGAGCCCGTGGGTAAGCATACCCATGTTGAACATCGCGCCGGGACGACGTCTTCGAGTCGGCGGCCCGGCGGCGGACTATTCCGCGCGCAGAGCGCGTACCGGGTCCAACCGTGTTGCTCGCCGGGCCGGAGGCCACGCGGAGGCGATGCTGACAGCGAGCATCAGGGCCACGACGCCGGCGTAGGTCACCAGGTCGAAGGCCGCGACCTCGAAGAGGAATCCCTCCACCAATCCGGCCAGAGCTGCCGCGCCGGCCAGGCCGAGCACCAGGCCGACGGCGACGAGCGCGGACGCCTGTCGGAGGACCATTCGTACCAGGTGCGAAGCGTTGGCACCGAGGGCCATGCGGACGCCGAGTTCCGCCGACCGGCGACTCACGGTGTAGGCGAGGATTCCGTAGAGGCCAACGAGCGCCAGCGCGAGTGCCAGTATCGCCGACGCCCCGATGGCCATGGCGGTGAGCCGTTCCTGTGCAAGTGCGTTGGCCATCCGAGTCTCCAGGGTGCCGACGTTGAATACCGGCAACACGGGATCGATCGACCGCACCACGCCACGCACCGCGTCGATCACCGCGGCGGGGCTGCCGTCGGCCCGCACCAGCAGGGTCATTCGTGAGGCAAGTGGGGTTGAGGCCAACTGCTGCTGGGGCACGTAAACCGTGGTACGCGGCGCGTCGGCGACCCCGCCGGTCACGCTGTTGGCGACCACTCCAACCACTTCTACCCAAGGGCTTCCAAAGAAGCTGAGCCGAGCGCCCATCGCGGGCCGATCGGTAAGTTGTTCGAGACGGTCGGCGCCAGCCTGGTTGATCACAACGACGCCCTGGGAGCCTTCGACGTCCGTCTCCAGCAGGCCGCGACCCTCGAGAGTCGGGATTCGGAGAAGATCGAAGTAGTCGGGCCCCACAAGGTTGAAAGACGCAACAGGGTTGCCGTCGTCTGGGGCATAGCCGTCGATGGAGAACGTGTCCCTACCATCGTTCTCGGGGCCCGGCAGAGCGTTGACGTAGCTAACGCCCTGCACCGCGGGCAGCGCTGCCACCTGCGCACGTACTGTTGCGTAGAACTGAGCCGTCTCATCCGGCGAATAGCCCTGCAGGCCGGGGTCGGTACCGACGGTAGCAACGGCAGGATCGAAGCCGAGGTCCAGGCGGCTCAGGTTCGCTAGCGTCCGCACCAACAGCCCCGCGGTGACCAGCAGTACGACCGAGATCGCTACCTGCACTACCACCAGGCCGCTCGACAGTCCGCCGCGCGCCGAAGCGCTCCGCCCGCCATCACGAAGGCGGCTGGTGACGTCGAGGCGCACGGCGCGTCGAGCCGGGACCAGTCCGAAGGCCAGTCCCGTGACCACCGTCACGGCAGCACAAAAGAGCAGCACGCGCTGGTCGATGCTGGTGTCGATATCGAAGCCGACAGGAAGCTGTCCGACGGCGCGTGCGAGGAAGGCACCGACGCCGATGCCAGCGACGCCCCCGAGGCCGCTGAGCAGGAGGCTCTCGGCCAACAATTGGCTGACGATCCGGCGGCGGCCAGCCCCGAGTGCCTGACGGACGGCGATCTCACGTGTTCGCCTGGTGGCACGCGCCAGAAGCAGATTGGCGACGTTCACACACGCGATCAGCAGCACCAGCCCAGCGACGACAAACAACAGCGTGCTGAGCTGAAACACCATCGTCCTGGCAGCTGGGAACATCGTTCCCTCGGCGAACGACACGACCTGATAGTCGCGTCCTTCCGACTCGCGGAAGGTGGTGCGCAGCCATTCGCCGATCGTCTCGATCTCGGCGCGAACCGTCGCCATGCTCTGCCCCTCCGCCACGCGCCCCAGGACCAGAATCCCGCCCCATCCTCGTCGTTCCAGGAGGTTGCCGTTACCCGGCATCATGTGCGGCTGCATGGCCATAGGGACGAACAGGTCGGGCCCGCTCTCGAGCCATGTGCCCCGGAACCCCGGCGGCGTGACGCCGATGATGGTGAAGGCGCGGCCGTTGACCCGCAGCTCGCTGCCGAGGGCGTCCGCGGCTCCCGCAAAACGGCTCTGCCACATCCCGTACGAAATCACGGTCACGGGATGTCCGTCGGGCTCGATGTCATCCGTCGGCACGATCGCCCGGCCGAGTACCGGCTCGACACCGAGCACGTCGAAGTAGTTTCCCGTGACCATCATGCTCGACAGCTGTTCACTGACGCCGTCGTTGCTTACATTCGCCTGCCGCGGCTTGTAGGCGGCGATGCCGGAGACCGTGTCGAGTTGCTCAGCGAAGTCGCGGTAGTCGGCGTAGGCCGAAACACCGGGGCCTTCACCGCTGTAAGCGCTATACATCGCGAACAGGTCGTCGGGGTTCTCGACACCAGGTAGGGGACGGCCGAGAAGCGAGTCGGCGAGAGTGAAGATGGCCGTGTTGGCACCGATCCCGAGTGCCAGCGTGAGTACGGCCACGAGCGTGAAGCCGGGGTTCTTGCGCAGCAGGCGGGCGGCGAAGCGGATGTCCTGGAGAGTTGAACTGAACATGGGTACACGACCGGGGGGATCAGGGCGGAGATGGGGTCCCGGCACGGAAGCAATTCGCCGACGTTCGAAACGCTCGCCTAACCCGGCGCGGATGACGTCAAAAATCGTGCGGCTCACCGCAGCCGCCAGGCCACGATGGCCGCGAGCCTTCCATGAGTCCGAACAACGCTCTTCGAATGCTCCCCGCATCTCGGACGCAAAGCGGCGCCGAAACGCTACCGGATAGGCGAGCGTGGCGGCTCGCAGCAGGCGCGAAGCGATCGCGAAGCCGGGAATGTGGAGGCCGCTCATGCGCTACCTGCCAGGTCGCGCGCCCGCGCGGTGGCCAGCACCTCGGCGAGTCGTTCACTCTCGGCGCGTACGGCGGCCCGACCGAGCTCGGTGATGGCGTAGTCGAACTTGCGGCGCGGGTCATCGGCGCCTGGCGCCGGTGTCACCTGCTCGATCAGGTTGCTACCCAGAAGGCGATTAATGACGCGGTAGAGCGATCCGACCTCGAGTGCGACTCGACCGCCAGATTCCTCCCGGACGGCCTTCATAACGCCGTACCCGTGCAGGTTGGCGTTGGCGAGCACGAGCAGGATTTGCAGGTCAACAGGCCTCAGCGGAATCAGATCTTGTAGGTTGGGCACGCGAAACTCCTTCTTGAAAAGCAAATCGAATATATTCGAATTACATATATAGAAGCAAG
>JAJCXS010000300.1 GCA_029263335.1 Acidobacteriota bacterium | reverse complement strand
AGCGGAATCCTCGGCCAGGCGAAGGCCGCCGGTTTGCCCGAGGGGTCGGTACAGCTGAGCACCGCGAGATCGATTGTTGTTCCCATGACCCACGCTGCGTGGACGCCTGTACCCGACGGGGCGACCGTCGAGTTCGGTCATCACCTGGGTCAGGACGCCATGCGTATCGAGGGCGGCGAGGTTGTCGCCAACGACATCGTGCTCCGCGACGGGATCATCGAATTCGATGTGGCGGTGGCCCCCGACAGAGGCTTCGCCGGCATCAACTTCCGACGTCTCGACGCCAACGAGCACGAGAGCTTCTACCTGCGCTCGCACCAGGGTGGCAACCCCGACGCCAACCAGTACACGCCTGTGTTCCACGGCACGCCGGGATGGCAGATCTACTACGGGCCGCAGTACGCCTCTGCGACTGACTACCGATACGGCGAGTGGATGCGCGTGCGCATGGTCGTCTCAGGCAACGAGGCAGAGGTTCACCTCGACGGCGAGCCGATCCTGCATATCGGGGACCTCAAGCGAAGCCCTGAGTCGGGAGGGGTGTCGCTGTGGACGAACATCTCCCCCGCTTGGTTCGCGAACGTCCGCGTGTCGACGACACCGACGCCGTTTGCCGTCGACGCCGTCCCGGAAGCCGTCCCGGCTCCTGGCACGATTCGAGCCTGGCACGTCTCGGACCCGTTCGAGTGGAGTGAGATCGCCGCCGCCGACGTGCTCCCGCCCGAGTTCCTAGCGGCGCGTACGTGGCAGGAGCTGGAGGTGGAGACGAACGGCATCGCCAACCTCGCCCGGGTGGCCGACAACCGCAAGGGTGACACTGTTCTGGCTCGCGTATCCGTACCCTCAGAGCACGCTCGCCGGTTTCGCGTCGGCTTCACCGACACCTCCCGGGTGTACGTCGACGGGCGACTCGCCTTCGAGGGCAACGATGCCTACGCCTCGCGCGATTATCGCTTCCTCGGCACGGTCGGCCTGTTCGACACTGTCTTCTCGCATTCCGCCGCGCCGACGACCGACTTGCTCGTCGCTGTTCGCGAAGGATTCGGTGGATGGGCTGTGGCTGGAGCGTTGCCTGAATCCGTTCCCGTTCGCACCAGCGTCGAGACTGTCCGCGGACCGCGCGCGGAGAAACTCCACGCGGCGCTCAGCGAAGAGAGCCGCAAAGAGTTCGGCGGCGCGATCGTCGCCGCCGAAGATGGCGTGCTCATCCTGGAGGCAGGATACGGATTTGCAAACCACGCGCTGCGTCTCCCCTTCACGACTCAAACGGTCGCGCCGATCGGGTCGCTGACCAAGCCGTTCACGGCGATGGCGATCATCGATCTGGCGCTCGAGGGGCGACTCCGCTTCGACGCCCCCGTTGGTACGTACCTACCAAACGCTGCCGAACCGGCGCGCGCCGCCACGATTGCTCAGCTGCTGACGCACAGCTCGGGCATGTCCGAGTACTGCGGTCCAGACTTCGCCCGTCTGACCCGCGACGACTTGCTGCAACAGTGCATGGCCCGCCCGTTGGTCTTCGAGCCTGGCGCGGACAATGCCTATTCCAACCCCGGCTATTCGGTGCTGGCGGCCGTCGTCGAAGTGGTCAGTGGCCGCGAGTATGAGGAGTACCTGCGAGCCGAACTCTTCGAACCCAACGGTCTGGTGCACACGGGCTCCGTGCCTCCGGCCGGGGCAGAACTGGCACACGGCTACTTGCAGGGCATCGACCAAGGCAGCCCCACGGGTCAACTGATCGACCTCGACGGCGACTACTGGGCCCTCAAGGGTAACGGCGAGCTCATGGCGACGACGACCGACATGTTCAGTTGGTACTTGGCCCTGGCGGGACGGCGCGGATTGAGTGCTGCGCATACCGAGGCCGCCTTCGCTCCGGCGCTGGAAGAAAGCGGCGGTGAGTTCAGCGGCTTCGGCTTCGGCTGGGGCGTTGGCCTTGATGACGATGGCACTGTGAATCGCGTCAGCCACACGGGGTCGGACGGCGTCTTCTTTTCGTACTTCTGGTGGAACCCTCGCGTCGATCGGTTTTTCTACATCGTCGGTAATAACGGCGAGGAGGCGGTGATCGATGTCGTTCGCATCGCTCTGCGCCACATGAGCGAATGACGGCGCCGCCCGCCGCTGTGCCCCGAGCACAGTGGCACCGACTACGATCCGCGGATCACCGAGGGCTCCGGAGTCGCGCGAGGTGCGGCCTCGGGCCGCCTTGCCCTAGGCGGTGACTACCTCGCTCCAGATCCCAAAGGCGCGAGCCCGAAGCAACCGGTGGTTCGCGGATCGTAGTCGGTGCCGGCTCAGGTTGAAGAGATTCTGAACGACACCGTGGACCGACAAGAACCGCTGCGCCTGAGCAGCGGATTTGAACCTGCGCATTTGCCGCTTTCTCTGTCGAGTCGGCTGATGCGAGACCTCTGCGCGGCTGTTCGCGTAGCGCTCGGTGACATGCCCCACCGAGGGCATCACGCTCCGATGCGCGGCCCCGTAGCTTCTGAGCTTGTCGGTGATCAACCAGCGCGGTTCACTCCCCTGCCCTTTCAGCAACCTCCGGAAGAATCGCCTGGCAGAGTGGGCGTTTCTTCGACGGTGGACCAAGATATCGATCACGTCCCCGTCTTGATCAACAGCGCGCCACAGGTAGTGCCTCCGGCCGTGGATCGTGACGAAAACCTCGTCCAAGAACCAAGTGTCTCCGAGTCGACCTTGCCGCCGGCGAAGCCTCCGGGCGTAGTCCACTCCGAACTTCCCGCACCAGAGTCGGATCGCCTCATGCGAAACGATGACCCCTCGCTCCGCGAGGAGATCCTCGACGTCTCGGAGGCTCAAGCCAAACCGGTGATAGAGCCACACGGCGTGGCTGATGATCTCCGGAGGAAACCGATGCCCGTGGTAGCTCACCCGATCGTTGCTCATCGGCGAACTCTGCCAGCCTGCCGGTTAAGGAACCTCTGATCAATTCGGTTTCGATGGGATAATGCACGCGGATCCAATCACGCCGCCAGAGGGAGAGAAGAATGCGCCAGCAGACGCTTGCCGAAGGGTCCTTTGAGCAGTACCGAAAGGTGACCCGGCGGGAGCGGTTTCTGGCGGAGATGGATCAGGTGGTTCCGTGGGCGCAGCTGTGCGCCTTGATC
>JAJCXS010000299.1 GCA_029263335.1 Acidobacteriota bacterium | reverse complement strand
CGACCGATGGCGCACGCCGCATTGCGGGTGGCGGCCATGAGCGCGGCGGCAGGAGACATCCGCAGCAGCATGCAGGCCACTGCCACGATGCCGGACATCGATTCCACCGGACTCGTGCCAGGATTGAAATCTGTTGCCAGTGCCACCGGCACGCCGGCCCGTTGCAGAGCGGCAGCCGGGGCCTGCCGTTGCGACATCAGGTACAACGGCACGGAAGGCAACAGGACCGCCACCACACCCGCCGCCGCCATCGCTGCGATGCCAGCCGGTGATACGTAGTCGAGGTGGTCGGCCGAGACCGCGCCGACTTCGGCGGCCAACGCCGCACCGCCCGTGTCGCCGAGCTGATCGGCGTGCAATTTGATGCCGAGGCCCGCCCGCGTCGCGGCCACGAAGACCTCTCGGCACTCCTCGATACTGAAGGCACCGGTCTCGCAGAAGGCATCGACAAACTCCACGCGGTCGGCGAGAGCTTCGACCATCTCGACCACCAACCGAACATATGCCTGCCGGTCTTCGCGGTATTCGGGCGGCACGGCGTGGGCGCCGAGCAAGGTCGGAACCACCTCCACCACCTCGGTGGCCGCCAGCCGGCGCGCGGCGCGCACGAGCTTGGCCTCGTCGGCCAGGCTCAGGCCGTAGCCGCTCTTGGCCTCCACGGTGGTCGTCCCGGCCGCCAGCATGCGTTGCAGGCGACGCTGGCCTACCTCCACGAGCTCGTCTTCGCTCAGCGCGCGGGTCGCAGCCACCGTGCTGAGGATGCCGCCGCCAGCGGCCAGGATGGCTTGATAGGACTCGCCAGCGATGCGCTGTTGGAATTCGGCGGGCCGCCAGCCTCCGAATAACAGATGCGTGTGCGGGTCTACGAATCCGGGCAGCACCACCCCCTGTCGGGCATCGATGCGAACAGCTTCGGGGGCCTCACGCACTTCGCGCAGCAGACCGCTGGCTGGCCCGACGTAGATGATCTCGTCACCAGCCGCAGCAACGGCAGCATCCTCGATGAGGTCGACATCTTCCTGCTCTTCACCGGCCCGAGCTCCGTCGCCGTCCCCCATCGTCAGGCACTGCTTGATGCCGCGAACGATCAGGGTCGCAGTCGCCTTGGTCAATCAGCCCTCCGAAGTATCCAGCGCCGGCATGTCCACGCCGTGTCGCTGCGCTGCCGCAACCGCCTGCGGATACCCCGCATCGGCATGCCGTACGATGCCCAGCCCCGGATCGACGGTCAGCACACGTTGCAGTCGCTCCGCTTTGGCCTCGGTCCCGTCGGCGACGATCACCATGCCCGCATGCAGCGCGCGGCCCATACCCACGCCGCCGCCGTGATGAAACGACACCCACGAGGCGCCGGAGACGGCGTTCATGGCGAAGTTCAGCAACGGCCAATCGGCGACCGCGTCGGAGCCGTCCAGCATGGCCTCGGTCTCCCGGTTGGGCGACGCAACGGAACCGCAGTCGAGATGGTCGCGACCGATGGCCACCGGCGCTGACACCTCGCCCGAGGCAACCAGCCGGTTGATCTCGGCGCCAAAGAGGGCGCGCTCCCCATAGCCGAGCCAGCAGATCCGCGACGGAAGTCCGAGCTGCGGCACCTGCTCCCGAGCCAGCCGCACCCAGCGGTGCAGGACCGGGTCGTCGGGAAAAACTCGCAACAAGGCGTCGTCGAGCACGTCCAGATCGCGCTCGTCGCCCGATAGGCAGGCCCAGCGAAAAGGTCCCTTCCCTTCGCAGAACAGCGGCCGCACGTAGGCCGGCACGAATCCCGGGTACTTGTACTGGCCTGCCGCGTCGCGAACCTCCAGCCCACCAAGCTCGGCCTGGCCCCGCAGGTTGTTGCCATAGTCGAAACAGATCGCGCCCGCCGCCTGCAGGTCCAGAATGCCCTGTGTGTGGGCCACCATCGACGCCAGCGATCGGCGCCGGTACTCCGCCGGATCGTCGCGCCGCAAACTGTCGAGTTCATCGAGATCGCCGATCGGTACGTAGTCGAGTTGGTTGTGCGCTGGCGTCTGGTCGGTCACGATATCGGGAATCTCGCCGCGGCGCGCCAGCTCAGGGTAGACCTCGGCAGCATTGCCGGCCAGGCCGACGGACAGGCCGGTGCCCTGTGCGGTCGCCTCGCGTATCCAGCCGAGAGCCTCGTCGAGACTGTCCGCCTGCCGATGGCAGTAACCCTCCTCGACCTTGCGGGCGATCCGCTCGGGCCGGACCTCGACGATCAGCACGGCGGCTTCGTTCATAGTCGCCGCCATCGGCTGGGCGCCGCTCATGCCACCCAACCCGGCGGTCAACACGAACTTACCGCTCAGGCTGTCGGCCCCGAACTCCTGGCGGGCGCACGCCGCGAAGGTCTCGTAGGTGCCCTGCAGGATTCCCTGGGTACCGATGTAGATCCACGAGCCGGCCGTCATCTGGCCGTACATCGTCAGACCGGCGAGATCGAGCTCCTCGAACACGTCCTCGGTGGCCCAGTCGGGCACCAGATTGGAATTGGCAATGATCACCCGGGGCGAATCCGGATGGGTTCGCGCAACGTAGACCGGCTTACCCGACTGGACGCAGAGAGTCTCGTCCGGGGCCAGGCGCTGCAGCGCCTCGACAATCTGCTGGTACGCCTTCCAGTTACGCGCCGCCCGGCCCGAGCCGCCATAGACGATGAGTTGTTCCCAATCGACCGCCACCTGGGGATCGAGGTTGTTCATCAGCATCCGCATGGCACCTTCGATGTCCCACGTGGAGCAGGTACGCTCGACGCCGCGTGGCGCGCGAATCGGCGCGGCCGGACGAAGATCGTCGTACATGGGTCGCTCACCCGCCGGTTGCGCCGCGTGGGTCCGAGTTGCCGTCCCTTCTTCGCTCATCGCTTCACTTCCGGGGGCTCCGCCCTCGTCGTCAGAGGTCATCATCGATCGGCGGCGGCCGGCGAGGGCCGCAGTCGCCACACGCGTATGTCGGACACGAAGGCCTCACCGAGTTGTGTTGTCCGCAGGGGCTCAAAGTAAGCTTCCCACGCCTCGTCCCAGCGGTTGACCACGCCGTCCCCACCGCCACCAGGGCCTCGATCCTGGAAGAGAATGCCGACGTGATCTTCGATGGTGACGATATCGCCAACGCGCACCGTCTCCCAGTCGACGGGACGCAGCGGATCCTGCGTCCAGTAGTAGGCGCCGTCGTTGGCCAGGAACATGTCATCGACAACAACATCGGCAATCTGGTCGAGCCTCTCCCAGGTAATCAGCTGCCCATCGTAGGTGCCTGCGTCACGCTGCGCACTCAACCAGTACGCCAAGACCGTGCCGCCCAGATACTCGTTCACCGGGTGCGATGTCGCGTCGGGGTTGGTGAACGGTACGTAGACAAGCCCGGCGTAACCCTGCAGCCGACCGATGGGATCGTCTGCCGCCCGTACGGTGATCCGGTGCGGTCGATCCGACTGTCGCTCTGCGTGAATCTGCGCCGCCGCTGGCGAGGACACCTGCTGCAGTATCCCCTCCTGCCAGTCGCGCACCACGGCGCGGGCCGCATAGCGCATGGTTCCCGTGGACAAATCAGGAAAAATGTCGCCGACCGGCGAAACGTCGGCCGCGTGCGTCGGCGCGAAACCCCAGGCGACCTGGTAGCTGTCCGCATAGAGAATCTCGGAGGCAGCGAAGTCGTCGGCAAACTCCGGATTGGCAAACCCGTGCAGGGGTTCCACCTTGAGCCACAGGAACTCGAGCGGATACCACCAGTCGCTCCAGCGCTCGACTCCTTGCGCTCCCCGATCATCGACGAGGTCGACCTCGTCGAGGGTGCCGTAGAGCCTCGTTTCGCTGGCAAACGCGGGACGCGCCTCCACGATCGCCAGCAGCGTGACCGGAGTGCCCTCCAGCACCTCCCTCGGTCGTGTGCTCGCCACCGCGTCTCCCAGGGCCACCGATACGACCCAGACACGTTCGATTTCGGGCGTCAGGAAACCGCGCGCGCGAGGCACGCCGAGAATCACGGTGACGGCCGCAGCGACCACGGTGGAGCCGATCAGCAGCAGGCGGAAGCGTTCGTGACGCGCCACCGAGAGCCGCCCTCAGACCGTCGGTTCGGCTGCCGGTAGGAGACCGGCGCGCCCGATGAGGCGTGACGCCACGCGACGTACCGTGTTGATCGGAATCGCGAAGCCGACACCAGCATAGGCGCCGCGCCCGGTTCGCTGGGCTTCTTCCGAAACCGCGATCGCCGTATTGATACCGATCACCTCACCGTGCAGGTTCACCAGAGGCCCGCCCGAGTTTCCCGGGTTGATCGCGGCGTCCGTCTGGATAAAGGAGCTGGTCAGCGACAGCGACCGCACGCGCCGACCCAGGGCGCTCACGATGCCCGTCGAAACGGTGTTCTTCAGCTGAAATGGCGCGCCGAATGCCACCACCCACTGGCCCACCTCGAGCCCGTCGGAATCACCCAGCGCGGCAGCCACCAGCTCCGTCGGTGGTTCCACGCGCAGCACGGCGATGTCCACGCTCCGGTCGCGCCCCACCAGCGTCGCGGGCAGCGATTCACCGCTCTGCAGTGCGACCTCGATGTCTCCGGCGTCGTCCACGACATGCGCGTTGGTCACCACGTAGCCGTCGGAGCGCACGACCACGCCCGAACCGCTCGACCGCGGCCTGCCAGTACCGCCGCGGCCTTCTTCATACACCTCGACCACGACAACGGCGGGGCTGAGCACACGAGCAACTTCGGTCCACGGCGTGGCCGTCAAATCAACGCGCAACTCGGGCGTGGGCCCGCCGAGGTCAACCTCGGGCCAGAGCGCGCCGTCTGGCGCCACCATATGGCTGCCCACGAGCGCAAAAGCGAGTACGGCGAGGACCACCAGGACGCTGCGGCGCAGGAGATTATCGAAGTCGTTGGCGCTCACAGGCACGAGTGTAGCATGGGTTCGGAGCCCTCCCGAAGCCGGCGGAGCCGCTCCTGGCCTCCCCTGCAGGCCAGGTTCCGCCGCCGCTCGGCGACGGCTCTCGACCGCCCAGCGGCACGAGATACCGTCGACAAAAATTGACAAAAAAGGCTCTTGCTGCATCTCCGAACGGTAACTACGCTCGAAGCAGTATCGACCTCGAACAACCGCCCCGAAACGGTATCGATCGCCGCTACCGTCGCGCATCCTCCCCTGACGACGAAAGCCCGATGCTGAAAAAAGCCGCAATCGCAGTAGTACTCCTCTCCGTCGTCGGCGCCGGGGTGTATGCGAACATGAATCGCACCACCACGGCGCTGAGCGTGCAGACCGAGGAAGTCAGCCGACGCGAACTGACCTCCAAGGTAACGGGATCGGGTCAAATCCGGCCGTTCAAGGAAATCGACATCTCCTCCAACGTCATGGGCCGCATCGAGGAGCTGGCGGTGCAGGAAGGCCAGGAGGTGCACGCCGGACAGTTTCTTCTACGCATCGACCCGGTACGGTACGTGAGTGCTGTCGAGCAGGTGGAGGCATCGATTGGGTCGGCGAAAACCAGTGTCACGCTGGCGGAGCAGAATCTCCAGTACGCCCGCGATGTCCTCGATCGACGCCAAGGGCTATACGAACAGGATCTGCTGGCCGAAGAGGCCTACCTGGATGCCCTGCAAACCGTCCGCCGCGAAGAGCGCACGGTGCAACTGCGACAGGCCGATCTCGACCGGCTGCGGGCGCAGCTGAAACAGTCCGAGTACGACCTCTCGCAGGTGTTGTTCAACTCGCCGCTCGATGGCGTGATCACCAAACTGAACATCGAGGAAGGCGAGACGGCCATCACCGGGACGATGAACAATCCCGGTACCGTGCTACTGACCATCGCCGACCTGTCATTCGTCGAGGCCGAGATCGAGATCGACGAGACCGACATCGTCGACGTGAGGGTTGGTCAGCCCGCGGAGGTTCGCATCGATGCTTTTCCTGACGCCGTCTTTGCGGCGGAGGTCATCGAGGTCGGCCGAAGCCCGATTAACGCGGTGCAGAGCACCACTCAGGCGGTCAACTTCAAGGTCGTGGTGCGAGTCATCGAGAGTGTGCCCGGAGCCCGTCCGGGCCTTTCCTGCACCGCCGACGTACTCACCGCGACGCGCCGCGACGCCATCGCGGTACCCATTCAGGCCCTGATCCTCAGGGAAGTGGAGCTCGACGCGGAGGGCAACGTGGTTCAGCGTGATCCACTGGCCGATCTGCTTGCCGACGTGGACGACGCGAGTGCCGACGAGGCCGAAGATCTCGAGGAGGTGGAGGGAGCCTTCGTCCTGCGCGACGGCGCCGCCCTCTTCGTCCCGATCGAGATCGGCATCGCGGGCGAGCGACACTTTGAGGTACTGTCAGGCATCGACGAAGGCGACGAAATCGTTACCGGACCGTTCGACGTCATCCGCTCCCTTACTTCGGGCGACCGAATCGAGAAGGCCGGCCGAGAGGGCCGCGCCGGTACGAGTGAAGCAACGTGAGCAACATGAACGATCGCCCGTCGGAGCCCCGCGCCGATACCAAAGAGCCCGTAATCAAGATCCGCGACCTCAAGAAGATCTACGACATGGGTCGCGTCAAGGTCGAGGCGCTGGCGGGCGTCAACCTTGATATCGAACAGAACGAGTTCATCGCGATCATGGGGCCGTCGGGCTCCGGCAAGTCGACGCTGATGAACCTGCTCGGTTGCCTGGACACACCGACCGAGGGGACTTATCGACTGCGTGGCACCGAGGTCAGCAATCTCGACGACAACGAGCTGGCGACAGTGCGCAACCGTGAGATCGGCTTCGTCTTTCAGACCTTCAACCTGCTGCCGCGCGCGACCTCGTTGCACAACGTCGAGCTGCCGCTCATTTATGCCGGCATGTCGTCGCGTGAGCGCAAGAAGAAGGCGCTCCATGCCCTCGATATCGTCGGCCTGGACGACCGCGCCGACCACCGGCCCAACGAACTCTCAGGTGGGCAACGGCAGCGCGTGGCAATCGCGCGCGCGCTGGTCAACGACCCGGCGATCCTTCTCGCCGATGAGCCCACGGGTAACCTCGACTCCAAAACCTCGTACGAGGTGATGGAGCTCTTCATCCGCCTGCACGACGAAGGGCAAACGGTCATCCTGGTTACCCACGAGCCCGACATCTCGCTGTATGCCCACCGCGTGGTGACCTTCCTCGACGGCCTGATCGTCAAGGACGAGCTCCAGACCCCGAAGCGGCTCGAAACCGAGGCCGTGCCGGGCTGATGGCGGCGCCGGGCCGTGCGGTCGGGCTGGGCGAGGGCATCCTGATCGCGCTCGACGCGATCTGGGCCAACAAACTGCGCTCGTTCTTGACCGTTGTCGGCAACGTTATCGCGGTCAGCTCGATCATCCTGGTGGTCACCATCATCCAGGGCGTGAACGCCGAGGTGACCAAGATCTTCACCGCCGAGGGCGCGGACATCTTCAACATCAAGCGCGAAGGCATCGTCTTTTCGCACGAGGAGGCGATGGCGATGCGCAGCCGGCCGCGCCTCACCCGTGACGACGCTGCTTTCCTGCGAACCGAGGCCGCCAGCTTCGATGCGCTTGTTGAGCAAGCCGACGGTAGCGGCAGCGTCGAATACGGAAATGAATCGCTGGGCCGCATCGGCATCGAGGGACGCTCCTGGGAATGGGCGCTGATCGACGGCACCGGCCTGCGCGCCGGGCGCTACTTCTCGCCACCGGAGACCGAGCGCGCGCGGCCAGTCGCACTGATCGGCCTGGACACCGCCGACAACCTCTTCCCAGGGTTGGACCCCGCCTCGGCCATCGGTCGGCGCATCCGTATCCAGGGGCTGCATTTCGAGGTCATCGGCGTGCTGGAGTCCCGCGGCTCGTCGTTCGGTTTCAGCCAGGATGAGTTTGTCGTGATCCCCATTCGCATGTTCGAACGGATCTTCGGGACCCGTCGCAGCCTGTCGTTCGCCGTGAAGCCTCAGGGGCCAGAGGTGGTCGAGGAGGCCATGGACGAGGCCCGGCTGCTGATGCGCATTCGGCACCGTTTGCGACCCGCCGACGAAGACGACTTCGACATCAGCGACTCCTCGACCTTCCTCGACCTGTACAACCAGTTCACCGCCGGTATTTTTGCGGCCCTGGTCGGCATCGTCGCCATGGCCCTGGTGGTCGGCGGCATCGTCATCATGAACATCATGCTGATGGTGGTCACCGAACGAACTCGCGAGGTGGGGATTCGCAAGGCTGTGGGTGCCACCTATCAGCAAATTCTCTGGCAGTTCCTGGTCGAGGCGGTGACGCTATCGGTGTTCGGCGGCATCATGGGCATCACGCTCGGCTACGCGGCCGCTGCGGGCATTGCAAGCTTCACTCCCCTGCCCTTCGTGCTGGTCACCTGGTCCATCGTGGCCGCGCTGGCCACGGTCGTCGGCGTCGGCGTGGTGTTCGGCATCTACCCCGCTAGCCGCGCCGCCAAACTCGACCCGATCGCGGCGCTGCGCCATGAGTAGAGCCCATGCGTAGCATCGTGTTGTCGGAGGTCCTGATGATGGCGTGGGACTCGCTGCGCACTCACAAGATGCGCTCGCTGCTCACCGTATTGGGCATCGTCATCGGCATCATGATGGTGGTCGGCATGACCAGCCTGATTCGCGGCTTCGACAAGTCGATCACCGGACAGATCGAGAGCATGGGGTCGGACACTCTCTACCTGATCAAGTGGAGTGGCCAAGGGCTCCTCAATGGCGAGGACCTGCGCGAGCTGCTGGCGCGCCCGGATATCGGCGAACGCGACGCCGAGGCCATCGAGCGGCTCGGCGACACCGTCGACGGCGTCTCGGTGATGTACGGCGCCGGCATTCCGACCGTGGGAACGCTGTTGTTCCGCGGCAACCGCACCAATCAGACACAGATCATGGGCGTTGCGCCGAAGTTCCTGCAGGCTGGTGACATGGAACTGGATCTCGGCCGATTCGTTTCTCCTGTCGACATTCGTAATCGTTCCGACGTCGTAGTTATAGGTAGTGGGCCGCGCGACGCGCTGTTCCCACGACAGGATCCAATCAATCGACGAATACGAATCAACGGCCGGGAGTACCGCGTGATCGGCACGATCAAGGACAGAGCCGCCTCCAGCATGGTGGGCGACCAGGCAAACAACTTCGCCATCGTGCCGGCGAGCAACTACCGCAAGCTCTTCGGCGCCCGTCCCGACGGTGCGATGATCATCATGCGCGCCAAGCCGAACGTGCCGATCGAAGACATGCAGCGGGAGGTCGAGGGCATCATGCGCGCCCGCCATGGTCTGCGCGCCGATCAGGACACCGACTTCGAAATCAGTTCTCAGGAGACCCTTTTGGAACTGTGGAACAACCTTACGCAGTACTTCTTTCTCACCCTCGTGGCGCTTTCCTCGGTCGCGCTCATGGTGGGCGGCATCGGCGTCATGGCGATCATGCTCGTCTCGGTTACCGAGCGTACGCGCGAAATCGGCGTGCGCAAGGCGCTCGGCGCGCGCAGAAGCGACGTGCTCCTGCAGTTTCTGGCCGAGGCGGTGGTGTTGGCGGCGGTGGGTGGTCTGCTGGGCGCCGGCGTTGGCGCCTCGGTGGGCTGGATCGCGCACAAGGCCACCGGCTTCCCGATCTCTCTCCCCTGGTGGTCTTTTGCGATCGCCGTGGGCACCTCTTCCTTGATCGGCATCGTGTCAGGAATCTATCCTGCCAACCGCGCTGCCCGCCTCGACCCGGTCGAGGCTCTGCGATACGAATGAGCGCTAGCTTTTCATGCGAAACTCTGGCGGTGGGCGACCGTCTTCTCCATAAGCGGGAGGCGACTCGTGTGCCTGCCTAGTAAACCGACCACGACTCGAGTGCCCTTGGGCGGGGGAACTCGATCGGTAGTGAGGAACTGCATGCGGAATCTGTTGGTGGCGGGGTGCATCGCCTCTCTTGCCTTGGTATCCCCCCTGGCCGCCCAGGAGGCGGCGAACGACGTTCCCCCCAACGGCCGGCCAGCGTTCGAGCTGGCACTCTTCGACGCCGTCGAAATGGCGTTGCGCTACAACCTGCAGGTGCGGCTCAACAAGCTTGCCCCCGAGTCGTCGTACGAGGGCATCAACTCCAATCGTGGGCAGTTCGACCCGACGATCATCTTCGACCTGCCGAGCCAGTTCGGGCGCAATACTCAGCAGGGAACAACCACGCTCGCCGGTGGTGACGTGATCTCGAACGAGACCCTGAGTGCGGGTTTCACGTTCCGCGACAAGCTCGAGTACGGCACCGACTGGTCCATCAACTGGACCGGCAGTCGTAGCTTCAGCACCAACTCGTTCAGCAGTTTCAACCCGAATTTCAGGTCGGTCATGAACCTGAGCGTGACGCAGCCCCTGCTGCAGGGTTTCGGTCGCGAGATTCAGACTGCGCAGATCGTTGTCTCGCAAAACGACTACAAGATCAGCCAGGAGCAATTCCGTCAGCAGGTCTGGACTACGGTGCGCACGGTATACAGGGCCTACTGGGCGCTAGTGATCGCCGAGAACAGCCTGCAGACAAGAATCCTCGCACTCGAACTGGCCCAGGAACAGCTGGAGCGCAACCGCATCCAGGTAGAGATCGGCACTCTCGCTCCCATCGAGACGATCCAGGCGGAGCAGCAGGTAGCAACCGAAGAACTGGCGGTTACCCGCGCTCAGCAGACGCTCGACGATGCCGAGGACGATCTCAAGCGCCTCATCAATATCGATGCCGCCACCGTCACCGGCTGGGACGTCAATATCGTCCCCACCACTGAGCCGCCGCTCGACACCCCAGCTATCGACGTCGATGACGCCATCCTCACTGCGCTCGGCAACGATCCGAGGCTGAGGCAGGAAGCGTTACGCCTCAACTCTCAGGCCCTCAATCTCAAGGTGGCACGCGACGCGCTCAAGCCGCAGCTGAACTTCACCGGAAGTGTGCAGCTCTCCGGTACTGGCGGTGATTTCCTCATTCGTGGAACCGGTTTCGGATCAGACGTGTCCGAGATTCAAGAGGGCGGCTTCAGCGACGCGCTGAGCACGATGTTCTCCGGCGACTTTCGCGACTGGAGGGTTGGCTTGCAGCTGCAGTTCCCGATCAACAATTGGGCGGCCAAGGCACGGCACGCCCAGGCGACGATCAGCGAGCGTCAGATCGTCACGACCATTGCCGACCGCGAGCAGGAACTGCGTGTCGATGTCACCAAGGCAGCGCGGCAGGTTACCAGCGGCGCCCGACAGGTGGAGCAGGCGCGGACAGCGCGCGAGCTGGCGCAAAGACAGCTCGACGCCGAGGAGCGCAAGTTCGCCGTCGGCACCACCACGAACTTCGAGGTGCTGCGCTTCCAGCGCGATCTCGTCAACGCCCAGACCAGCGAACTGGAAGCGATCCTCAACTACGTGAACTCACTCGCCGACCTCGAGCAGCTCAAGGGCACGCTACTGGAGTCCCTCGGGGTGACCTTCGGAATCGCTGGAGTTCCCGGCAACGTTCGCTAGCAAGCGGTGGCTCCCATCGCCATTTCGCAGTCACGCTACGGCAAAGCGATACTCTTGGGCGCCGCCGCGCTGCTCAGCGCCGCCTGCGCGCAGAACCCTGATGGTGCGGTCACGATCGATCCCACCGTCCCGGTCGACGTGGTGTTCCTGGGGCATGCCGCCGAATCCGGGCTTGGCCCGGAGGCGGCTGCTGCGTTGGCCTGGCTCCGTGACCAGCCCGGATTTGCGACCACGTACACACAGCTCGTGGATCTGCCCGGTAACCGGCCGCCCGCTCCCAGCGTGCTGTGGTGGCACTACGCCGACAGCGTGGCGCTGCCCTCTGCCGCGCTGCGCACGGCGACCATCGAAGCGGTCCAGGCACACGTAGACGCTGGCGGCGCGCTGCTGGTGTCACTGCTGGCTACCCCGTGGCTTGTTCCGCTCGAGATAGAAACCCACGCGCCCAACGCCGTCGGATTCCGGCCCGGAACGGACTACGCTCGCTGGGGCCCCGATGACGATCGTATCCTGGCGGGTTTCCAGAGCTACCGAGGACACCCTCTGCTGCGGCGTTTCTGGGGCGGTGTCCTGACTGCGTGGATGCAGCCCGAGCGCGACTACGCCTCGGCCGTGTGGGACGGCGACTCCTGGCCTCGCGACGGCGCGGTGATCGCTATCGGCCGTCGCTACATCGGACTGAATCCGGAGCGCCGCGCAGTGGTCGAGTACCTACCCGGCGCAACTCGCGCCGGGCAAGTCCTGGCGATTGGCGAGGGCCTCTACTTCGCCGACGAGAAGAACGTGAACCGCGACCACCTGGAACTGTTCGTCGCCGACGCGCTGAACTATCTCGATGGCAGGATACCGCCGGCGCCTGCCGGTGCCCGGATCGCCTCGACGGGCGCGCCCGCCCTACCCGCAGAAACCACGATGACGGATGCGGACCCCGTGGTGCCGCAACCGCCGAGCGCCGCCGAGCCCACCGCGCCGACGGCCGAGCCCGTCGCCAGCCGGCTCCCCGGTGTCCTCGGAGCCACCACCCACTGGCAGCCTCGGCAATCCGGGACGCGTTTCTTCACGCCGGCAACGAGTTCCACCAGCTCCGTGGTTTTGGATCCGGCGCCGCTGGAGAACGTGCTCGCCGCGCGCTCGGGGCTGGCGCTGGAACGCGAGTCGTCGGTGGACGAATCGTTCGATCTCTACAGCCCGCGCAACCTGTTGACCGGACGCGACACCGGACGGGTCGAAGAACTATGGGGCTACCCGCTGCGGCTCTTGCGCGACCTGCGCTTCGGCATCGTCAGCGATGATGACACGGTCACCTGGTTGGACGAGACCCGGAACATACGCTTCACCGCCAGGCCCGAGGGCAACAGCTTCCGCTACACGCTCGATGACGTGGTAATCGATCTGCACATAGCAGTACCGCGCGAAAGGGCCGGTCTGGTGGCGGTACTGGCGGTGGATTCCGGTGCCCCCCTCCGTATTCGTGCTGCGTGGGAGGTCGAACACGGGACGATGTGGCCGCGCGAGGCGGAGCATCTGGGTGACCTGCTACTGGGCTTCAGCAGCAGCGACCACGCTGTCGTGTGGCGCGACGAAGCTGCCGTCATGAATGCCTATGCCGGATTCAGCCAGACGATCGTCGCGGGCAGTCTCGGTGGGCGAGCCTTGCCGCTAGTAGAGAGCGCAGGGACAGAGGCTGACGACACGGCGCCCACCGCCGAGGCCGCCGAAAGCACGCCCGGGCGCGCAGTCTGGCTCGATACCGACGTGGCTGGCGGCGAGGCCGTGCCGCTGACCTTCGTGCTCGCGGCCAGAGCGGACGATCAGGCCAGCGCGCACGACGATTTCCGTGCCGCCCTGGCCGACCCCGCGACCATCTGGACGGCCAACGCCAACTACTGGCGCGAGTTCCTCGCCGAGACCGTGGCCATTGCTTCGCCCGATCCTACGCTCGACGAGGCGTTCCGCTGGGCCAAGGTCGGCTTGGAGGCTTTCCGTATGACTACACCCGGCATGGGCACCGGCCTGGGCGCCGGTTTCGCTGCCGCCAAACGGGCCGAGGACGATCCGGGCGCCGCCGAGAACGACTTTCTGCGCCGCCCCGGCTATGGCTGGTACTTCGGTCGCGACGGAGTCTGGTCGGCGCTCGCCGCCGACGCGTACGGCGGTGGTGACCTCGCCGAAGAAGCTCTGCGCTTCCTTGCCCGCTACCAAGACGTCGATGGCAAGATCCTGCACGAGCTGTCCCCGGGCTGGGTTGCCCACTATGACGCCGCCGACTCCACCCCCTTGTTCCTGCTCGGACTCGAGCATCACGTACGGACCACCGGCAACCGCGAACTGTTGCGTGAACTATGGCCATCCGTGCGACGGGCCATGGACTACCTCGACAGCACCGACACCGATGGCGATGGCCTGATCGAGAACACCAACGTCGGCCACGGTTGGATCGAGGGAGGCAAGTTCTACGGCGCCCACACGACGCTCTACCTGGCCGGCGTGTGGACGGCAACGCTGGAGGCGGTGGCCAGGATGGCCGAGTGGGTAGTCGACGACGACCTGCAGCAGACCGCGGCAGAGCGCGCGCAGACAGCCCGCAGCGCCGTCAACGATGGCTACTGGGACCCGCTGGAGCGGCGTTACCACTACGGCAAGCGCAGCGACGGCAGCTATATGAGTCATCACACCATCCTCTCTGCGGTACCTGCGCTTCTCGGAGTGACGGATCGCGACAAGACGCGGCCGATGATCGAGAGGTTCGGCAGCGCCGCGATCACCTCGGACTGGGGCGCTCGGATGGCGCCGCGATCGAACCCCGACTACAACCCGACCGGCTACCACGACGGCTCGGTGTGGCCCCTCTTTACCGGCTGGACATCCCTGGCGGCTTACGGGGCGCGACGCCCACTGACCGGTTTTCTGCACGCCTACAGCAACCTGCGTCTCGTGCGCCAGGGGTCCCTCGGTTACATCACCGAGGTTCTCAACGGCGACGTCATGGAGCCCGCCGGCGTAACCGGGCATCAAGCCTGGTCGCATGCGCTGACCATCTTGCCTGTCATCCAGGGCATGCTGGGCATCCGGCCCGATGCGGTAAATGGGGTCCTCCGCGTTCATCCACAGCTGCCCGGAGCGTGGCGCGAGCTCACCGCCCAGCGGGTACGCGTTGGCGAGAACGCGTTCAACATCACGATCCGACGTGAAGACGAGACGAGCGCCTTCATCATCGAACGGGCCGCCGGCAACGATCCGATCCAGTTCGACCTGGCGCTACCGTTCCCGCGCGCCGCGCTGGTGAACCTCGATCACGACGACACCACCGGCGTGGCGATTCCCGACGGCGAGTCGATCGTCAACCTGCCGACCGAGAAGCAGGCGCGGGTGCTGGCCACACTCACCGAAGCACAGGGTGTTGTTGCCTTCCGCCACAGCCCCTTTCCCGAAGTCATGCAGCCACTCCCGACACCCGCTGCGGGCGCCGCCAGTGAGTCACTCCGCGTCGTCGAGTCTCGCTTCACCGCGGGTTCACTCAACGTACGCGTCGAGGGTCTGCCCGGCCGACCCTACCGGTTCTCGATCGCCACGCCGTGGCCGATCCGCAACGTGGCCGGCCCGCGCGGATCCAGCGTGGTGAATCCCGGGCCGGGCCGCGCGTTGATCGAGATCGTGATCCCGGGATCGAGCAGCGAGTACCAGCGCGCCGACATCACCATTGAATTCAGGCGCTAGCAGCCTGTGACTAGGCTGCTGAGCGCCCTTGTCCCCTGCAGTTGGCAAGACGCGGTGGCCATCTCGATCGCACGGCTCAAGGCGAGGTCAGCGGCTGAACCGCGCAGCCGTTCGACGACAAAAGCCGCGCCGAAAGTATCTCCGGCGCCGGTCGGGTCGACGACGTCCACTCTCGGGGCCTTTAGATCGAGCCGTGGCCGGTCGGCGCAATAGAGCGAGGCTCCTCGGGCCGCCCGAGTAATCACCACGACCCGCGGGCCGACGCGAGCATCGACCAGTCTCCGGACGAAGCCCTCGGTGGTGCGATTCCAGCCACTTTCGCCGGCCAGGATAGCGGCCTCCTGCTCGTTGCACTGAAGCGAATCAGCCGACTCCAGCCAGGCGCGCCAATCGGGTGGGCGGCGCGGATATCGCCGTCCGGCCGGATCGATGCCCAACACCAGACTGTGGACGTCGAGGTGGATCGGCACGGGCAGAGCAGCAACCACAGCGAGCGCCTCCGGGGTCAGGACCGCACCTGTAATGCAATTGACCAGCACCGCGTCGCACCCGTGCAATGGCTCGATCTCAGCGGGTTCCAGGGGTGGAGTCGGCCAGCGCAGACGTTCGTCGCGATCGCCGCCGACGTTCCCTCCACTGCGGTAGATCAGGTCGACGCAGCTCCCGGGCCCAGGCCAGGCCAGCAGTGCCTCCTTGGACACATTCGGATAACGGTTCCATTCCAGATCCACCGCTTCGCGCGTGTCGTCGGCGACACGGCAGACCGGCAGAATCTCCACACTCTCGCCGCCGAGAGCGGCCAGAGCGCTGACCGAGTACGCCAGTCCGCCCAGCCCCATGGCGGTACTGCCGTCGGCACGCTCGATGCAGTCCTGCACAACAACTCCGACGGCCGCAACGCACGGCACATCAGTCACCTCGGCGACTCGCGACCAGGTTTGCCGCCAGGCCAACGGCCAGGGTGACGCCCGCACCCGCCGGCGTCAGCCACGTCCACGCGAGACCGCTGGTCTGCTGCAGCAGCAGCGCAACGGCCTGACCGGAGAGCATCGCCAGAGTGATCGCCGCACTGGAGACTCGTGTTCCCATCGCCGCCAGCAGGAAGACACCGAGAACACCACCGAACGTGACCGAGGTAATGGTGAGGCCCGCCTCGAGGACCGAACCCCACTCCTGTGCCAGCCAGGCAACACCGGCCAGGCTAACGGCCGCGGCAGCAGTGGCTAGCCTCGACACGTGCAGCGCGCGGCGTGGGTCGCGATCCTCGCCGCCAAGAAAGTCGAGCGTCACCGCCGAAGCGATGGAGCTCATCGACGAAGACAGCGTCGACATGGCCGCAGCGAAGACCGCCGCGATCACCAACCCGGCCAGGCCAATCGGAAGTTCCTGCACGATGAATCGCGCGAACACCTGATCGTTACTGGTGAACGGTACTGCCGGCGGGGTCAGCTGGTAGAAGGCAAACAGGTACGTACCGATCAGCAGGAACAGCGCCATCTGCAGGAATACCAGGACGCCACTGGCGATGACAGCGCGCCGAGCGCTGCCTTTATCGCTGCACGCGAGCAATCGCTGTACGAACATCTGATCGGTACCGTGCGTGGCCATGGTCAGCACAGCGCCGCCGACAAGACCGCTCCAGAACATGTACGGATTGGCCCAGTCCCAGCCGAAGTTGAGAGCTCGCAGCTTGTCGACGCTGCCCATGGAGGCCAAGGTCGCGGTCAGCCCCTCCGGCAGTCGCATCACCAGCACCAGCAACGCCAGGGCGGCGCCGCCAACGTATACCGCGAGCTGCAGCGCGTCGTTCCAGATTACGGCCCGCAGGCCGCCGCGCACGGTGTATACCAACGTCACCGCCAGCACGCCGATCACGGCGCTCAACAGCGACACCGGCAGCATCGCCTGCAGCACCAGTGCGGTGGCGAACAGGCGCACGCCGTCTGCCAGCGCCCGCGAGATCAAGAACACCGCCGAGGCGACGCGCCGCGTCGCAGGGCCAAAGCGCTCTGCCAGGATCTGATAGGCGGTTCGGACGCCGCCTGCGAAGTAGGCGGGGACCAGCCACCAAGCCACCAGGAAGCGTCCCACAACGTAGCCCACGGCCACCTGCAGAAACGTCAGGTCGCCCGCGTAGGCGATCGCCGGCACACCGACAAAAGTGAGCGTCGACGTCTCGGTGCCGACGATAGAGAGGGCGGCCGCCCACCAGGGCATGCCCCGCCCGGCCAGAAAGTACTCGTCGAGATCGCCGCCGCGCCTACCCACCCTTTCGCCAAGCCACAGCGTGAGGCCGAAGTAGACCCCGATCACGACCCAGTTCACCATCGTGCCGCTCACCGGCAACCCGGCGGACGCTGGCTACGGACCCCGGTCACCGCGCGGCGCCGGCGCGGTCGACGGCGCGAACCACCTCGGTGTGAAAGTCGATGCGCGCCTGCACATGTTTGCTGTTCTCTCGCGTCGGATAGACGCGGTTGGTGAGCAACACGACAAACAACTCGCGGCTCGGGTCGAGCCACAGCGAGGTACCGGTAAATCCGGTGTGGCCAAACGCCTCGGGCGGGAACATACTCCAGCGCCCCGACTCCGCCGCGGTGTCCCATCCAAGACCACGGCTGCTGCCAGCGACGATCTCTTGTCGCGCGCGCCACCGCGATATCCTGGCGCGAGACAGGACGCGCTGATGGTCATAGGTGCCGAGGTTCAGGAGCGTCTGCGCGTAGATCGCCAGGTCGCGGGCCGTCGAGAACAGTCCCGCGTGCGACGACAACCCTCCCATCGCATGCGCGTTCTCGTCGTGCACCTCGCCGCGAACGAGGCGGCCGCGCCATGGATCCACCTCGGTCGGTGGAATCCGAGGCAACAGTTCAGGAGGCGGGTTCCACTGTGTGTCGGTCATCCCCAAGGGGGCGAAGATCTCACGCGCCGCGTACTCCCAGTACGGCTCTCCGAGGGCCCGCGTGAGCACCTCCCCCAGCAGGATGATCCCCAGATCAGAGTACGCGTAGCGCTGCCCGGGGGCCGCTTCCAGCGACGCCGCGAAGATGCGCTCGAGAATCCGAGCACGAGCCGCGGGCGTAATTCGATCGGCATCGAACTCTCGGTAAAACTCCACGTACGCCGGCAGCCCCGACGTGTGCGTCAACAGGTGGCGGATCGTCACCGGGTCGCGACCGGCGCCGGCAAATTCCGGCACGATCTCGCTCACCGGATAGTCGAGCCGGAGGTAGCCACGCTCCACCGCGTGCATCGCCACCGGAGTGGTGGCCACTACCTTGGTGAGCGACGCGAGATCGAACAGAGCGTCGACGGGCATCGGCGCGGCGTCTGGCTCCGCGCTCATGCGTCCGACCGCGCCGAGGCCAACGAGCTCGCTACGATGACCGACGGCGAATACCGCGCCCGGAAAAGCGCCCTGATCGACCCATCTGGACAGGATTGCGCGCGCCTCGGTCAGGTCCGGCGCGGCGACCTCGTCGCCCGCGGCGCGGCCGTCGCGCGTCCGCAGAGTCGCGTCCAGGGGTGCCCGGATGAGGCCATCGCCCCTGCCATATTCGCCCGGGACGGACACCGGCAGGCGCCCTTGCACGGCAATCTCCCCCATCATTGCGCGCGCGGCCGCACGCTGCAGTGGCGCGCTCCAGCCGTACGTCGCCAACACCGTGGAGGCGTCGGCGAAGGCTGCCACCGTGTAGGGGCTACCCAGCGCGACCACAACCGTCGGCACCTCCAGACGAGCGAGCATCGCGGCATAGCGAGCCTGCCGGTCGGGCAGGCTGATACGCCCCGAACTGGTGCGCACACGGACCCGCACTGCCATCACCACGACGCCGGCCTTGGCAGCGGCGGCGACGATATCGGCGGCATCGTCGCCCCGCGTCCGTCCGTCGATCGAGAAGGACTCCACGCTCGCGAGCGACTCGCCCAGCGCCGTAACAAACTCCTCCGTCGGCGCCGGTTGATCGCTATCGGAAACGCCGACGACGACCACCTTCTGCCATCGGCGAGCATCGAGCGGCAAGATCCTGTCGCGGTCGCGCAGCAGCGTCACCGCGTCGTCCGCAACCTGTTGGGCGCTGACTGCCTCTCCCGACGGCCCAAAATGGTCCGGCAGGCGACCCAGTACGTCCACTTCGCCCGTGGCCGCGTGCAGGCGCAGGCGCGCCTTCGCCTGCAGCACCCTGCGAACCGCCTCGTCGAGCCGTGCGGCTGGCAGCTCGCCCCGCCGTACCGCGCTCACCAGGGCGGCGTGCACTGCGCGTGGTTGGGGCGGTAGCAGAACCATATCGGAGCCCGCCGCAACGGCGGCAACGGCGGCTGCACCGCTCCACCAGCGACGCGTGATGCCACCCATCTCCATCGCGTCGGTCACCACGAGGCCGGCAAACGACATGTCGTTGCGCAACAGGTCCGTGAGAACAGCGTGCGACAGCGTCGCGGGCAGCTCGTGGTCCGCCGTGAACGCCGGCACCGCCATGTGAGCCGTCATTACGCTGGCGACGCCCGCCCCAATCGCCCTGCGGAACGGCGCCAGTTCAACCGCCTGCAGACGCGCATTGTCGTGAGCAAGGACTGGCAGACCGACGTGAGAATCGACCGAGGTGTCACCATGGCCCGGAAAGTGCTTGGCCGTGGCGAGGACACCGCCCGATTGGGCGCCGGCGATGAATGCCTCCACCATGTTGCCAACGTGCTGCGGATCTTCACCGAAGGCCCGCACGTTGATCACCGGATTGCTCGGGTCAACGTTGACGTCGGCCACCGGGGCGAAGATCCAGTGGAGTCCCATCGCCCGTGCGTCACGAGCGCTGGCACGCCCCATCCACTCGGCGGCCTCCTCGTTGAACGTCGCGCCGATGGCCATCGCGGTCGGGAAGGGCACCGCGCCGTTGATACGAAAATCGGCGCCCCACTCGAAGTCGGCCGCCATGATGAGGGGCACGTCGCCAGCCTCGGCAGCCACCGTCTGCAGGTCATCGAGCAAGGCTGCACCCGCGTAGACCTCCGAGCGGAACAGAACCACGCCGCCAGGAGAAAGATCTCGCACCAACCCCTCGAGTTCCTGTCGAGTGTCGCTATCGGCAGCGTAGTACTCGCCAAAGGCCCGTAGCATGAGGATCTGGCCGACCTTCTCCTCGACGCTCATCGCGGCCAGCGTCCGTTCCACCCAGCCCTCCTGTTCCATCGACAGGGGGGCGCGCGGATCGAGTTGCCAGGCCGGCTCGGCCCGGGACGCCGGCACAGAGGTTGCCTGCGGTTCCTGCACGGCGACACCAGCCGACAGTGCGAGAACGATCGCCCCCACCCCGAGGGCACCAGCAAGCGCGCGCACGAGTGAGCTAAGATGCGCCGGGTAGAGCCTAGTCATGTTCTCCTGCCGGGAGGCGGTCAGCGGTGCCATGAGTTTACGGTCCGACAGTCCGCCGAACAACGTCACAAGAACGCACCGTGCCCGCGCATGCGCGGTGGCTGTCGCCGTGACCATCGCTGCCTCGTCGAGCGCGGTGTCCGGTAGCCAAGCGCCACGGGTGCTGCCCGGCATCGACGTGTGGCAGCAGCGCGGCTACGAGCCGTTGGCGGGTCGGCGTGTGGGGCTGGTCACCAACATCACCGGCAACACCGCCGACGGACGCAGCACCGTGGCGGTACTCGCGGCCGCTCCGGAAGTCGACTTGAGCGCGCTCTTCTCGCCCGAACACTCCTTCTTTGCCGACCGAGAAGGGAGCGTTGACGCGGGTGTGCACACCGCCACCGGACTTCCGTTGCACAGCCTGTACGGCGAGACCCGGCGACCAACAGCCGAGATGCTGAGCGGCCTCGACGCGCTCGTCTTCGACATTCAGGACATCGGCACGCGGATATACACCTACGCGAGCACGCTCGCCTATTGCATGGAGGAGGCTGCCGCGGCCGGTCTGCCGATCGTGGTGTTGGACCGGCCCAACCCGATTGGCGGCATGGCGGTTTCGGGTCCGGTTCTCGACGAACGACAGCGGTCCTTCGTCGGCTACGCACCCGTCCCGGTCCGTCATGGCATGACCATCGGCGAACTCGCGCGCTACTTCAACCACGAGCTCGGAATCGGAGCCGACCTGACGGTGATCCCGCTTCAGGGATGGCATCGCGAAATGTGGTTCGACCAGACGGGTCTGGAGTGGATCAACCCGTCGCCCAACATACGCAACCCCGAACAGGCACTCCTGTACCCGGCGCTCGGCCCGCTGGAGTGGACCGACATTTCCGTGGGGCGCGGCACCGACGAGCCGTTCGAGTGGTTCGGTGCGCCGTGGATCGACAGCCGCCACCTCGCCGCTGCGCTCAACGAAGCTCGTCTGCCCGGCCTCCGAGCGGTGCCTCGCCGGCTGACTCCATCGGCGAGCACGCACGCTGATCTCGATTGTGGCGGCGTGTATCTGGAGGTGACCGACCGCGACGTGTTCAACGCCGGTCTGACGTTGGCCACAATCGCCGCGTCATTGCAGCGACTGTACGGCGATCAATGGCAACGTGAGCGGCTGGTACCCCTTTGGGGTGACGAGGCGATCGACAAGCAGCTGGATGAAGGCGAGTCCGCAGCGGCCATTGTCGCCAGCTGGCAGGGCGACCTCATCGTCTTCGCCGCAGCGCGCGCTCGGCACCTCATCTACTAGCGCTCGGCCACGATCCCGCGTTCGGGCTCGTCGGCCGCGAACGGCCCCGGGGTCGAGCCTCGGCTACCGGGTTTTCTTCCGCTGATCAGGGTTCGACGGCCAGATGGTCCACACGCCGTGGGCTGCTGCCACCACGCGGCCGCGGGCGTCGACGACCTCGCCGGCCGCGAACGCGACGCGCTGACCCCGTCGCTCAACGCGGCCGCGGCCGGTCAGCGGCCCGCGGCGCGCCGGATCGCGGAACTGCACCGAAAGCTCGAGAGTCCCACACCACTCTTCCGCCGTGGTTGTCGAAACGACGGCGCCCCCCAGACTGACATCGAGCAGTGCGGAAACAACCCCGCCATGAGCTACACCGCGGCGGTTCAGGTGTGCCGGCGTGAGAGCCAGGCGGACCTCCGCCTTGCCATCCGCGGCCTCCAGAACTTCCAACCCCAGCAACTCGTCGAAGGGGGTCGGATTGCGCTTCACCTCGTCACTCATTGCGTCGATCTCCTGCCATCCTGCTACTCGATTGGTCATGCTAGAATCGCGCCGCCGCAGGCGAAGTTACCCGACGCGGCGCGTCCCCGCCTCCCACAACGCCGGAACTGTACCCTTGCCCTGGCCTCCGCCCTTGTCCGCTCGCTGGACGGCGCTTGCGCTGTTTCTCTTCGCCCTCGCCCTGCATCTGTTCGCGGCGATGGGCGGGACGCTGCTGGGCCTGGACTTCAAGCTGCTCATCATCGTCGACGAGATCGGGGCCATTCTGCTCGCCCCCGTGCTCTTCGCGATGCTACTGGGCCTTCCGTTTCGAGATGCGTTCCTGCTCCGCTCGGCACACTGGAGCCACTACGTTGTCGCCGGTGCGGCTGCGTTTCCGCTGCAGCTGTTCGGCGGCTCGGTTCAAGAGATCGTTCTCGATTCGATGCCGGGCGGAGACGCCTGGCGCGAGATGCTGGAGGACGCCCTCGGAACACTGTTGCGGGCCAATACCACCGCCGACCTGCTGATCCTGATGCTCGGCGCGGTAGTGCTGGCCGCCGTGTGCGAGGAAATCCTGTTCCGCGGCGTGCTCATGCAACTGCTGGCGCGAGGAGGTCGCATGTGGTCCGCGATCGTCATCTCCGCCCTGCTGTTCGCGGTCTTCCATCTCGATTTCATCGGCCTGCTGCCCCGCACACTCCTGGGCATCTACTTCGGCATCCTGGTCTGGCGCTCCGGGTCGATCTTCCCGGCCATGGTTGCGCACGGCGCCAACAACCTGCTGGCGTTTGCGCTGGTGCCCTACGCCGACGCGAGCGCGCCCAGCCCTACCATGGCGCAGGCGCTGCTGACCGCCGGTATCTCCGGCACCGTCTTCTTTGTCATGCTGGTCGCCTACATTCGCTACGCGCGGCCGCGGCAGACCAGCGACGTCGGCTCGGCTGCTAGCGCAGCACCCGAGCCCACGGACACTTCGACTCCCCCGGACAGTAGTCACCACACGGATCCGCATGAATCGTGACATCGGAGCGCGGAATCGCCACCGCCAGCTCCTCTTCGATGTGATCGACGATGTGGTGTGAGGTCTCGAAGGTAATCGTCTTGCACAGCACGACGTGCAGGCTAACGATCTTCTGACTTCCTGCCCGACGTGTCCGCAGTCCGTGGTAGGCGAGAACCTGACCGGCATGCGCGTCGAGTACCGCCACGATCTGATCCTGCACGCCATGCGGCAACTCTCGATCCACCAGGTCCTGCACCGAGCCGCTCACCACCGCGCGCACTTGCCACAGCACGAACAGCGCGATCAGCATCGAGACGAACGGATCGAAGTAGACGATGCCGGTGAACCGCTGCAGCACGAGCGCCAGGATGACCCCGGCGTGGGTGGTGAAATCCATCGAGTAGTGCAGCTGCTCGGTGGCCAGAATCGGAGACTCCGAGCCGGCCGCCAGCCTGCGGATAGACCTCGATAGCGTCAGCGCCACGGCCGCGGAGATGAGCATCGCAACGACGCCGAGCGTTGTGCCCTCAACTGGCTGCGGCATCCGCACACGCTCGATCGCCGAGTAGGCGATCACGGCGGCGACGACAGCCAGGAGCAGCGCCTGCAGTCCGCCTACGAGGCTCTCGATCTTGCCGTGGCCGAATGGATGTTCGGGATCGGCAGGCTTCTCCGCCTTGACCGCCGAGTACCAGTTCAAACCCGAGAACGCCGCGTCGAGCAGCGAATCGAGGCTGGAGGCCAGAATGGCAAGACTGTTGGTGGCGATTCCGGCAGCGACCTTGAGAAAGAAGAGACCGACTGCCGCCAGGACAGCACGGCGGAAGATCGTTGTCTTGACTGCGAGTTCATGCGCTCGATGACCAGCCATCAGGCGCTGCGCCCGTTCGTGTTCGGGGGCGCGGAAACGCTGCCTCGTAGCCTCCCTGCCCGGGTCCGGCCCGGTCATGAGTCGCGGCCGTCGAGGTTGTCGCGAGCCGCCGCCAAAGCGCCGCGAGTGGTGAACCGTGGGCGAAAGCCGAAGTGAGTCTTGAGCCGGGAGTTGTCCAGAACCGGCGAGCCGCGCGTCAGTCGCAGCAGCTCACGGGCCGAGCGCACTCGGCCCGTGCCGCGCGCACCGTAGGCCGCCAGAGTCAAGAGCACACGCGGCAGCCTGATCGTGCTGCGGCCCATTGCCCGGCAAGCGTCGTCCACCTTCACGATGCCGTCAGCGCTGACGTTGTAGATACCCGGATTCCCTCCCTTCAAGGCACGGTCAAGCACCTCCACCGCATCGCGCTGATCGAGCAGCTGCAGGTGCCGGTGATTCGACGGTGTCGGAACGATGGTGAGGGCCCCCAGGCCGTCGAGCGGCGGACTCCCTTGCCCACCCACCACTTCGGCCGCCCGGAACAGGTGGACGCCCCCCTGCCCTTCCGCAACCATCGACTGCACGGCCTCGTCCGCCTCCGCCGCGGACGCCGATCGTCCGCCTGCCGCGAGCGGCGCGAGTTCGAGCAACGCGCAGCCCTGAACAGCCTGGGGTCTGCCGTATACGAACGCCGAGCCCCAGTAGATCAGCCGAGCACTGTCGAGCGCTGCCACCGCACGAACGATCTCGACAGGCGGAATCGCGGGTCGCTCGAGGCGATCCGGACCGAAGACGACGACTACCGCGGGGTGATCGGCAACGAGAGCGTCCGACAGCAGGGCAACGCTATCGAACACCGTGTAGGGCACCCCCGCAGGCCACCCGTCGGTTCTCGACGGACCCAGGCCGGCGACCTCATCGCCGCGCTCGTGCACGCGCCTGGCCAGTGCCGCAGGCAGCTCGCCGGAGCCGATGATCACGACGCGCATCGAGCGGCCCGCCTTAGCTGTCATGGACCGACACGCCACCATCCACAGGCAGCACGGTGCCGGTGACGTACTCGGGCGCCGTGGCCAGGAAGCAGACCACGGCAGCGATATCCTGCGGCGATCCGGTTCTGCCTGCGGGAACCCGACCCAGGATCCGGCGCTGCTCGTCCGCACCAGTGCCATGGGGAAACAGAATGGCACCCGGAGCGATGCCGTTGACCTGCACTCGCGGCGCGAGGGCTTCCGCGCAGCATCGCGTTAGCTCGTCAAGACCGCGTTTCGCCACGCAGTAGGGACCGTATTCGCCTCGTGGCTCGATGCCGACGGTGCCGCAGATGTTGATGATCCGACCGCGGCCCGCCTCCCACATGCTGCGCCCGACGAGCAGGCTCAGGCGATACGGAGCTTCCAGGTTGAGACGCAGGTGCCGCTGCCAGATGTCGTCGTCCAGCTCCAGGAACGGCCGCCTCTCGAAAACCGCGGCGTTGTTCACCAACACACTCACGGGCCCGATCTGACCGATACGGTCGACCAGCTCCCGACAGGCATCGGCATCGGTGACATCGGCCCCGACCGCGCTTGCCTGTCCGCCGGCAGCCCGGATGTTGCCGACGACTTCGGCCGCTGCGCCCTCCGATTCGAGATAATTCACGGCCACGTGGTATCCCATTGCCGCCAGCGCTTCGCTGATCGCCCGCCCAACGCGGACCGCGCCACCCGTGACCAGTGCTACCCCTTTCTCGCGGTCAGTTGCCGACGCTGGCTGATGCAACGGTTCTGCTCCTGGGGCTGATCTTCGCGGCTGACAGTACCGCGATCGAGCGCACGGTCATCTACCTTACCCGGCCGGACTGCTCGGCGTGAAACGGACACATGAGAAGGCCCCACAGACGTTACGATTACAGTCCGTTGTCTCGTGAGCGGCGCCATCGCGACCACTGCTTCCAGGAATCTCGTGTCTGACATCGTCATCTACACCAAGACCTTCTGCGGCTACTGTGTCTGGGCCAAGCGCCTGCTACAGAGCAAGGACGCGGACTTCGTCGAGATCAACGTCTCCGGCGACCGCGAACTGATACAGCAGATGATCGAGCGTAGCGGTGGAAGACGGACGGCACCACAGATCTTCATCGGCGACGTGCATGTGGGCGGCTATGACCAGCTCTCGGACCTCGAGACTCGCGGCGAACTGGAACCACTGCTGCGTGAGGCCGCGCCGGCGGCCGCCGATCCGCCCGCGGATGACAATTCTACGAACTTTCAGCCTGACCAGGAGGACGCCGTGTCTGACAACCATCGCCCCGTGATCATCCTCGGCTCGGGTTGCGCCGGGCTGACGGCCGCGATCTACACAGCCCGCGCCAACCTCAAGCCGCTGGTTATCTCGGGCCGGGAATTCGGTGGCCAGCTGTACACAACCACCGAGGTCGAGAATTTTCCCGGCTTCCCCGAGGGAGTCCAGGGCCCTGATCTGATTGAGAACATGAAGGCGCAGGCAGAGCGCTTCGGTGCCGAGATCATGATCGGTCACGCGGAGACGCTGGAGGTGGCCGAGCAGCCCTTTGGCGTGGTCTTGGAGGGTGGCGCTCGCTACACCTGTGACGCTCTCATCGTGGCCACCGGCGCCTCTTCCAAGGAGATCGGCGTGCCCGGGGAACTCGATCTACGCGGCTACGGCGTGTCGACCTGCGCCACCTGCGACGCCGCGTTCTTTCGCGACCGCCCCATCGCGGTGGTTGGTGGCGGCGACTCGGCGTTGGAGGAAGCCCTGTTCCTTACCAAGTTCGCCAGCAAGGTGACCATCCTGCACCGCCGCGACGAGTTTCGTGCCAGCCCGGTCATGGCGGAACGCGCCCTGGCCAACGACCGCATCGAAGTGGTGTGGAACACCCGGGTCAAGGAGTTCGTCGGCTCCTCCAAGACCGGACTGCAGGCCGTGCGAACCGTGGATGTGCACAGCGGCGAGGAACAAGACCTTACCGTCGACGGCTGCTTCATCGCCATCGGACATGATCCCAATACCGCGATTCTGCGCGGACTGGCGATCGACCTCGACGACCTCGGGTATGTGAAGGAAGGGGACCGCCCCCTGCCCCATACGGCGATCGAAGGCGTCTTCGTGGCCGGCGATATCCATGACCACCATTATCGACAGGCCATCACCGCCGCTGGATACGGTTGCCGCGCCGCACTCGATACCGAGCGCTGGCTGACCAACCGCTTGATGGGGGCGTAACGAGGCCGGCCGCGGGACGCGTCCCCGGCCGACAACCTCAGCTGGCCAGAAACGGGTTGCTGTCGCGCTCACGCGCGATGGTCGTGTCCGGGCCGTGCCCGCACAACACGGTGACCTCGTCGCCAAGCGGCAGCATGCCCTCGCGGATCGAGCGCATGAGGGTCTCGTAGTCCCCTCCCGGCAGATCCGTCCGCCCGATGGATCCCGCGAAGAGCACATCGCCCGAGAGGATGGTCTGCTGCGCCGCGAACCAGAAGCCGACGTGCCCCGGGCTGTGCCCGGGCAGGTGCAGTACCTGCGCTCGCAGCTTTCCGAGTTCCAGGGTCTCGCCAACCTCGAGCCAACGAGTAGGTTCCGGCGGCTGCTCGACATCGAGACCGAACATCTGTCCCTGCTGCGCCACAGCCAGGTACAGAGGCAGGTCCTCGCGAAGCAGCAGAATGGGCACCTGGCCAAGTCTGGCAATGGCGTCGGCGACGCCGGTCACATGGTCCAGATGAGCATGAGTGAGCCAAATGGCCTCGATCTCCAACCCCCGCGCCGAAGCCACCTCCATGAGCTGCTCTACATGACCTCCCGGATCCACGAGGACCGCAACGCCAGACTGCGTGCAGCCAACGAGCCGGGCGTTCTCGGCAAATGGCTCAACGACCTCACAGTGCACGAACAATCCGTCGATCGGGTCCTGCGCGTTCATCCTTCGATCTCCTCGCTCAGTCGCTCAGCCAAAGAGGTATTGCGTGCGGCAGGCGAAGCGTTACGAACCGCTCGCCCTAGTGCCTTGTGAGACGCCACCAGAACCGCCACCTTGCTGGCGCGGGTAAGCGCGGTGTAGAGCAGATTGCGCTGCAGCATGATGTGATGTTCCGGTAGCAGCACGACAACGACGCCGGGGTACTCGCTGCCCTGGCTCTTGTGGACCGTGCTGGCGTAGGCAAGGGCCAGATCTCCGCTATCTTCTCGTCGGTACCCCACCAGGCGCCCCTCGAAGTCGACGCTGACCGACTCCTCGTCCAGGGCGAAGACATGTCCGATGTCGCCATTGAACACCTCCTTGTCATAGTCATTGCGCAGCTGCATGACACGATCGCCGGCGCGCAGCTCCAGCGCCTCCGGCCGCGCTGTCGCGGTGCCCGGGTTGAGCGCATCTTGCAGCGTCGCATTGAGCGCTGAGACCCCACCGCGGCCGCGATGCATCGGCGCCAGCACCTGCACGTCGAAGCGGGGATCGAGGCCGAATCGTTCCGGCAATCGTCGCTTGACCAGTCGTGTCACCAGATCGACGGCATGCTCGGCGTCTTCGGGCTCGATGAGATAAAAATCGCTGGCCTCGTCACCTTCCGGAGTAGAGGTCGGCATCTCGCCCGAGTTGATCCGATGGGCGTTGCGAACAATCTGACTCGCCTGAGCCTGGCGAAAGATGACCTGCAGTCGGACCGCGTGAACGGCCTCAGCGCGAACCAGGTCGCGGAGCACCGCTCCCGGCCCGACCGGCGGCAGCTGGTCCGCATCGCCGACCAGGAGGAGCCGCGCGCCGCGCTTCAGTGCGGCCACCAGGGCGTCCATGAGGTTCAGGTCCACCATCGACATCTCGTCGACGACCACCAGATCTGCCTCCAGGGGGTTGTCCTCGTCGCGGCCAAACCCCGTTTCGAAGCGGTACTCGAGCCAACGGTGGAGCGTACGCGCCTCGTGGTCGGTCGCCTGCTCCATGCGTTTCGCCGCGCGTCCGGTCGGAGCAGCGAGCGCCACCGTCAGATCGAGACGCTCGGCACACGCGACCACGGCGCGGATGAGGGTGGTCTTGCCGGTTCCCGGGCCGCCGGTGACGACCAGCAATGACCGGGCGAACGCGCTTTCGACGGCGCGGCTCTGTTCCGGAGCCAAGGTGATGTGTAGCCGCTCGGCCACAACCTCCAGGGCGCGTCGCACCCGCTCGGGTGCTGTGGGCGTCGGTGTAGTGGCCAGTTCCCCCAGCCGGCGGCTCACACGACATTCTGCCGCATGCAGTTGCCGATCCCACACTCGCCACGCTTCCCTACCCTCGGCGGGTGCTTCCACCACCAGGCGGCGACGCGATACGAGATCCTCCACGACCTCCTCGAGAGCATCCGGGTCTTCGATACGCAGCAGCTTAGTGACCGTGGCGCCCAGTTCGGCCGCCGGAAGAAAGCAATGCCCCGCGCCGGCCGCCACCTGCAGGGAGTGCAACACACCGGCAGCGAGCCGCTGCGGCGCATCGGCCTCGATGCCGATCCGCTGCGCCAGGTCGTCGGCGGTGCGAAAGCCGACCCCGGCGACCTCGCGGACCAGCGAGTAGGGATCTCGCTTCACGCGAGTGATCGTCTCGTCGCCCCACCTGCGCAGAACGCGCTGTGCCAGAACCGCGCCGAGACCATGCCCCTGTAGGAAGATGCGACCCTGCCGTTCGGCGGACTTCGCCTGCCAGCCTTCCTTGATCTGGGCTAGACGCTTGGCGCCGATGCCACGAACCTGGAGCAGCAGTTCGGGCTCGTCGTCCAGCGTGCGCAAGGTGTCCGTGCCGAAGCGCGCCACCAGCCGCCGAGCCAATTCGGGGCCAATGCCCGACACCACCCCGGACGCCAGATAGCGCCGCGTGCCTTCGATCGAAGTGGGCTCGGCCGGCACGGCGCTGCGTACACGAAATTGCCGCCCCCAGCGGCTGTCGGTCTCCCAGTCTCCCTCGAGCTCCAGGAACTCCCCGACAAACACGGGCGCCAAGGGACCGATGACGGTGTCGACTCCCGGGCGCGTGTCGGACTCGAAGTGAATCACCGCCCAGCCACTATCACGATTCTCGAACACGACCCGGGCGACGGTGCCCCGCAGTGTGCCGTCGAAAAGATCCTTGCCCGAGTCGGTCAATGTCGGGGCTGGTCAGATATGTAGCGCGCGATCGTCGACTGCCAGCGCGGCCTCTTTGAAGGCCTCGGAGAGTGTCGGGTGCGCGTGTACGGTAAGACCGAGGTCCTCGGCGTAGCCGCTGTAACCCATCGCTACGACCGCCTCATGGATCAGATGACCCGCATCGGGTCCGACGCAGTGAACGCCCAAGATCTCGTCGGTCTGCGCGTCGGCAATGATCTTCACCCATCCCTCGACGTCGTTTCGGGCGCGCGCGCGTCCGTTGCCGCGGAAGGGGAAGCGCCCCACCTTGATCGAACCGCGCAACTCGGCCTCGTCCTCCTTGAGCCCTACCGAAGCAAGCTCCGGGTGGGTAAAGACGACCGCCGGAATGGCGTGATACTCCATGGCGGCGGCCTGTCCGGCAATGCACTCAGCGGCAACAACACCTTCGTCCATGGCGACGTGCGCCAGCATCGGCGTCGATACGACATCGCCGATTGCGTAGGTTCCGGGGATACCCGTGCGCATGCCGTGATCCACAGTGATGAAGCCTCGATCGTCGGTCTCCAGCCCCAGCGCTTCAAGATTCAAGGCGCCGGTCGCAGGCTTGCGCCCGATCGAAACGAGCACGCGGTCGGTCTCGACCTCAGTCTGCTCGTCGCCCACCGCGTAGCGCACTGTAGCCCCACTGTCCGAGACGTCGACGCCCGTGACGCGCGCCCCCAGATGAATTCCCAGGCCCTGTCCGATCAGGATCTTCTGTGCCGTGGTGGCAAGCTCCGTGTCCATCTCCGGGAGAATGCGATCCATCATCTCGAGCACCACGACGTCGCTGCCGAGACGGTTGTAGACGCTGCCAAGCTCGAGGCCGATATAGCCGCCGCCCACGACAACCAACCGCTTCGGCACGTCGTCGAAATCCAGCGCCCCGCGCGACGATACGACACGGTCCCCATCGAATGGCACCGGCGGCAACTCCGCTTCCACCGACCCGGCGGCGATAATGACGTTGGCGGCCTCCAGCGTCTCCAGCGTTCCGTCTGCGGCCGTCACTTCAACCTTGCCGGGGCCGAGAAAGCGCGCCTCGCCCTCATGCACCTTCACTCCGTGTTTCTTGAGCAGGCTGCGCACTCCTCCCGTCAACATCCGCACCGTCTTGGCCTTGTGCTTCTGCATGGCGGCGAAGTCGACCTCCACGTCGTCCACCTTGATGCCGAAGGCCGCGGCGTGTCGTATCTCCGCGAGCAGATGGGTGGCGTCGAGCAACGCTTTGGACGGGATGCAGCCCACGTTGAGACACGTGCCACCGATGAACTCGCGCTCGATGATGGCGGTGTTGAGGCCGAGCTGAGCGGCGCGAATCGCGGCGATGTAGCCGCCAGGCCCGGATCCAATAACGATGACGTCGAGCGCCTGTTCCGAACTCATGAGGTCTCCTTGATCGTCAGCCTAGCGGCTACGGTTGGCCGAGAATCTGCAGCTTCGGATCCTCTAACAACGCCACCATATCGCGCATGAATATTGCGCCAGGCGCACCGTCCACGATGCGGTGATCGAGCGAAATTGCGACATTCACCATCTGTCGGATGACGATCTCACCGTCGCGAACCACGGCGCGCGGACGAATCGCCGTGACGCCTACGATCGCCACCTCGGGATGATTGATGATCGGCGTTGCCAACACACCGCCGATATTGCCGGTGCTGGTGATGGTCATGGTGCCGCCGCTGAGGTCCTCCATCGAGCTGCGACCGTCGCGGGCGTCGGTCGCGAGTCGATCAATCTCTCGCGCCAGCTCATAGATGTTTAGCTCATCGACGTTCTTCACCACGGGCACGACGAGGCCACGCTCGGTGTCGGTGGCGATACCGAAGTTGTAGTAGTGCTTGTAGACGATCTCGCCGTTCTCCTCGTCGAGCGAGGAGTTGAGAATGGGGTGCAGCTTCGCCGCCTCGACCATCGCTTTCAGGAAGAACGGCAGGTACGTCACTTTGATGCCATGAGCGGCACCGACTTCCTTTGCCTGGCCTCGTAGCGCGACGATCTCGGTGGCATCGCACTCCTCCACGTAGGTGAAGTGCGGTATGACCTTCTTGGCTTCGACCAACCGCGCCGCGATGCGCCGCCGCAGCCCGCGGAACGGAACCCGCTCCTCGAGCTGTCCGGCCATTGCTGCCCCCGGGCGCACGGCGATCGGTGCCGCCGTCGCCTTCGGCTTGCCGGCCGGCGCAGGAGCCGGAGTCGCTTCCGCAGCCGCAGTCGGAGCCGGAGCCGCTTCCGGAGCCGGAGCCGGAGCCGGAGCCGCGTTGGCTTCCAATTCGAGCCCGGGCAGGTCCTCCTTCATGACCCTGCCACCGCGGCCACTCCCGGTCACGCCAGTGAGATCGAGGCCCATCTCACGCGCCATGCGGCGCGTCGCAGGCGTGGACATCACCCTTCCGGGGCCGGGGGCAGGAGCTTCCCACACAGGCCGCTCCGCATCTTCGAGTTCCGCGCGGGCAACGGCTCGGGCCGCATCCACAGAATCACGCGAGGCCGTGGTGGCGCTGGCAACTGCGACCGAGTCCGCACTCGGAACCTGTGCCGCGGGCGCGCCGGTTTCCTCGGCGGCCGGAGCCGCGGCACCCGCCGCGGTGCCGCCTTCACCGAAGACCATGATCACCGCGCCAACGTCAACCACATCGCCTTCGGCGGCCCGCAACTCGGCGACGGTGCCCGGACCGGGGGAAGGAATCTCCACGGTCGCCTTGTCGGTCATCACCTCGACGAGCGGCGTGTCTTCCTCGACCTCATCACCGACGGCCACCAGCCACTTGATGATCTCGCCTTCGGCCGTACCTTCGCCGATCTCGGGTAGTTTGAAGTCCACAGCCATGAATCCTCAGAAGTTGGCTACCCGCTCGATCGCCGCCGTGATCCGGTCGGCGTCGGGCAGGTACTTGTCTTCGTGTGCGTATGGGACGGGGGTGTCGAGGCCGGTGACGCGCTCCACCGGCGCCTCGAGATGCAGAAGGGCGCGCTCTGCCAGCGTCGCGGCAAGTTCCGCGGGATAGCCACCGCCGCGTGGCGCCTCGCTCACGAGGACGGCGCGGCCGGTCTTGGCAACCGAGCGCAACAGGGCAGCAATGTCGAGTGGCACCAGGGTGCGGAGATCCACCACGTCCGCCTGAATGCCTCGGCTCGCGGCGGCCTCGGCGGCCTCCATCGCCAGCGGCACGGTGCTGCCATAGGCCACGACGGTAACGTCGGTGCCGTCGCGCCGCAGCCGGGCCGAACCCAACCGGACGTGGTCTTCGCTCACCTGCGCGCGTCCCGCCGCATAGAGACCCTTCGGCTCCAAGAAGACGACCGGGTCCTCGGCGCGCACGGCGCTCCTCAAGAGGCCGGCAGCGTCGGCGGCGTCGGCCGGCGCGACGACCGTAATTCCGGGTACGTGGCAGAAGTGGGCCTCGGGGCTCTGCGACTGGTACATCCCGCCACCGATACCGCCACCGTAGGGCACACGCAGCACCACCGGGCACGAGTACTGGCCGGCTGACCGATAGCGCAGCTGGGCCATCTCGGAGACCAATTGTTCGAAACCAGACCAGACGAGATCGGCGAACTGCACCTCGGCCACCGGACGTAAGCCGTAGAGCGCCAAACCGACCGCGGTACCAATCAACCCGCCCTCAGCCGCCGGCCCGTCGATGACACGCTGCTCTCCGAACTCTGCCAGCAGCCCGGCCGTGGCCCCGAACAGTCCTCCCAGCTCGCCGATGTCCTCTCCGAGAACGACGATCCGGTCATCGCGCAGCATCTCGTCTCGAAGCGTCTGACTGACCGCCGCGGCCATCGTGAGCTCAGACATCGCCGCCCTCCGTCGAACGCGGTGCTTGCGCTTCTCGTTGCCCGAGATGGCGCGCCTGTTCCTGCAGCATCCAGGGTCTCGCGGCCCAAACATGGTCCAACAGGCCCTCGGCGGAGCCGGGCCCGGCGCTCTCCACGACCTCGAGGGCGTCCAGCACACGGTCCTTACAACGTTGCACGAACGCTTCCTCGCGTTCGGCATCCCACAGACCCCTGTGCTCGACGAACCCGCGCAGCCTGCCGGCAGCGTCCTGCTCCAGCTCGTCGCCGTCGACAACTGCCTCGATCAAAATCGGACCGCCGCCAGCGATGGCCTGCTGCCGTGCCCGGGCCACAGCGTTCGCCACAGCCAGACAATCCCGCCCGTCAACCAGCTCGGTGCCCAGCCCGTATCCCTCGCCGCGCCCCGCTACCGGTGGCTGTTCGCTTCCCAGCGTACGGCACAAGAAGATCGCTGGCGCCTGATGACGAACAGCGGCGTTGATGCCGGTGTGGAAGGCGCCCTGCGCTACCGCGGCTGGACCGAAGATCGCCAACGCCACCTGCTCCTGTCCGCGCAACTTCATGCCGAGCGCGACTCCCGCAGCTTGCTGGATCTGCGTACCGGCCGCACCGGAAGGAGCGACGAATCTGCCCGCCGGGAGCGATCCATGGCCGGGCAGCTGACGCCCCATCAATGGGTCGCTGGCGGCGCCCAATAGCTGGGCCAGATAGTCGTCGATGCGCCCGCCGCGTGCCAGATAGGCGGCGGTATCGCGGAACGACGGAAACAGCCAATCGCCATCCTGCAGGGCGATCGCGGCTGCCGCCGACGATGCGGCCGCCGGCAACGACGGCACGAAGAACCCGACGCGACCCTCCCCATGCAGTCGCGCGGCCGTGTCCTCGAGAATCCGAGTCAGCGTGAGCGTCTCGTACAACGCGCGCAGCTGCCCGTCATCGACGAGAAGCTGACTCGCCTCGGTCGACTCCGGATCAGCGCTCAACAGGCTCAGCAGCTGGCGCCCCATACGGCCTCTCCCGGCATCCGCGATGCCGCGCCTTCGCGTCGCTGGCGCACCAGCGACGCAATGAAAAATTCGCCTGCCCGATACGAACTACGGACGAGTGGGCCGGCGGCGACATAGCCGAAGCCCATGGCCTCGCCCTCGACACGCAGCTGTTCGAAGCGCTCCGGATGGACCCACTCGGCCACCTCGAGGTGCCTGTGCGTCGGCTGCAGATACTGTCCCACGGTGAGGAAATCGACGTGCGCGGCGCGCAGGTCGCGCATCGTCTCGAGAACCTCGGCGTCGGTCTCGCCCAAGCCCACCATGATCGAGGACTTCGTGTAGGGCGCCAGGGCGTGCTCTTTGGCACGGCGCAGGGTCGCCAGCGACTGCTCGTAGCCGCAGCGCGCGTCGCGCACCGTGCGCTGGAGTCGGGCTACGGTCTCGATGTTGTGACCGAAGACATCGACCTGCGACGCAACAACGGTATCGATCGCGTCGTGGTCGCCAGAAAAATCCCCCACCAGCGACTCGACGATGAGGTCCGGCTCGCAGCGCTTCAAATGGCGGATGCACTCGGCGACATGATCCGCGCCGCCGTCGGGCAGGTCGTCACGGTCGACCATCGTAAGAACGATGTATTTCAAGCCCATGAGCGCCACCGACTCGGCCAGTTTGCGCGGCTCATCACGGTCGACCCAGCCGCCAGGGTTGCCGGTCGTTACCGCACAGAACCTGCAACCGCGGGTGCACATCTCTCCGAGCAGCATGAACGTCGCGGTACCACCGCCCCAGCACTCTCCAACGTTGGGACAGTGAGCCTCTTCGCAGACTGTGAACAAGCCGCGCTCGCGCAGCGTCTTCTTGATCAGCGTGTAGCTGTCCCCGCCCGGGGCGCGCACGCGCAGCCAGTCCGGCTTACGGCGGCCCGCCGGGACCGCGTCGACGGCGCACGCAGACGCAGTATTGGGCAGAACAGGTAGGTCGACCATCCGGCGATTATCCCATATCGCTCCGGGATCCGACGGTCGGGCCAGGCGGCCAGAAGGGCTGGCGCGAGGGGCTGCGGCCTGATGGACTTCGCATGCGACAATGGCCGCGCCAACTGGAGGGGCAACACGATGCGACCGTACCTGGATCTGATGCAGCGGGTGCTCGACACCGGCACCCACAACGACGACCGCACGGGCACCGGCACTCGCAGTGTGTTCGGGCATCAAATGCGCTTCGACCTAGCCGAGGGATTCCCCTTGGTCACCACCAAGAAACTGCATCTGAAGTCGATCATTCACGAGCTCCTGTGGTTTCTGCAGGGCTCCACCAACATCGCCTACCTGCGTCAGCACGGCGTGAGCATCTGGGATGCGTGGGCCGATGAAGAAGGCGAGCTCGGGCCCATTTACGGCTACCAGTGGCGCAGCTGGCCGGCGCCGAGCGGCGCCCACGTCGACCAGATCGCGTGGCTCATCAACGAGATACGAACGAACCCCGGGTCACGCCGTCTTGTGGTTTCGGCGTGGAACGTGGCGGCCATCGAGAGCATGGCGCTACCGCCCTGCCATACGCTGTTTCAGTTCTACGTTCGTGACGGACGCGTCTCGTGCCAGCTCTACCAACGCAGCGCCGACATCTTTCTCGGCGTGCCGTTCAACATCGCTTCCTACGCCCTGCTGACCATGATGGTCGCCCAAGTAACTGGATACGCTGCGGGAGAATTCGTCCACACGCTGGGCGACGCCCACCTGTACAGCAATCACCTCGACCAGGCCGCCGAGCAGCTGGCACGCACGCCGCGCGACCGGCCCGTCATGACAGTCAATCCAGACGTGCGCGAGATCGACGGTTTCCGCTTCGGCGATTTCGTCCTGTCGGGCTACGACCCGCACCCTCATATCAAGGCGGCCATCGCGGTATGACGGACGCGATGGCGACACGGCCCGGCACGATCGCGATCATCGCTGCCATCGCCGACAACGGGGTGATCGGTCGCAACAACGATCTGCCCTGGCGTCTTCGCGACGACCTGAGGCGGTTCAAGACGCTAACGCTCGGACATCCGGTGATCATGGGGCGCCTGACCTACGAATCCATGGGGCGGCCGTTGCCGGAACGACACAACCTGGTGCTCAGCCGCACGCCCGGATTCTCAGCCGCGGGAGTCGACGTTCATCGCAGCCTTGAGGATGCGCTGACGGCCGTGGCCGGCGCCGAGATCGCGTTCATCCTCGGCGGCCGACGATTATTCGCCGACGCGCTCGCCGTAGCCGATCGTTTGTACGTTACGAGGGTTCACGCAGAGGTAGAGGGCGACGTGTACTTTCCGGAGATCGAGCTGCGCGAGTGGCAGCTCGAGCACAGCGCCCGACACCAAGCGGACGATCACAACGAGCACGCCTTCACGTTCGAGGACTACGTCCGCACTCCTGCCTGACCCGCCGCCCGCGGTAGCCCCCCGCTAGCGCCGAGGTCGTAACGGTGCGTTAACCTCCCGCGCCGCCCGCGTGTTGTAGATGGCCTGCCAGGCGGCCCCCTCCAGTGCAGCTGCCGATCTGCTAGCACCGTCCAGATACTCATCCATCGCGTGGTACGGCAGGGGCTCGACGCGGTCGCCGCCCAGCGTGTTGGGATCGCCGTCCTTGACCCAGCCGTTCAGGTACAACAACCACTCGCGCTGCCAGCCGGCCGGTAGCTCCGGGAGGCTGTCGATGAAACGCACCGCGACCTCGTCTCCGGTGCCCACGATAACCAGCTGGTCATCGGCCATGGCCAGCAATTCATCGACCGCCCCATAGCGTGTGTAACTGCCACGGTGTTGATTCCAGTTCGAGTCGCTCGTGGCGTTCGCGTATTCGAACGTCTCGAAGCCATCGGTGGTGCGCTGCAAAGCCGAAAAGCCGCGCCAGCGGATGTCGGCGGTTTCGGGTGCCAACACATGCACGCGCACGGGCACCTCGTGATCACCACCGCCCATCGCGAGGGGCCCCGCTTCCGGTACACGCCAGGCCGACTGCCATTGGCCGGAGGGGCGATACAGGGCGGCGCCGTCTCCTACCGTGTAGAACGCCGCATCCCAGTACAGGCGCATGGTCGTGGTGAGCCGCACACGCGGGTCAGACGCAATCAGGTGCCCGTCCAGTTCGACCACCATCGTCGAGTTCTTGGCATTCGGTAGGCCGATATCGGGAATCGCCGTGCGCCAGCCGCCTGCGCCATCCGGGACCTCCAGCGCCACAGGGGCGAAGGTCACCCGTGGATCCTGGTCGACCTGCAGATTGATCGATCCCGTAGCCCAGTAAACCCAGCCGGTGAGGAACAGCCGCGGCTCGGATCCAGCCGCGCCCCCCACCGCATCGGCGAGCGTCAACTCGAGACTGTGGGCCGTCGCCAGCCCTTCGTACAGATCGCGGTTGAACGGTCGTGCCCACTCCCCGTCGACCTGCGCCAACTCGGCGCTCCAGTCGCGACCCGTTTGGTCGCGAGCGGTCAGCGCGCGCGGCGTGGTCACGGCATAGATTCCGAACTCCGGATGAGGCGGGGCCACGAAGCGTTCGTCGGGAACGGTGCGTACGCCGGCGGGACGATCGACCGCCAGCAGTCGTATGGCGTCGAGGTATCCGGTTTCACGCAGCTCCTCGGTCAACCGAACCTCGAACATGCCGTCGCGCGATTGCAGGGCCTCGGCCGGGATCGGAACGTACTCGTCGAAATCAGCGGCGTGAATCACGTCGGTGGCGAGCGGCATACCGAGCGGTGCCACTCCGAGCACCTCGTTGATGAACCTCCACTGCGTGCCGTCCCAGGTGTACAGCAGCGGGCATGAGCCCTCCAAGCGCTCGACCTCCCCGACGGGACCCAGGTCGGCGTTGGCGGCAACCGCAGTTTCGTTCTGAATGATCCCGTTGGGCCAGGTGACGCGAACAACATCGATCGACTCGCGCTCGCCCAGGCCCAGGTGTAGCCAGCGATCGCGCTGCAGACGCCGCTGGTACAGGCCGCCGGACTTGGCCTCCACGACCGCCCCGATGCCACGCAGATTGGCCTTGACGCCGTCGAGTGCTACCCGCGCCCAGTTGCCCACCGGCGCCTCCTGGGCAAACCAGCGCAGCCCGTCGCCCGCTCGCAGCAGCATGTCGACAGCGCCGTCGCCAGTGCGGTCGGCGACCGCCACCAACATCCCGGCTGCCGACTCGGGCGGAGTCATCGCCGCGAATGAAAGATCGCCCGAGTTCACCAGCGATCGCCCATTCTCCGTTACCAGGTCGAGCCAGCCGTCGTTGTTCAGATCCGCCGCCAGCAACTGCTGCACGGGCGTAGCGTCGATCGACACCGTACGAAACGATCCGTCGCCATTGTTCGCCAGCACCACCAGGCCCTGAGCGCCTCCCACCACGACGTCGAACCAACCGTCGTTGTCCATGTCTTCTGCCACGACCGCAGTCACACCGCCCGGTCCGGTAGCCCCTACCGCCGCGCCGATCTCCTCGAAGCGACCACCGCGAGCATTGCTGTACAGCGCCCCCAGGCCGTCTTCGCGCAAGACCCAGAAATCGATGTCGTTGTCATCATCGAAGTCGGCCCAGGCAATCTGGCTCGCCGCCGGGCCACCGAGTCCCGCCGTATCCATCTCGACGAAAGTGCCGCCGCCGTGATTGGCGATCCAGCGGACGCCCGCCCCCGGCTCGGCTGTCGCCGCGAGGATATCGAGGTCGCCGTCGTGGTCGGCATCTACCCAGAGCGCGTGCGTGGCGCCGGCGAGCACCGGAATCCCCTCGAAGCTCACGGGTTCGAAACGCGCTTCGCCCGGCGCGCCGCCCGTGCCGCGTAGCAGAACGGTCTGTGCGGCGCCCAGAACGAGCACATCGGGCTGGCCATCACGGTCATGGTCGCCTACCGCTATCGGACCATCGACCGTCTCGAGCGCCAGCACGCCGTCGACCGCACCGGGCCCAATCGCAGCCCCGCGCGACGCCGACGTGGAATGCAGAATCTCACTCCCCTGGCCCAGGTCGGCGACCAGCAGGTGTCGTGGCGACAGCCCCACGGGCAATGCGATCTCGTCGCCCACCACGAAGGCGATGCCTTCCGCGCTGGTGGGAATCGCCGGCGCCAGGTTCGCGCGCGCAACCACTACGCGTTTGTACCGACCCGCCTCCAGCGCGGTGGCGGCTCGTTGGGCCTGCGACAGACGACCCTGGAACTCCGCGTATCGCTCGATGTAGGGCCTCGCAACTTCGATCCCATCCCGAACCGCGAGCGCCCGGCCGGCTCGATACAAGCTCGACACGAAGAACTGCTGGGCCACGTCAAAACCCATCGCCGAGACCCGCTCGTACAGAACCAGCGCCTCGTCGATATTCCCGAGGTTGTGCAGCGAGGCGGCCCAGTTGTACAGGGTGCCGGCATCGTTCGGATCCAGGCCAGCTGCCGCCGCGAACTGCTCCGCGGCTTCCGCATCGCGACCTCGGCGGCTGTGCACAAGACCGCGCAGATACGGCGCCCCGGCATTGCCCGGATCGAGCTCCGAGGCGCGATCTAACGCAACGATGATCTCACCGTCAGCGGATGCGTCGCCGCCCAGCTCGTAGCGAGCCAGGGCCAGGTTCAGCCAGTCCTCCGCGACGACGTCGTCGAATTCGGTAACCCGCGCGAAGACCCCCGCGGCCTCCGATGTCTGCTTCTCCTCGAACAGGGCCTGCGCCTCGTTGCGCAGCCGCTGCTGGTCGACGTCTTGCTGGGCAGCTAGCAACCAGCCGAGCGCGGCGGCCGCGGCCGCGACGCCAAGAACAACCGACCACACAGCTTCACCAGAGGTCTTCTCGGCCACTCCAATCACGACGTTTCCTCCCCTTCGGCCTGGCACGGGTCAAGGCGCGCACACCCGGTGCGGAGCCGCGCCTCACAAAGTCTACGCGCCCCCCTGCCCCGGGGTCAGCACGGTATGATTGGAGCTTGCACCAACAGGGGGGTCGGGATGCGCCGCAGTCTCTTCGTTTTCGTGATCGGGTTAGTACTCGGCGTCGGGATCATGATGCTATCCGACGGGCCGTTCGACCTGGAGATGTTCGGTGACAACGCTGGCGAGGCCATCGAAGACGCCGGCCGTGGCGCGCGGCACCTCCAGCTCGAGGCTCGCGTTCGCACGGCCCTCGCGCTGCAGAAGGACTTCGACCTGTTTGGCGGCATCTCGGTGGAAGCCCAGGAAGACACCGTCACGCTGTCTGGGACCGTGGCTTCGACCGAGCAGCGGCAGCTCGCCGAGCTGATCGCCAAGGGCGTCGATGGCGTCGGCGGGGTCGTCAACGAACTCGAGATTGGAAACGCCGGAAGCGGGCCGTAGCAAGAAACGTCTCGCCGAGCCCTCTGCTCCGCAGGAAAGAAAACGGGCCGACCCGAAGGCCGGCCCGTCGAATTCTTCTATCGGCCTCTGCCGATCTTGCCTAGCCGTCGTACTCGACGTCGGAAAGCACGTAGTTCAGCGGCGTGTACTCCTGCCACTTGTCCGGCACCTCTTCGTCCATGAAGATCGCGTCCACCGGACATACCGGCTCGCAGGCACCGCAGTCGATGCACTCATCCGGATGGATGTAGAGGATCTGCTCCTTGCCTTCGGGAGCCTTGACGCCGTGCGCGCTGACGCCCGTGTCATCATCCACTTCATAGATGCAGTCAACGGGACAGACTTCGACACATGCGCGGTCGCGCACGTTGACGCATGGCTCGGCGATGATGTAGGTCATCCTGGCTCTCTCCTACCTACGGCTTTCGGTCTCTGTTGATGGGTCTCGGACAGATGCTCCGTGCATCGGAGCGGCCAACATAACACAGTGTGCGAGCGCCACAAACAAGCCCGCAATGGCCGCAAATAGCCCACCGCCCGACTGCGCCGGGCGACCTCGGCGGCGCCACGCGAAAAAAAACGCGGGAACTTATGCACACGCTGCTACGCCCCGTTTTCGCTGTAAGGCGAACAGAAGTCCCCTTGCGGTGAACACTCCTACGAGTGAACGCCCTGTCCCCAAGAGGTTTAGGCCCCCCAGGCGTTTTCAACACCTTTTCCACACTATCTCGTAGGGCTGTTAAGAGGGGCACCCCACATCTTGTGGTGTCCGTCTTGACTATGCCCAAGTCAGCCAGTACAAGTAGGGGGCCTTTACGCCGCCATCCTCCCGGCTGCGCTGTGGGACCCGCCGCGATGCGCCGCCAACCTCGGAGAACGCTCCATGCCGCCAGAGAAGAACCAGCCTCCCGGTTCGAGCACCTCAAAAGCAGCCGACCGCAGCAAGAACGCTTCGGCGCCTACAAATGCGCAGCAGAACGCAACAGCTTCGGGCGAAGCAGAAGCGAACCCAGCAGGACTGTGCTTTTCACGCTATTTCTCGACGGACAGCGTGCATCCCTATGATGCGGTGGAGTGGGAACAGCGTGACGCACTCATCGAGCGTCATACCGGCGAGATCGTCTTTGAACAAAAAGGGGTGCAGTTCCCCGTCCTCTGGAGCCAGCGGGCGACCAACATCGTCGCCTCCAAGTATTTCCACGGGCAGGCTGGCACGTCAGAGCGCGAGAACAGCCTGAAGCAGCTCATCGGACGTGTCGTCGGCCGCATCACACAGTGGGGCATCGACGGTGCCTACTTCGATAGCGACGAGTCCGCCGAGGTGTTCTCGGAAGAGCTCACGCACCTGCTGTTGCACCAGTACGTGGCGTTCAACTCTCCCGTCTGGTTCAACCTCGGTGTTGAGGGCGAGCGTCAGCAGGCGTCGGCCTGCTACATCAACCACGTCGACGACACCATGGAGTCGATTCTCGACCTCGCCAAGACCGAGGGCCTCATCTTCAAGTGGGGCTCCGGTGCAGGCGTCAACCTCTCGCGCCTGCGCGGTTCCGCCGAACAACTCTCGGGCGGGGGAATAGCCTCGGGCCCGGTTTCGTTCATGAAGGGCTTCGACGCATTCGCTGGCGTCATCAAGAGTGGCGGCAAGACGCGCCGCGCCGCCAAGATGATCATCCTGGATGTCGATCACCCTGACATCGTCGAGTTCATCGAGTGCAAGGGTTCCGAGGAACGTAAGGCGTGGGCACTGATCGACGCCGGCTACGACCCGGCGCTCGACGGTGAGGCGTACGGCTCCGTGTTCTTCCAGAACGCCAACCACTCGGTGCGCGCTACGGACGCGTTCATGCAGGCCGCCGAGCGCGGCGAGGATTGGCAGACACTCGGCCGCGTTGCCCACGAGCCCGTGGCGACGATACCCGCTCGCGACTTGATGGCCAAGATCGCCTACGAGACCTGGCATTGCGGCGACCCGGGCATGCAGTTCGACGACACGATCAATCGCTGGCACACCTGCAAAGCGACCGATCGCATCTACGGTTCGAACCCGTGCTCCGAGTACATGTTCCTCGATGAAACGGCGTGCAACCTGGCTTCCCTCAACCTGCTCAAGTTCCTCCAGGACGACGGCACGTTCGACGTCCAGAGCTACCGGCGGGCCGTGGCGACCACGTTCACCGCGATGGAAATCGTCGTCGGATACGCCGACTACCCGACCGAGGCGGTGACCAAAAACTCCCACGACTACCGCCCGCTCGGCCTCGGCTACGCCAACCTCGGCGCACTGTTGATGCACCAGGGGCTGCCCTACGACTCCGACGCCGGACGATCGCAGTCGGCGGGCATCACTGCTGTGATGACGGGCGAGGCCTATGCCCAGTCGGCCCGCATTGCCGCCGTCAAAGGTCCCTTCGCCGGGTATGCGGAAAACGAGGAAGCCATGCTCGGCGTGATGCAGATGCACCGGGAGGCGGCATACGACCTCGACGAGTCGCAGCTGCCAGCATCGCTGGCGCGCGGCGCACGCGAGGTCTGGGACCGCGCGCTAGAACTCGGCGACGAGCACGGCTACCGCAATGCCCAGGCAACGGTACTGGCGCCCACCGGAACGATCAGCTTCATGATGGACTGTGACACCACCGGCGTGGAGCCCGACCTGGCACTGGTGAAGCACAAGCGCCTCGTCGGCGGCGGCACCATGAAGATCGTCAACGAATCGGTGCCGACCGCGCTCAACCGCCTCGGCTACACCTCCGATCAGGTCGAGAGCATCGTCGCGCACATCGATGAGAACGGCACGATCGAAGGCGCCGAGCAGCTGAAGGAACAGCACCTGCCCATCTTCGACTGCGCCTTCAGGGCACCGGCGGGCGAGCGTTCGATCCACCACATGGGTCACATCCGAATGCTGGCAGCAACGCAGCCGTTTATTTCCGGGGCGATCTCCAAGACGGTGAACATGCCCTCGGAGTCGACCGTGGACGAGATCGGCGATGCCTACATGGAGGCGTGGCGTCTCGGCATCAAGGCGGTCGCGATCTATCGCGACGGCAGCAAGATGGCACAGCCGTTGGCGACAAGCGCGGAGACGAAGGGCGACAAACAGCCGCAGGTCGTCGTCGCGGGTCCCGTTCGTCGCAGGCTTGCCGACGAACGCCACTCGATCACCCACAAGTTCGGCATCGCGGGCCACAAGGGCTACATCACCGTCGGTCTCTACGAAGACGGCATGCCCGGTGAGGTCTTCATCACCATGGCCAAGGAGGGATCGACGATCTCCGGCCTGATGGATTCTTTCGCCAGCATGACGTCGTTCGCGCTGCAGTATGGCGTACCGCTCAAGTTCCTGGTGCAGAAGTGCTCGAACGCGCGGTTCGAACCTTCCGGCTACACCGGCAATGCCGAGATTCCGTTCGCCAAGTCGATCACGGACTACATCTTCCGCTGGATGGCCAACCGGTTCCTCAGCGACGAGGAGAAGATCGAGATCGGCCTGATAGCCGCCCCGTTGGAGACAGCAGGAAACGACACAACAGCTGCGCATGACGGCGAAGCTCCGGCGCCAGCCAGCGGCAGCGCCCAGTCTGCCGCGGTGGCGTTTGTTTCGCCGACCGACGCTCCAACCTGCCCGGATTGCGGGTCGCTGATGGTCGTCAACGGCAATTGTCACAAGTGCATGAATTGCGGTTCTACGTCGGGATGCTCCTGACCGGAATCGCCTAACAAGAACCTGGTAGAGACGTAGTGCAACGCGGTGAGCGGGCCGCACTGGGGTGGGCGGCGGCCTTGCTCACCGCGTTGCCGTTTTCTTGGCGGACCGCGTGGCGGTCTGCGGTGGAAATCGACGGGCCGGTCGGGGCCGGGGGCTGCCTCCCGCCGTCGGTCGAGGGCTGCGCCGACCGGCCCGTCAAATTTCCCGGAATCGTCAGCAACCAGATCGCCTTGACAGCGCCCACCCGGACTCGCATTGTCGCTCCATGCGCAAGCCCGTTGTTCTCATTACCGGTGCCGCTGGCGAGATCGGCCACGCACTGATCGACCACCTCGTGGCCGACGGTGGTCAGGCCATCATCACCGTCGACCTCAGACCGCTCGAGCCCGAGTTCGACGCCAAGGTGACGAGAGCGTTCGCCGGCTCGATTCTTGACCATGCTCTGCTCGAATCGATCCAGGCCGAGTATGCGGTCGACCGTATTTTCCACCTCGCGGCGCTGCTCTCCACCCGCAGCGAATTCACGCCGGTGGCCGCCCACGAGGTCAACGTCCGCGGCACCCTCAACCTGCTCGAGTTCGCCGCCGCCCAGACGCGCAGCCATGGCGCGCCCGTGACCTTCTTCTACCCGAGTTCCATCGCGGCCTATGGCATTCCCGCCGGCATCGAGGCGCCGCCAACCGGCTGGACCGAAATCGAGCACACGCTGCCGACCACCATGTACGGGTGCAACAAGTTGTACTGCGAACATCTCGGCCGCTACTACGCCCACCACTACAAACAGCTCGACGCCCAGCCCCAGGCCGGGCACGTCGACTTCCGGTCGTTGCGTTTCCCCGGGCTGATCAGCGCCCACACCGTTCCTTCGGGAGGTACCAGCGACTACGCCCCCGACATGATTCACGCCGCCGCCCAGGGACAGGCCTACGAGTGCTTTGTGCGGCCCGACACGCGGATCCCGTTCATGGCGATGCCAGATGCGGTGGACGCGATCCTGGCTCTCTCGGCGGCGCCACGAGAGCAGCTCACCCAATCCGTCTACAACCTCACTGCCTTCGATCCGACCGCCGACGAAATCCGTTCGCTGGTGTTGCAGGCGTTTCCTAAGGCGAACATCGGCTACACCATCGACGAGAAGCGCCAACGCATCGTCGACTCATGGCCGCAACGGGTGAATGACACCGCGGCGCGTGAGGACTGGGGTCTGGCTCCTCGCTACGACCTCGACGCCGCCTTCGGCGAGTACCTCATTCCGATCATCGCGGGCCGCTACGCAGCCGGCTAGGCGCAGGCAACCGCTAGTAGGCTGCCGCCGCCCCTGACCGGCGCCGATCGGCCACCGCGAGACGCGCTCCCCCCGGGTAGATCCAGATGCAATGGGCGTCGCCCTGTGTTCGTCCAGGGCCCAACTCGTGTCCCATCCCCTGCAGGGTCTTGGCGCTCGCCGCCGGAAAGCCTGGTTCCAGACGCAACAGATCGGGCATCCATTGATGGTGCACGCGCGGCTCGTCGATCGCGCTCGCCAGATCCATCTCGAAGTCGACCAGGTTCACGATCAGCCGCAGCACGGTGTTGATGATGGTCTTGCCGCCGGGCGAGCCGAGCAGCGCCACCGGCTTGCCGTCACGCGCCAGTATCGTCGGCGTCATCGACGAAAGCGGGCGCTTGCCGGGAGCGATCCGATTCGCCTCCGTGCCGACATAACCGCGTGTGTCCGTCACACCCGGCCAGGCATTGAAATCCCCCATCTCGTTGTTGAGGAGGAAGCCCGTACCGGGGGCCACGATCTTGGCACCAAATCCCGCCTCGATCGTGTAGGTAATCGACACGGCATTGCCCTCGGCGTCGACGACCGAGTAGTGCGTGGTCTCGGGTGATTCTAGCCGCGTCAGGATGGCGGCTCCCAGATCCGCGCTGCTTCGCGCTCGATCGGCCGGTATCGTCGCCGCCAGCTCCGCCGCGCGTGCTTTGGAACTCAGCCACTCCAGCGGCACGTCATGGAAGTCGCCATCACCGAGGTGAGTGGCGCGGTCCAGATACGCCTGCCGCATCGACTCCACGAGCGTGTGCGCCAGCGGCGCGCCGCTCGGATCGAGCCCGGCCAACTCGAAGTTCTCGAGGATGTTGAGCATGCCGATCAACGTCGTTCCGCCGGAGGAAGGGGGCCCCATCGATACGATGTCCCAGCCTCGATACGTGCCGCGCACGGGCTCCCGTTCCACCGGTCGGTAGCTGGCCAGATCGGCTGCTGTGACGAGACCGCCATTGGCCTCCATCGCAGCGACCAGCCTTTCGGCGATCGGGCCGCGATAAAAAGCGTCCGCGCCGCCCTCGGCAATCTGCTGTAGCGACCATCCGAGATCCGGCTGCAGCAACCTCTCGCCCGCCGAGTAGGCGCTTCCGTCGGCATGCAGGAACGCTCGCGCACTGCCCGGGTAGCGTCGAAAGGTCGGCGCCACGCGGGCGAAGGAACCCGCCAGGTACGGATCCACCCAGAAGCCCCCCGCGGCCAGGTCTATGGCCGGCTGCACGAGTTCGCCCCAGTCGAGGCGACCCCACCGATGGGCAGCCTCGAAGCCCGCCACCGTCCCGGGCACCCCCACGGCCTTCCAGCCAACGTAGTTCAAGCCGCGCACCGGGCGACCGTCTTCGCCCAGATACATCCGGGCGTGGGCGGCGGCCGGAGCCATCTCGCGGAAATCCAAGGTCGTGTAGCGATCCTCGTCGGCCAGGTAGATCACCATGAACCCGCCGCCGCCAAGGTTGCCGGCCTGAGGGTGGGTAACCGCCAGGGCCAAACCCACCGCGATCGCGGCATCGATTGCGTTGCCGCCATTGCGCAGGATGTCCAGCCCGACCCGTGTCGCGTGCCCGTCGACGCTGACGACCGCACCATGAGTGCCCATCGCCAGCCTACCGAACTGCACTTCCTCTTCGCCCTGCCGGGCGCCCGTCGCCGCGCCAGACGGGCTCGGAGAAGCGCTGGCGAACGGGCCCGCGAACACTGCCCCGGCGAGCAGCAGCGCGACAAACTGTACTTTGTTCATGGAGCTTTCCTCGGTATCGGCCGGTCGACGAATGAGCGACGGTAGCATGTGTTTGCCGCTGGCAAGCCACTGCCGGTGCGGGGGTCAGGCGGGAGCGTCCAATCGTTGTCGGCCGAAGACCGGCACGTCGCCACCCAGCGCCTTGTACATGAACGCTACCTTGTGCGCGTCGGCGATCTCGGATACCAGCAGGTGGCGCAGCGCCAAGCGCGCCTCGATCGACTCCTGTTCCTGGTTCGCTGTCGCACCCATGCCGATCAGAAACACGCGCAGGCTGCATCGCGCTGCCCACTGCATGCCCAACCGCTCAGCCGCGCGCTGTAGGTTCCCGAAATCGACATGAGCTGTCAGGTCGCGATCGCCCGGATGGATCAGCGGGTCATCGAAGAGTGCAAAACGCCGCTGGGCGACCAGCGTGCCCGACCATCGCGAGGGACCGTACAGCACCGCTGTCGGGTGGCCATAGTCCACGGCAAGAACACCGCCGGCCGCAAGCAGCCCATCCACCTGCGCCAGCCACGGTTGCACGTTCAGGCAGATCTCGGCCACCTGTCCGTCGGCAAGGTCGATCGAGTTGTCCTCGATGTACTGGACCAGCGCAGGGGTCGAAGGCCCCAGGTAGCGCTCCACGAGTTCACCGTCCCCCACATCCACGTGCGCCTCGAGCAGTCCCCCGCTGGTCTGCTGAACGCGATGCACCGGAAATGCGTCGAACAGCTCGTTGGCATACACCAGGCCGCGCAACGGCTCGCACGACAACGGCAGTTCGGCCTGCACGCTCTTGCCACGACCGGGTGAGAGCAGATCTCGCTGCGCCGCGCGAGCGGCTGCGCCGCGCTCGACGCTGGTGAAGCTCAGCCGCTGCCAGAGGTCGGGAGATCGCTGCTCGATGGTCGCCAACACCGCGCGGGCGAGTTGTCCGTTGCCACTGCCGACCTCGAGTAGAGCGAATGGGTCGGGGCGGGCGAGTGCCTCGTCGAGCTCCATGGCGAGCGTCGCGATGCTCCGACCCAACGCTGGATGGACCTGCGGCGCGGTCACATAGTCGGCATCGATGCCCCAGGGAAGGGGGCCTGCGCCGTAGTAACCGAGTTCGGGATGGTAGAGCGCCTGCTCCATGAAGCGCGCGAACGTGATCGGCCCCTGAGACTCGATCGCCGCGCGTAGGTGCGCCTCCATTTTCCGCGAACGAGCGCTCTGTGGCGGGCTAGAACCGACTTGCACACGTCCCTCTCGTCCGGCACACTTGACAGACACCCAGTGGGGGGCCTCTGCCTTCAGCGCGAACGCGTGCTGGCCTGGTGCGGGTCGCCCCCCTGTCCACGAACTCCGGATTCTAGGTAAGTCGTAACCGCATGGCAAACGAGAAGGTCGAGGACATCCAGGCTCTGATCGCGCGGGGTAAGAAGCGCGGCTTCCTTACGCACGCCGAGATCGACGAACTCCTGCCCCAGGGCGCTGACCCCGAGATCAACCGTCGGCATCTGGCATCGATGTTCGAGGGCATGGAGATCAATGTCGTCGCGGAGGATCCCGAGCAAGCCGGCGAGGACTTCGAAGAAGACGAGAAGGCCTCCAGCTCGAAGCGGTACGAGCCAGGCGCGGGTGACCTGGACGACCCCATCAAGATCTACTTCCGCGAGATGGGCGAGAAAGCCCTGCTCGACCGCGAGGGTGAGATTCGGCTGGCGCGCGCCATCGAGGAAGGCCTGGAGAATCGCGTCAAGGCCGTGCTCAACTGTCCGATCTCGACGGACTATCTGCTTGAGCTGGTACCTGCCATCTACGACGGGACCGAGCCGGTAAGCATGCTCGCTGCCGGTTTCGGCGAAGTCGCCGAAAAGGAAGGCGTCAAGGAGATTCGACGCGTCGTCCGTTCGGTCAAGAACCAGTTGAAGTACGTGCGCCAGATCCGCGGCAAGCTGAAGCGCAATTTACGGCAGGAAACAGAATTTCGGGCTCGACTGGACCTGATCCAGACACAGTCCAAGATCGTCGCCAAGGTCGAGGAATTGACGCCCTCGGAGGCATTCCTCGACGAGAGCATCGTTCGCATGCGCCGCCTGATGGCGCAGCTTGCCGTGGCAGCCCACGCCAAGGACAGTGAACGCGTGCGCGAGTTGGAGGACACCCACCTGCTCGGCCGTGATGAACTGCGTCGCTACCTTCGGTCCATCGAGGATGCCGATCAGCAGGTGGAATGGGCCAAGAGCGAGCTCACGCAGGCCAACCTCCGCCTGGTCGTTTCCATCGCCAAGAAGTACGTCAACTACGGCCTGCCGTTCTCCGACCTTATTCAGGAAGGGAACATCGGGTTGATGAAGGCGGTCGAGAAGTTCGACTACAAGAAGGGCTACAAGTTCTCGACCTATGCCACGTGGTGGATCCGCCAGGCCATCACACGCGCGATTGCCGACAAGGGCAAGACGATTCGTGTCCCGGTGCACATGATCGAGACGATCCGCAAGGTGTCACAGACATCGCGTCGGCTCTTCAAGTTGCTCGGCCGCAAGCCAACTCCTCGCGAAATTGGCGACGAGATGGACATGCCTGTCGACAAGGTCAAGGAGGTGCTTCGCGCCGCCAAGAAGACTCTGTCGCTCGAGACGCCCATCGGTGACGGCGACGGCGACTCGTCGCTGGCGGACTTCATCGAGAATGATCAGGTCGTGTCGCCCCTGGACATCGTCCTCTCGAAGAACCTCTCGGACCAAACACGCAAGGTGTTGTCCACCCTGACGCCGCGTGAGGAAAAGGTCCTCCGCATGCGTTTCGGAATCGGCGAGGAGCGCGAGTTCACGCTCGAAGAGGTCGGCCTGTATTTCAGCGTCACCCGAGAGCGCATTCGCCAGATCGAGGGCAAGGCACTGCGCAAGCTGCGCCATCCTCTGCGGTCGAAGAACCTCAAAGAGCTCCTCAACGAGGCTGCCTCGTAGCAGGGCGTCTCGCCGACCTAGCGAGACTCGAGCCAGGCGATCGGGTTGAGAGCGTCGGCGCCTTCGCGAACCTCGAAGTAGAGGTTGGCGCCCGTCAAGGAGCCGGTCTCCCCTACCTTGCCGATCAGCTGCCCGACGTCGACACGATTGTTCACGTGCACGGTCACCTGCGACAGGTGCCCGTAGAGGCTGAAGTAGTTGCTGCCGTGGTCGACGATCACCAGCAGCCCGTAACCGCTGTACCAGTCCGCGAACACTACCTTGCCGGCATGCACGGCGGTGACCGGATCGTCCGCCGGAGCACCGACCTCGATGCCGCGCGACACGGTGTAGGTATCGTAAATCGGGTGTCGGCGGCGCCCGAAATCGCCGACGACCTCTCCGTGCGCGGGCCACGGAAGGGATCCGCGCGCCTCCCGGAACCCGGGACCCGGGGCGCCGCTCTCGGCCAACTCGGTCATCGTCCCGGCCAGCTCGCGCTCGGCGCGTTCCGCGCTCGCCAGCGCGATCCGTTGAGCCTCGGCCTCTCGGTCGATTCGCGATAGCAGGCTCTGTCGTTCTTCCTGCTGGCTCGCGAGAGCAATGGTCGCGGCCTGCGTATCGGACTCTACGGCGGCAAGACGTCGAGCCGCATCGGACAGCGACTCCCGCGCTTGCTGCAGATCGCTAAGCGTCACCCGCACCGCACTCACCAGATCGCGATCGCGCGCCGCCAGGTAGGTCACGATCTGGTATGCGATCAACGCTTCCTGGCTGCTGTCCGCCGTCAGGAGCAGGCGATTGTACGAGAGCGGACCAACCCGATAGAGCGCCTGCACCCGCCTGTACAACTGCTCCCGCCCGCTGGCCAACGTCGCATCGAGCTGTTCTATCTCGGCGGCATGAGCTTCATTCTCGGACACCAGCGTCGCGCCGCGACGCTGCAGCACCGACAACTGCTGTCGGCGCAGTGCCAGTTCCACGTCGGCGGCTTCGAAGTCGCGCACCACCGTAGCCCGCTCGCTGGCAAGGCGGTCGAGCTCCGCGCGCAGGTCCGGTGCACGATCGTCCGCGGCACTCTGCTGGACGGGGGCGCCCGTCGCGCCCACTGCGCCGCCCACGCCGACGACAAACGCCAGTGCACAAACTAGCAACGCCGCCAGGCCGAGGGCACCCGACAGCCGGCTCGCGACGCCTCGCCGCTCAGTAGGTGTAGAAGCCTCGTCCGGCTTTGCGGCCCACGTGGCCGGCGTCCACCTTGCGCCGCAGGAGCGGACACGGTCGGTATTTCGAATCACCGTACCCCCGATGTAGAACCTCCATGATCGCCAGACATACATCCAAACCGATCAGGTCGGCCAAGCGCAACGGCCCCATCGGATGCGCCATCCCGAGCTTCATGACGGTATCGATGTCCTCGGCGGTCGCAACTCCCTCCTGCAGACAGAAGACGGCTTCGTTGATCATCGGCATGAGCACCCGATTGGAAACAAAACCTGGCACATCGGCGACCGTCACCGGCGTCTTCTGCAGGCCTCGTGCGAGTTCCTCGATCACGTCGTGCACGTCGTCCGATGTCATCTCGCCGCGAACGATCTCGACGAGCTTCATCAACGGCACTGGATTGAAGAAGTGCATGCCGACCACTCGCGTCGGCCGCTCGGTGGCCGCCGCCAGACGCGTAATCGAGATCGACGATGTATTGGAAGCGAGGATCGCATCGTCGCCGCATCCGGCGTCGAGTTGCTGGAACACCTGGGTCTTGGCGTCGAGGTCCTCGATGATCGCCTCGATCACAAGGTCACAATCGTAGAGATCCGCCAGGTCGGTGCTGCCGCGTAGTGCCGCCAACATCTTCTCGGCGGCCGGAGCCTCGACAATGCCCTTCTCCACCCACTTGTCGATACCCTTGCGAATCCTCGCCATGCCCTTGTCGAGAAACTCGTCGGCAACCTCCCGCACCACGACTTCGAATCCGCCGCCAACACACACCTGCGCGATCCCGCCGCCCATCGTGCCAGCGCCCACCACTCCGATCTTCTTGATCTCCATACGCCTTCCTCTCGGTTTGCAGGAGAGTCCCAGTGCTATCGCGAGCTTCTAGCTAGAACGCTCCACCGCCATGGCAACCGCATTGCCGCCGCCAAGGCACATGGCCGCAATACCGCGAGCCGCACCACGGTCGCGGAGGGCATGCAGCAGCGTTGTGAGGATGCGCGTTCCCGAGGCGCCGATGGGATGCCCAAGGGCAACCGCCCCGCCGCGCACGTTGACACGCTCGGTGTCGATGCGCAGCTCGCGGACAACCGCTACCGACTGCACCGCAAAGGCCTCGTTCAACTCGAACAGGTCGACCTCGTCACGGTCCCATCCGGTCTTTTGCAGAACCATCTCGACAGCCTGCACCGGCGCCATCATCACCAACTCGGGTTCGAGGCCGCTGGTGGCGTAGGCGACGACGCGGCCCAGAGGTTCGATCTCCCGTGACCGTGCCTCCTCATCGGACATCACGCAGACTGCCGAAGCGCCATCGTTAACGCCCGGAGCGTTACCGGCGGTCACGGATCCGGTCGCGTCGAAGACCGGGCGGAGCTTGCTCAGCGCCTGCAGGGTGGTGTCGCTGCGGATCGACTCGTCGCGACTCACCAGAATCGGATCTCCTCGCCGCTGAGGGACCGATACCGGCAGCAGTTCCGCGTCGAACTCACCGGCGGCAGCACAGGCGGCAGCTCGCTCATGCGACCGCAGGCTCCACGCATCCTGTTCCTCGCGGCTGACAGCAAAACGCTCGGCGACCACCTCGCCCGTACATCCCATGTGGTAGTCGTTGTAAGCGTCCCAGAGTCCGTCATGCACCGTGGCGTCGAGCATCTTGCCGTGGCCCAGCCGATAGCCGGCACGCGCCTTGGGGAGCAAATAGGGGCCGTTGCTCATGCTCTCCTGGCCGCCCGCGACGACACGATCTGCGTCACCGAGCTTGATCGCCTGCGCCGCGAGTACAACCGCCTTGAGTGACGATCCGCATACCTTGTTGAGGGTGAGCGCGGCGACCGAAGGCGGCAAGCCGGCCCCGAGCGCTGCTTGGCGAGCGGGATTCTGACCGGTGCCGGCCTGAATCACCTGGCCCATAATGACCTCGTCGATCTCCTCTGGAGCGAGCGAAGCTCGCTGAACGGCCTCACGAACGACGAGAGCGCCCAACTGAGGCGCGGTGAACGAACTCAAAGCACCCATGAGCTTGCCACTCGGAGTGCGGACTGCAGATACGATTACGGCTTCACGCATGAGCACAGATTAGACCTGCCTCGATACCCCCACAAGCCACTCAAATTCGTGCCCGACCCCACCAGCGACGCCAGCGCCCGTTACCGAATCGTCGGCACGGCAGGACATATCGACCACGGCAAGAGTGCGCTCGTCCAGGCACTGACTGGCACCGATCCCGACCGCCTTCAGGAAGAGAAGGATCGAGGCATCACCATTGACCTGGGCTTCGCAGACAGTCAGTTTGCCGGCCTTCATGTCGGCTTTGTGGACGTCCCCGGTCACGAACGCTTTGTGAAGAACATGCTGGCCGGCATCGGTGGCATCGATGCTGTAATCCTGGTGGTGGCGGCCGACGAGTCGGTCATGCCGCAGACGCGAGAACACCTGGCGATCTGCGAGTTGTTGGGAGTTCGCGGCGGTGTCGTCGCGCTCACCAAGTGCGACCTGGTCGATTCTGAGCTCGCCGAGCTGGCCGAGCTCGAAGTTAGCGAACTGCTCGAGGGCACGGCACTACAGGAAGCCCCGATTGTCCGCACCAGCGCGCTCACCGGCGCCGGCTTGGAGGAACTGCGCGAAGCGCTCGCGCAGATACTTCTCGCACAACCGGAACGCGCCAGCGACGATGCGACGAGGTTGCCGATCGACCGTGTCTTCACGATTCACGGGTTCGGCACCGTGGTCACCGGCACCCTGCTGGCCGGGCAGATCGAGACCGGCGACCGGCTCGATATGTTGCCAGGAGAGTCGCAGGTCACGGTCCGCGGCATTCAGGTTCACGGCGCAGAGGCTTCCTGCGCCCGCGCCGGACAGCGTGTGGCGCTTAACCTTCACGGCGTGCAAACCGGCGAGGTCAGCCGCGGCATGATGCTGACGCGCCCCGGACAGCTGCAAGCAAGCCACGTGCTCGACGTTCGGCTCGAAACGCTGCCCGGCTTCGCGGTAACTCACCTGCAACGCGTGCGCTTTCACCATGGCGCCGCCGAACTGCTGGCCCGGGGGGCGCTGCTGGCGGGCGACGAGGTGCCGCCGGGAGGATCCGCCTACTGCCAGCTCCGCCTCGAAGCTCGCTACCCAGCGATCCCTGGCGACCGCATCGTGCTCCGACGGTACTCTCCGCTGGTCACCATCGCCGGGGCGGAGGTTCTTGATCCGCACCCGGGTAAGCGCCGACGCGGCGGCGTCGCCGTCGAGTCTGTCCGGCGCCTGGATGGTGTCGACAGCAGCGAACGGCTGCACCACTGGATCCTCGCAGCGGGCGACCGAGGGCTTGACGAGCCGACCCTCGCTCGGCGCTCGGGGCAAAGTTCGGCGGCTTTCGCCGCCAGCATGGCTGCGGTGCTGACCCACGGTGACATCGCTGTCCTCGCCGGCACGCCCCGTCAACTTGTCGCGAGGCGCGTTCTTGACCGGGTGCAGGACGCGGCCCTCACTACCCTTGCCGGCTATCACCAAGAGCATCCACTACGACCGGGAATGGATCGGGAAAACCTGCGCAACGCGGTCGCCGCAGGATTGCCGGACGCCGTGCTGACTGCCGTCATCGACGACCTGGTCGGTAGTGACCAGGTCACCACCGCCGGAGCTCATCTTGCTCTCGCCGATCACCAGGTGGCCGTGACCGGTGACGTGTTGGCGATGCGCGACCAGCTCATGGACGCGTTCACTCGTGGTGGTCTGGCCCCGAGCCCCGTCGACCAGATCCTCGGCGCCTGCGACGATGCGGAGCTGGCCCGCGAACTGTTTCATCTCGCACTGCGTGAAGGTCATCTGACGCGTGTTACGGACCAATACGTGGTCGCCCAACGCGCCATCGACAAACTCATCATCGACCTCGGCACCCGCGTCGGTACTGGTGCCGAATTCACCATCGGCGATTTCAAGGGCTGGACGGGGCTGAGCCGCAAACACTCCATTCCTCTGCTCGAACACCTGGACGCCGCCCTCGTGACCCGGCGGGCAGGCGACCGACGCGTCCTCAACTGATTTCCGGGTGTCTCCAGTCGGGACGCACTGCGGCTGGACCACCGTCGTATACCCGTTTCGCGTACCATAGTGGCGAGGGTCTCGTCGTTGACCTGACTTCGGCCAATTGCCTATCATCGCTCTATTGAGGCTCTCTGGAGGTTTACCCCATGCTCGGCTCCCTCGGACCGACTGAACTGCTACTGATCCTTGTGATCGTGATGCTCCTATTCGGAGCCCGGAAGTTGCCGCAAGTCGGCGCCGGCCTGGGTCGCGGTATCCAGAACTTCAAGGCCGCCATGCGCGGCGGCTCCGACGAAGACCTCGAGTAATCCCTGACCTCACGTTGTCCCACACCCCTGGACCGGAAACATCACTGATGCGAATTCGTCGCGGCGCGCAGCGTGGCCTCCTCCTCCCGCTGCTGCTGCTGAGCATGGGCGCCTGTCAGATCACATGGCGTGAACCCGTGCTCGAGCCGCTCAACTCGAATCGGTTCTACGACGCGGAGTTCGGGGCCACTTGTGATGCTGCCGAGCAGGTGGTGCAGGACCTGGGCTTGGAACTGGAAGATGTGCAGCGCGAGGACAACGCCTGCCTTCTCGATACCGAGTTTCGGGTCTTCTCTGACGAGGGCGACGATCCGATGGACCACCTGAGGCGAGTGGCCATGGTCGGTGCGGGTGGGTTCATTGGCGGCCGATACACCATGACCGTCACGACTCGCGATGTGCGCAACGGTGGCACCCGCGTTCGGGTGTCGACCCGCATCGAGGGCTACGTGAACGAAGAGTTCGGGTACCAGGTGCTGCGCTCAAACGGTCTGATCGAGCGCAATGTCTTTGAGGCCATCGGCACCCGCGTTGGTGCGCCCCCCGCAGAGGCGCGCTAGTCGCCCTGAAGGTCCGCGCGAGCCCGTATGGACCCGTACCGTTACCCCGGCTCACGTGCGGCTGCAGCGCTGCTCGTGGCGCTCCTGGCAACCCAGCTCGCCTGCCAGGTGACCTGGCGCGAGCCTGAGGTCCAGCCGCTCAACCCCGTCGTCGTCTTTCCGTCTGAGCTGGCCACGACCTGCGCTCAGGTTCGTCACACCATCCGCCAGCTCGGCACCGCACTGGGAAAGGACACCGTCGAGGGTGACGCCTGCCTGTTCGAGAGCGCCCACATCCCTCTGACCCACAACGGCGACCCCGCCGAGCGTCTCGACGAGGTCGCCTATCTGGGCAACCAGAACTCCTTTTCCCGCGGGCGCTACATCGTCACTGCCAGCGTTCGACCAACGGCAATCGGCAACACTCGCGTACACCTGACCACCCGCATCGAGGGGTTCGATGGCGACTACCGCGTCCTGCGCTCCCGAGGATTGATCGAACGGACGATCGTGGAGCGACTCACGGACCTGCTCGGAGTCGGGCCGATCCAGGAGTAGCTGTCGGACGCGCGACGATCAGAAGCGAATGTCCAGGCCGAGGGTCCAGAGGAAGTTGGACGCGTTGAACTCGCCGATGAACACTCCCGGCAAGGCGTCGTCCTCCTGCTTCGTACCGAAGCCCGAGCGCAAGCCTCGCGCATCGGCCCGCAGTGCGATCTGGTCGACGAGCCTTATCCGCAGTCCACCGCCAAACACCAGCCCCGGCTGGGTCGCATCGACAATGCCCTCGGCATCGGAACTCACCGACACGATGCCGAGGCCGACCGTCAGGTAGGGCACGATCCGGCGGGTACGCTCGATCATCGAGTAGTTCACCGACGCGGTCACCCACGTCATGTCGAGATCCGCGAACGGCACCTCGGTCTTGCCCTGGCCGCGCAGATCCGTCAGCGTCGCCAGCAGCCCCGGCGAGGAACTGCCGTACTCCAGCTCGACATCGAAGCGGGCAGTGGCCGACCAGCCGACACGAAACCCGAAGGCGTTGTCCGTATCCATGTTGACCTGGGTACGGAAGAAAACGTTCTCGATCGTCCCCAGGGCAGTTCCTCCGGAGAGGCGGCCGTAGAAGCCCCCTACATGGAACCGTCGACTCTCCCAGCCGGCATCGGGGTTGTCGTAGCGAGACGTCTCCCCTCCCGCCTCCTCAGCTTGGGCTGGTGTCGAATCAGCCTCCTGAGCCCAGGCAAGGCCCGGGAGGGCAAGCGCGAGCAACAGCGCGATCATCACTCGGGTTGCACGCATTAGCTCACCTCCAAGTTCAGACCGGAGGCGTTCTCGCCCGCACCGAGCCGTACCGTAACTTCAAAGAACTGCCGCTGGAAGTTCGTATTCACGTCGTCCCGCGCGTAGATACCACCGATCGCCGCCGGGACCACCGGCGCAGTAAAAGGCAGCACCTCCATCAGGTATCGGCCGGCCGGAAGACCGTCGATACGGTAAGTGCCATCCGGCAGAGTCAACGCGCCCACGAGCACGTCGGCAATCGGGTCGTGCACCACAACCTGGGCACCAAAGACCGGGCTTCCGGCACTCGTTATCGTTCCGCTGATCGAGGCGAACGAGCCGCCCGGCGCCGGATACATGGCGCGCATTCCGGCAATGTCATCGATGCGCAAAGCACGCGCCGTTTCGCCAATTCCGCGTGCCAACGCGTACATCACCGCCGATGTCTCATCGATCGTCTGATCGGCAGAAAACCCGCCCACCGGAGAGTTGGCGAGACCGAGGAACTTGCCGATTTCCTTGAGCATCGCGGTCTCGAAGTCGAGACCCACGTCGGAGCCGGCGCTCGTCGTGAAGCCAACCCCGCGATCGTTCACCAGCATGTCCGATTCGATAATGCGGCCGTCGCTATTGGTCAGAGCGAAAGTGATCGCCACGAACTGGGCGCCGTCGAGGGATGGGTCGTTGGAGAATTCGACGGCGTTGATGCCATCGACCACGCCGGCCTCGACCGCCTGCTCGCGCTCGAGAAACACGCCCGCGCTCGAACCGGCGACGCCAGACCATGTCGCCAGCGCCGCTTCGAAAGCGCTCCGGTCACTGCCGCCGCTGACGTCAGTGGTCAGTCCCGGTGTGACCCTCACGGGGATCGGGAAGTCGGCGTCCGACCAGTGCGTGGTTACCGCCTGGCCGCTCACGAAGTCGACCGTGTTGGGCACGTACCCGGTCGCTGGCGAAGCCGCCACGACGATCAGCAAGATCCCCATGCCAACCGAGATACCGCGGCCTAGAGTCTTCATCGGTCCCCTCCATGGCCACCGAGGAGCCTAGCGACGGAGTGCTCTCGCTGATCCACGGCCGCGCTACCGGTCTCGGGCCGGAGCAGAGAGGCTCCGCCCGAATCGCTCGATCGCGCCACAACGCTCTCCGCGTCGAGGTGCCACACGCCTTGGAACATGCCGACCGACCGCCACGAATCTCCATCGTCATAGAGGAACAGGAGCACCCGATCGCCCTTGGTAAAGCTCGCAGCGCCCTGCACCATCATGCGGCGGCCACCGATCTCCCCGCCGAAAGCCCGCACCTGTAGGCGACGGCCGGCCTCACCCTTGTGAAGCTGGCGCACGCGCACAACTGCGACCGTCTCGATGCGTCCATTCGCGCGCATCGTGCGCACCTGGACGACTTTGCCTTCGGCGATGACTTCAGCCCGTGATCGCAGTTGAGCAACCGTCAATCCGCGCAACACGGTCGCCTCGGCGATCGGAGCCAAAGCCAGCACTCCGGTCAGGACCAAGACGGCCAAGCGCCCGAGAGACGCCGGGCGACCCGTGAGCTGGCTAATATTGGCCACCGTAGTAACCCGGCTTGGTGCGAACTTCTTTGGCACCTTTGGCGCGAATCTCAATCTCGCGCCACTCACCCGGCTCGGCCGGTTCTGCAGGTCGGTACGCAAGCGCGTACTGACTCTTGAGTTCGTTGGCGATGTCTTCATAGGCCTCAAGAAGCTCTCCAAGGGAATCGAGGATGATGGAACGGCCGCCCGAACCGTCGGCGAAACTCCGCAGAGCGTCTTCGCCGGGATTGAAACTGTCGAATGATCGCCGGCCGCGGAGGTCGCCTCCCTCGGCGCCGAAGATCCCGATGGTATACACCCGCGTGTCCAACCGTCGTGCATAGTCAACCGCCTGATCGACGGTCACCGTAGCGGTGCTGTCATAGCCGTCCGAGAGCACGATCAGCGCGCGTCTCTCGGGCCGCTCGGCAAGGATGTCCGCCCCCTCGACGACCGCCAGATTCATCGCCGTCGCGCCGCCGAGCACGAGCTCACTGACCGACTCGCGCAGGAGGGCGTGGTTGCTGGTGAGATCTTGTAGCAGCATCGGGAACGAATCGAAGGACATGACGAACGCCTCGTCACCGGTTCCGATCTGATCGATAAACGCCAGGGCTCCCTGGCGAGCGCGCTGGAACTTCGCGCCCTCCATGCTGCCCGACGTATCGATCAACATGCCGACAACCATCGGCCGGGGCTCGGACGAGAAATTGGTGATCGTCTGCTTCTTGCCGTCCTCGTAGATCTCGAAGTCGTCGCGCTCCAGCCCCGCCACGTAACGGCCTCGGCCATCCACGGCGGTGGCATAGACAAGCACCGCGTTGACTTCGGCCCGGAACACGGCGGTTTCGAGATCGCGCGTAAGGATGATGTCGTTGGCCTGACGCCCCACCGCGTCCACGACCTCGACCTCAACGACGTGCTGATCGAATTCCTCGCCCGCATCCCAGGGCATCTCCCAGGGGGCTGCCTCGAGCACGCCCAGAACCGCGCCGTCCACCTTGAACGTCAGCCGATCAATGGCGGTCGCGCCCACCGGCACAACTTCGACCCTGATCATTACCTGACCGGTAACGTAGGTGTCGTTCTCGGGCGCGAGAATGCGCACTTCGAGGTCTTGGGGAGCCGCGACGAGTCGGCTCGCCGCAGCAAACACCACAACGAGGGCCAGCAGGAATCGAGTCTTCACAGTGCGCCCGAGGAGTAGCGGCACAACGCCGCCACGATGCTCTAGTGGGGATTGCGGAGGAGCCTGCGCCTAGGCTAGCACAGCCCCGCGGACATGCTCAAACGCGGTTGGTACCGACCTTTTTCCCCGGCCGGGCCGCACATAACCGCCGCGCCTCCCGACTTGGCGCGCCGGCCCAGGTCAAGTATCACCCCTGGCCTGCTAGACTTGCCGGCCGTCCGAGTGCCACTGCACGAGCCCCCCGCGCGAACCCGCACCCTCCGCACGAGGCTACTGACGAGATGCGAATCCTGGACCTCATCGAGGCGAAGAAGATCGGCCGGGCTCTCTCCTCCGAAGAGATCCGGTGGGCCGTGGGCGCATACATTCGCGGCGACGTTCCCGACTACCAGATGGCGGCGCTGCTGATGGCGATCCGCTGGCGAGGTCTCGACGCATCCGAAGCCGCGCTGCTCACGCGCGCGATGGTGGACTCGGGCGATAGCTACACCTGGACGCCGCCCACCGGACTGGCTGTCGACAAGCACAGCACGGGGGGGGTCGGTGACAAGGTGAGTCTGATTCTCGCGCCCCTCGTCGCGGCTGCCGGAGCCACGATTCCGATGATCTCGGGACGCGGACTGGGACACACCGGCGGGACGCTGGACAAACTCGAGTCGATTCCCGGACTGCGCACGACGCTGTCCGCAGCACGTTTCCGCGCCGTCGTGGAGAAACTGGGCTTCGCCATGGGCGCACAGACCGAGGCTCTCGTTCCTGCTGACCGCCTGCTGTACGCGCTGCGTGATGCCACCGGCACGGTGGACGACAGCGGTCTCATTACCGCCAGCATACTGAGCAAGAAGATCGCCGAGGGTGCGCGCGCCCTCGTGCTCGATGTCAAGGTGGGCTCCGGCGCGTTCTTCGCCGATCTTGAGGCCGCTCGCGCCCTGGCGACGCGACTGCGCGCGGTAGCAAGCGAGTCGCACGTGGCGTGCTCGGCATTGATCACCGACATGAACCAGCCGCTCGGTTGCGCCATCGGCAATACGCTCGAGGTGGAAGAATCGATGCAATGCCTGTCAGGCGGTGGGCCCGACGACTTGCGCGAGCTCGTGCTGGTGCTTGGCGCCGAGATGTTGCGCCTGGCGGGCCTCGCCGGCGAAGGACGCGCGCGCCTCGAACAGCTACTCGACGACGGCTCCGCCCGCGAACGATTCCTGGCCATGGTCGAGGCACAAGGCGGCGACGCCGGCCGCGTTGACCGCGGCGGCCTGCCACGGGCAGCAAGTCGGACCAGCGTCACCGCGGCTACCGACGGATACATCGCGGCGATCGACTGTCGTGCGCTGGGGCTGGCGGCGATCGCACTGCGTGCCGGGCGCGACACACTCGACGACGTCATCGACCCCACGGCAGGCCTGATCGTCGATAAGCGCCTCGGCGATGAGGTGCGCACCGGCGAGGAGTGGCTGTCCCTGCATCACGGGGCCGGTGCCGACGTGGACCGAGCGCTCAACCTCGTGCATGCTGCGCTGACCATTTCCGACGACCCGCTGGAGGCACCTCCCTTGATTCATGAGCACATTCGATGATCGGGCTACTCGGCCTGGTCGTTCTCTACGGCACCGCCTATCTGCTCTCGCGAGACCGGGCCCGGGTGAACCTCAGAACCTTGGTCTGGGGTTTCGGTCTGCAGCTGGCCTTCGCGATCATCGTCATCAAAACGACACCCGGGCAAGCGCTCTTCTCGATGCTGGCCGACGGCGTCACGGCGCTGCTCGAGTTCGCCGACGCCGGTTCGGATTTCGTCTTCGGGCCGCTGGCGGCGTCCGAGCAATCGGGATTCATCCTCGCGTTCCAGGTATTACCCGTCGTCATCTTCATCGCTTCGTTCTTCTCGGTCCTGTATTTCATCGGACTGATGCAGCGAGTGGTCCTGGTGATGGCCCGCGGTATGCATAAGGCGATGGCTGTCTCCGGATCGGAGTCGCTGGCCGCCGCCGCCAACGTGTTCATGGGACAGACCGAGGCGCCGATCATCATCGCGCCGTATGTGCCCTCGATGACCCGCTCGGAACTGATGGCGCTCATGACCGGCGGCTTCGCGACCGTTTCCGGTGCCGTGCTCGCGGCCTACATCGGCATTGGCGTGCGAGCTGAGTACCTGCTGTCCGCAAGCGTGATGGCCGCGCCGGCCTCACTGATCATGGCGAAGTTGATCTTCCCCGAGACCGAGACGTCCAAGACCGCCGGCGTGGTTTCGATCGAAGTGCAGACCGACGATGTCAACGTGCTCGACGCGGCGGCCCGCGGAGCCTCTCAGGGGGTCACCCTGGCGCTGAACATCGGCGGCATGCTGATAGCGTTCCTGGCGTTGATCTCGCTAATCAACGGCGGACTCGGCCTCGCCGGGCGCGCGTTTCTCGATGGTGGCGGCATGCTGCGACTGACCGGGGCACTGGTCGGCCTGCTGATCGCCTGGTTCCTCATGTGGCGGCCGTCGCGAACCGCCTCGATACGAGCGCTCGGCGGCGTGCTACTGACCGTGGCCGTCGCTTGGGCGATCTTCGCCATTCGAGGTCCGGGCGAACTGCCGATGCGGCTCGAGAGCATTCTGGGAGCCATGCTGGCGCCGCTCGCATGGACCATGGGGGTGCCATGGGCTGAGGCCGCCAGCGTTGGGGAGCTGTTCGGCACCAAGCTGGTGCTCACCGAGATCGTCGGCTTCATCCGTATGGTGGAGATGGTCGACGCCGGCGCTCTGTCGCCGAAATCCGAACTCATCGCCTCGTACGCGCTGTGCGGCTTCGCCAACTTCGCCTCGATCGCGATTCAGATCGGTGGCATCGGCGGCCTCGCACCGTCGCGCAAGTCGGACCTGGCGCGCATTGGTCCCTGGGCCATGCTGGCAGGCACCATGGCCTCCTATTCCACCGCCACCCTGGCCGGGCTCCTGTCCGGATTCTAAGAAGGCAGTAAGAAAACTCGATGATCCCTCCAGACGATCATGGCGCCCGCCTCGCCGCCGCCGCCGAGGCAGTGGCGAGGCGCATGGATACGAAGCCGCTCATCGGCGTTGTCCTCGGGTCCGGTCTGGGCGCCGTCGCCGACAGCCTCGAAGACCCCACGACGATCCCGTACTCGGAGATCCCCGGATGGCCCACCTCGACGGTAGCGGGCCATGCAGGCCAGCTCGTTGTTGGCCGCATCGGCACGGTGTCGGCGGCAGTAATGCAAGGGCGCGTCCATCTGTACGAGGGCTACGCGCCCTGGCAGGTCGTGTTTCCGACCCGCGTGCTTTCGCTGCTGGGCTGCAGGTCGCTGGTATTGACGAACGCGGCAGGCGCCGTGAATCAAGCGTACCGCCCGGCCGATCTGATGCTGATCAACGATCACCTCAATCTGCAGGGATCGAATCCGTGTACAGGGGCCAATCTGGAGCACCTCGGCGAACGTTTCTTCGACATGACCGAGCCCTATGACCGTCGCTATCGAGAACTCGCGCTGGCCGCGGCGGCGCGGCGCGGGCTAACTCTCCACGAAGGCGTCTACGCGGGGCTGCTCGGCCCGTCGTTCGAAACTCCCGCGGAGATTCGCATGCTATCCGGATTCGGCGCCGACGCCGTCGGCATGTCCACCGTGCCGGAGGCCATCGCTGCCGGCCACGCCGGCATGCGCGTCGCCGGCATCTCGTGCATCACCAACATGGCCGCCGGACTGTCGGAGGCGCCACTGAACCACGAGGAAGTGATGGAGGTCGGAGCTCAGGTGCGAGACAGCGTGGTCGGGCTGCTGCAGGATCTGCTCGCGACGATCGCCGAGGAGAACCTCAACGATGCGAGCTGAGTGGCCGCCGAGATCACCACAGAAGGAACTGATCGAAGCGGCGGAGCTGACTCCGGGGCAACGCAAACTCGTCGAGGCTGCGATCCGGGCACGCACCCAGGCGCACGCTCCATTCTCGGGCTTCGCGGTGGGGGCCGCCGCGCTCGATAGCGACCTTCGTCTTCACCGAGGCTGCAACGTGGAGAACTCCTCCTACTCGTTGACGATCTGTGCCGAACGCGTCGCGCTGTTCTCCGCGGTAGCCGACGGCGCGGGCGAGATCACGGCGATCGCCGTGGCCGGGCCGGGACACCAGGGGCGCCCGACACCTCCTTGCGGGGCGTGTCGGCAAGTAATCTGGGATCTCGCCGGCGACATCACCGTTCTGCTCGCCACTCTCGATGGCAAGGTGGAAGTGTGGCAGGCGGCAGATCTGCTACCGGCCGCATTCGGTCCGGTCGACCTGGATTCGGCATCAAGGGAAGAAGCCCCATGAACTGCGAGCACCGCGTGGAAGGTCAGATACTCGTAACCCGACCGACGCGGGTCGTGCGCCTCGTCATCCTCGTGGCCGCTACGGCTGTCGCCGCCACCGCCTGCAGTCCGGGCAAGAACACTGCGCCGGCATCGACCGGGGCCACCGCCGACCTGTTGATCCTGGGCGGCACGGTGGTAACCATGGACCCGGAGCGCCGCCTGATCGAGGACGGCGGGCTCGCCATCCTCGACGGCGCCATCGTCGCCATCGGGGCGCGAGAGGAGATCGCCGCAGGCTGGAACGCCGCCGAGACGATCGCCGCCGGACCCCGCGACATGGTGATTCCAGGTTTGATCAACGGGCACGGCCACGCCGCC
>JAJCXS010000298.1 GCA_029263335.1 Acidobacteriota bacterium | reverse complement strand
CGGCGTACGCGCAGGTCAGCACTCAGATCGACCCCATGCAGGTCGTCCGGGGCCGTCACTCCCACCAGACTCGCCAGCGTGGGCGCGATATCCACCGTTGTGACACGCCGATCGATCTGCGCGGGCATGGAGCCCGGCGCGAGGAGGATGATCGGCACCCAGCTGTCGTATTCGTAAACCGACCCGTGTGTGGTACCCAGCGGCTGCCAATCGTACAGATCGTGCTCACGCAGCTGCAGCACGACGTCAGGACCACGACCCGGGAAATAGTTGTTGCGCAGCATCTCCTCGACACGTGTACCGCCTTCATCCGGCAGCGCCGCGATCTCGGCGTCGGTCCAGGCGCGCTCCACCGCGTCGCAGGCGCTCACGGCTTCCGCCAACCGCGCGGCCATCGCCACCGCATCGAGGCCGCGTTCCGCGATCAGCTCGTGGTCAAGATAAGTGCTGTAGCTCAGCCACTCCTCATCGCCGAACTCCTCCCGAAGCTGGCCCGCCGCGCGCTGCACGCAGACCACATCATCCGCGCCGAGCCGCCGTCCCGGCTCGCCGCGCAACGCGCGAACTTCGGGTAGCGAGACGACGCCGTGGTCGGCGGTGAATCCAAACACGACGTGATCCAATCCAACCGTCGCGTCGATGTGCTCGATGAGATCGGCCAGAAGTGCGTCGAGCCGGACGATGACATCGAGAGCCTCAGGACTATCAGGACCATAGTCGTGACCCACCGAGTCGAGCGACGAGAACGACAACGCCAACAGGTCCGGACTCCCGTCCATGCCGAGTTGCTCGTTGTCGAGCAGCGTCTTGGCGAACTCGGCCAGGTAGGCGTCGAGAAAGGGAGAGTCGTAAACCGCCGCGTTGAAGTTGCTACCCGAGTGCACCGAGTAGCCGCCGAGGGCATGTGGGAATCCCCGGCGCATCACCCCCGTGTCCAGCCTCAGCGTACCGAGACCGGCCTGCTGCTCGGCGCTCAGTACCGGCTCCCAAGCGACGCCGTGGTATCGCCGCAGCCAATTCTGGTCGTTGAAATCCGCCAACCACGGGCGCACCGCACGCGTGTAGTAGCTGCTGCTGGTCCAGACCCCATCCGTCCTGTCGTACCAGTAGGCGGCGTCGGGGCGCTGGCCACCCATCATCACCGCTGAGCGGTCCTTACCACTCGCCGTGAACACCTTGGAGCGCAGATCCGTCGCCTTGAACCAGTCCCCGAGCGCCGTGACCTCGAGGTTCGCGGGCGAGCTGGCAACCCCGGCACTGTACTCGGCAAGCCCGGTCTCGCGATTGAACCAGGTGTTCGCGATGATCCCCGAACGGCTCGGTTCCACGCCCGTACTGATGGTGGCGTGCCCCGGAGCGGTTGCCGTAATAGCGTGATTCTGATGGGCGTCGCTATAGACAGCCCCGTTGTCGAGTAGCCACGCCAGCCCGCCATCGAGGACCGGGCGGAAACGCTCGAGGTAGTCGCCGCGCATCTGATCGACGACGATCAGAACGACCAACGAGGGCTCCTCACCGCGAGGCAATTCCTGCAGCGACACGACCCTGGCACCGCCGGCGGCACAGCCCACGCCAACGAGCGCAGTGGCCGCGGCAAGGACGCAGACCGGTAACTTCCGTGGGGAGGACACGAGATGGGCCCCAAGAGGTGGCCTGACGGCCGGTAACTAGAAGTCGAAGGAGCGTGTGAACTTGGCTATGAGGCCATGATCTGCCACGCCCGAGTACGCAAGATCGTAGCGCCTCGTCGACTTGTAGACTAGGAAGAAATCGTCGCCCGTTCGATAGATGAAGCGCAGCCGCGCGAAGATCGAAAGCTGTTCGGCGAGGCTGTTGTACTGAACGAGCGCGCTGGTGAGCAAGCGCTCGTTGAAGTTATACGACGCGCGGACGCCCGCTACGTGGGTACTAAAGTCGGCACTGGGGTGCTCGATGCGGTTGACATCGTAGCGCGGCGAGACCGAGAACTTCTCGTTGACGCGCACCGTGGCACTGGCGCCGAACGACCTCCGTGTACCACCGAAGTAGTCGCCGCTGCTGACGTTCAGGCGCCCACTCAGCTTGCGAGCGCGGTAGCTATCGAGCGAAAGCCGCCAGGTGGTCGAGGTGTAATCACCCGGGTCTACGGTGGCGACACCTCCCGGATTGAAACCGTATTCGAGACGCTCGAACCTGTTGACGACAAACAAACTCACGCCGTCTCCGGACTCGAACTGCGGCCGGATCCAAATCGACTGCTCGCGGTCGGTGATATCCCCTTCGGTGGTGGTGATGTACTGCACCGACGCGAACGTATTGATCTGCCGCAACCACGAGAACTTCGGCCGCGGGTTGTAGCCGAGCGAATAATTCTGCCGGACCATGTCGCGACGCAGGATGAAACCCATGTCCGTGCGAAAGTCGGGATCGATGTAGTTCAGACTCGCGTTGGCGCTCCACAGGTCGCTGTTCCAACCGGCGGTCAACGCTCCCACGTACTGGGCCGACTCGATCTCCGAGTCGCGAGCTTGGGCAACGTAGCCACTAACCGACAGGTTGTCGAAGAAACGGAAGCTGGCGTCGACGCCACCGACCCGGTTGTACTCGCCGTTGCCCTGGACATTGGTGAAGATCACACCCACCGAGGAGCGCTCGAGAATGTCCTGCTTGACCCGCACCGTCGAGTAGTTGCTACCCATGACTCCGGCGATGTCGTCGCTGCCGGTCTGCGCGTTGATCAAACCGACGCTCGTGTTGCCCAGCTTGCCGGTCGTCTTCAGACCGAAGTTCATCGGCACCGGTTCGCCGCCGACGAGGCCGATGTTGCGCGAGTGGTAGAGCACGACCAATGGCGTGCCGAAGTCGCGCCCCGGACCGAATTGAAACTTGTCGGCCCCCTCGAGGAAGAACTCACGGCGTTCGGAAAAGAACAGCGGGAACC
>JAJCXS010000297.1 GCA_029263335.1 Acidobacteriota bacterium | reverse complement strand
ATGCCCGTGAGGCCGACATGCACCGCGATCGACGCGATGACCGAGGCGCGGAACTGCTGGTCGCTACCTGAGCGAGCGACGATCACGCGGTCCGCGGAGTAGGGCATGTGTTCAGCGTTCGGGGATGGGTTCCGTGACGAGGCCGGGGCTCGCGCCGAGCGAGTGAGCGACGGCGATGACGTTCATCACCAGACCATATTGAACGTCTCTGTCGGCGTAGACCAGGACGGAACGCCCTGGCGTGATGCGAGGAGAGAGTCGTTCGCCGCGCTCGGCGAACGGCACGGCGTCGTCGTTGAGTCGGATCTGGCCGGTGTCGGTGATCTGGATCACGAGCTGGTCCTGTGGCAGCACGTCCATACGCGCGGTCTGCGGCAGGTTCACCTCGGCGCCCTGTATGAGCATCGGGGCGGTGATCATGAATACGACCAGCAGTACGAGGGCGACATCGACCAGCGGCGTGACGTTGATTTCCGACAGGATTCGGTTGTCGTGGTCGAACCAGCGGTCGCTCATCGTGCGGCGCCGCTGCCGCGCCAGGTCTTCTGCACGATGTTCATGAACTCGAGCCCGAAGTCCTCCATGTCGGTGGCGAAGCCGCGGATGCGTCCATTCAGATGGTTGTAGGCGACGACCGCGGGAATCGCGGCGGCCAGCCCGGCCGCCGTGGTCAGCAGTGCTTCGCTGATGCCCGGCGCCACGATGGCGAGGTTGGCGTTGCCGAAGACGCCGATGTTGTGGAAAGCGTTCATGATGCCCCAGACGGTGCCGAACAGGCCGATGAAGGGCGTAACCGTGCCCGTCGTGGCGAGGAACAGCATGCCGCGCTCGAGTTGACGGCGCTCGGAGTGCGCGGCCCGCCGCAGCGTGCGTTCGAGCGGTTCCATCTGAATCGGGGGCCGCTCGCCCTCGGCCGACTCGAATTGAGTCGAGATCTCCGAGTACCCGGCCATGAAGATGCTGCCGAGCGGCGTCGTATCGAGGGCTTCGCTCGCCTTGCGCAGCTCGGAGAACTTGCTGCTGGTGTGAAAGGCGTCGAGGAATTCCTTCCCCTGGCCGGCGGCCTTGCGGAAAAGCATCAGGCGGTCGACGATGACCGCCCAGGAGAAGACCGAGAACAGGCCCAGTATGCCCAGGACCACCTGGGCCAAAGGACCCAGACCACTGATAAGCCCGAGGACGCCCTCGGACATGAAACCCACCTGCAGAAAGAGCAAAGGACTCCTCACGCGCAAGTTGTCGGGTCGATACCCGGTATGGTTGCGATAGGGAGCAGCCGCTACCGAACTACCCCCGGCCGGCAGCAGATCCCATCAAGCTAACACGATGGTCTATGGATGTCACCGTTGCACAGTGACGGACAAGACCTAGATGATACTCGCCAGGCTGTGGCCGTCTCACTTCAAGAGAACCTAATGCTGACCTACCTGCGAATTCGCGACCTCGCACTAGTCGAGGATGCCTCGATCGAGCCCGGCGTGGGTCTCGTTGCGTTTACCGGCGAGACCGGGGCCGGCAAGTCGATCATCCTCGGCGGCCTCGATCTGGTCATCGGTAGGCGGGCCGCTCTGGATCAGGTCCGCGCCGGCGCCTCCGAGGCGGTTGTCGAAGCGTTGTTCGATATCTCCGGCAGGCAGGACGTGGTGGCGCTGCTGGCGTCCGAAGGGATCGAGGTGGGTGAGCCCGAGCTGCTGGTGAGACGACGCATCGCCGCGCGGGGCAGCCGTGCCTATGTCAACGACAACCTCGTCACGGTGGCGATGTTGGACCGCCTCGGCGCGCTGCTGGTCGACATCGTCGGCCAGCACGAGAGTCAGACGCTGCTGGCGCCCTCGTCGCAGCTGGAGTTGCTCGATGCGGCGGGAGAGCTGATCGAGAGTCGCCGGGAGGTGGAATCGTTGTGGGATCAGGCGGCGCTCCTGCACCGCGAATTCGCGGCGCTGCGTGCCGACGATCGCGATCGTGCGCAGCGCGCCGATTACCTGCGGTTCCAGCTCGAGGAGATTCGTGCCGCCCAGCTCGACCCCGCCGAAGAGGCAGAGTTAGCCGCCGATCGTCAGCGCTTGCGGCATGCCGACGAGCTGTCCAACGCCGCGGTCGAGGCGCTGGGCACTCTCTACGAGTCCGAAGACGCCGCCAGCGTGCTGGTGGCCCGGGCCGAGGAAGCCGTCGCGACGATCGTCGCGCTCGACGCCGGCGCGGACCTGCCGGTCGCGGGGCTGCAGGAGGCGCGCTGGGGAATCGAAGAGATGGGCCGTTCCCTGCAGCTGTATCGAGACTCCGTGCAGGCCGACCCCCAGCGGCTCGAGGCCGTAGAGACGCGGTTGGCGGAGATCGATACGTTGCGGCGCAAGTACGGCGACACGGTGGCCGATGTGCTCGCCCGCGCCGAGCAGGCCGAGAAAGAGCTGGCCACGATCGAGAATCGCGACGAGGAGCTGACGCGTCGCGCCGAAGGTGCGCGCGCGGCGGTTCGAGACTATGACCACGCGGCGCGGCGACTCGGTGCGGCGCGACGCGAAGCGGCGGAGCAGCTTCAGGGGCGAATTACCGAGGAGCTTCAGGTGCTCGGCATGGAAGGCGCCCGCTTCGTGGCGCGACTGGCGGCTGAGGGACGCGATACGGGTTCCGGCCTGCCACCGGGAGCCACGCGCAGTGGCTACGAAGGTGTAGAGTTCCAGCTGGCGGCCAATCCCGGAGAACCGGAGCGGCCGCTTTCGCGTGTGGCCTCCGGTGGCGAGATGTCCCGGGTTTTGCTGGCGTTGAAACTCGCCGCGATGGCCTCGGCGCCCTCCCAGACGTTGGTATTCGACGAAATCGATGCCGGTATCGGTGGTGGCCGTGTGGCCGAGCGGCTGGCCGACAGGCTCGGTCATCTCGGCGCCTCTCACCAGGTGTTGGTGGTTACTCATCTGCCACAGATAGCGGCGCGCGCCGATACGCAGGTGCGTGTCAGCAAGGCGGCGACCGATGAGCGCACCACGGTGCAGACGGTGGCGCTCGACCCGTCCGGCAGGGTAGATGAGTTGGCCCGCATGCTGGGTGGCATCGAAGCTACGGAGGGGCTGCGTGAGCACGCCCGCGAGTTGTTGCAGCGCGACGAGTAAACACGGCACGAACCCAACGGGTCTCTTCTCAACAGGCACCAGGACGGCATGAGTACCAGACAACCGAGAATCGGTGTGGTCGGTGGCAGCGGCCTCTACACCATGGAAGGCCTCGAGGTTCACGACGAGATCGAGCTGCAGACACCCCATGGCGCACCGTCCGACAACTTCGTGTTGGGCGAGGTGGACGGGACGCCGGTGGCGTTCCTGGCGCGCCATCGCCGCGGGCATCATTTTCCGCCGAGCGCGGTGCCCTACCGGGCGAATATCTACGGCTTCAGGTCGCTCGGCGTGGTCAATCTGTTCTCGGTGAGCGCGGTCGGCAGTTTGCGGGAAGAGATCGAGCCTTTGCACCTGGTGGTCCCCGATCAGTTCGTCGATCGCACGCGCGCGCGGGTATCGACGTTCGCGGAGCCCGGCGCGGTGATTCACGTGAGCATGGCCGACCCGGTGTGCCCGCGACTGAGTGCGCTGATGGTCGAGTCGGCACGTGCGGAGGGCGTCATGGTGCACGCTGGCGGTACCTACCTGTGCATCGAAGGTCCGCAGTTCTCGACGCGCGCCGAGAGTCACCTGTATCGCTCATGGGGCATGGACGTTATTGGCATGACCAACGCCACCGAGGCCAAGCTCGCCCGCGAGGCAGGTATTGGCTACGCCACGTTGGCGATGGCCTGCGACTACGACTGCTGGCATGAGCGCCATGAAGATGTGACTGCCGAGATGGCACTGGGCAACCTCAGGGATTCGGTGGACAATGCCCAGAGAGTCTTGCGGCGTGCCATCGGTATGCTGCCGGTTGACGAGCCGTCGTCCTGCGGCGATGCGTCGCGAGCGCTGCTGCAGGCACCCGAGGGCATGCCCGGCGAGGTGCGCCAGCGGCTTTCCATTCTGTTTGAAGACCAGTCGGTTGATGAGGCGAAGGAGCCGCAATGAGCATCGTTGTTGTGGGGTCAGTGGCATATGACACGGTCATCACTCCGTACGGTCGCGCCGAGGACACGCTCGGTGGCGCCGCCACGTTCTTTTCCGTGGCTGCTTCGTACTTCTGTCCGGTGCAGGTGGTCGGCGTGGTCGGCGAGGACTTCTCCGAGACCGACGTCGATGTGTTCCGCGAACGCGGCGTGGATATTCAGGGAATCGAGCGCCGGCCGGGACGGTCGTTTCGCTGGGGAGGGGAGTACTCCTGGAACCTGAATGAACGGGAGACCCTGTTCACCGAATTGAACGTGTTCGAGCAGTTCGACCCGGTGTTGCCGCCGAGCTATCGCGAGGCGCCACACGTGTTTCTGGCGAACATTGCCCCCGAGTTGCAGCTCTCCGTTCTCGATCAGGTCGTGCAGCCGCGCCTGGTGGCGCTGGACACGATGAACTACTGGATCGAGGGCTCGCGTGACGCGCTCGTCGAGGTGCTCGGGCGCGTCGACATCTTGGTGATCAACGACGAAGAGGCGCGGCAGCTCGCGGATGAATACAACCTGGTCAGGGCGGCCGAGAATATCCTGGCGATGGGCCCGACGGCCATTGTGATCAAACGTGGCGAGCATGGAGCGACGGCGTTTCTGGGAGGCGAGGTGTTCACCGTTCCCGGGTATCCGCTACGCGAGCTTGCCGACCCCACGGGCGCCGGCGACACCTTCGCAGGTGGTTTCATGGGGCACCTGGCGCGCAGCGGCGAGCACGGCCCCGACGGGCTGCGTCGTGCCATCGTGGCCGGCAGCGTGATGGCCTCCTTCTGCGTCGAGGCGTTCAGCCTGGGCGGCATACGTAACCTCGATGAAGAACGGATTGCCGCACGTTACCGGGCATTCCAGGCCCTCACGCGTTTTGGCGACCTGTAGGAGTGACGGCTGATGCTGCTCGCAATTGACGTTGGCAATACGCAGACGCAGTTCGGAGTTTTCGACTCCGCCGGAGCGCTGATGGCCGAATGGCGGCTGTCGACTCATCGCGACCAGACGGCCGATGAACTCGGCGGTCGCATGCGCTCGATGTTGCAGCTCGAGGGGATCGCCGTCGAGGCGATCAACGGCATGGTGGCCGCTAGCGTCGTGCCGCCACTCAGCGCGGCGCTTGGCGGACTGGGTCGACGTTACTTCGGTATGGACCCCATGATGGTCAACGCTCGACTCGTTGACGATTTGCCGATCCTGTATGACCCACCCGAGGCTGTCGGCGCAGACCGCATCGTCAACGCAGTCGCGGCGCGCGAGAAGTACGGCGTGCCGGTCGTCGTGGTCGATTTTGGTACGGCGACCACCTTTGACGTCATCGACCCGGACGGGGCGTACTTGGGCGGCGTGATTGCAACGGGCATCGGCGTTTCGGCCGACGCTCTCTTTCAACGGGCGGCGCGCCTGCCCCGAGTTCATGTGGCCGAACCCGCGCAGGTGATAGGCCAGAACACGACCGGCGCGGTGCAGTCGGGCCTGTTCTACGGCTATGCCGAGTTGGTAGACGGTCTCTTGCGCCGGATCATTGCGGAGCTCGGCGCTGTCCCGCAGGTGGTCGCTACGGGTGGCTGGTCGGCCACCATCGGCGGCGCTTGCGCCAACGTCGATCGCGTCGATCCCTTGCTCACGCTCGAGGGTCTGCGCCTGATTTTCGAACGCTACGCGGAATAGCGCGATGCGCCGGCTTCCCGCGTCGGGTTTTTGGCCGAGATCATCGATACACCTCATTTCACCTGCCGTGCGACACGGCGGACTCCTATAATCGACTCATGTCTGACCCTCAGGGATTGAAGCCAGCGCTCCTGCGTGCCGCACGGGATCTTCGTCGGCGCGGCGAGGAGGCGACGCTCCGTTACGAACATCTCGACGCGATCAAGACAGCCGATGGCGATCTGACCTCGGCCCTCGCCGATCTGATCGGCGATGCTCAGGCCGACGACTTGGCCGCCCTGATCCATCTTGGCCGGCTTCTCAAGGCAGGTGGCCTCGACGAGGTAATCGCCGATGCTGCACTGCGCAAGACGGTGCCGCTGGTGGCCAAGGCCGCCGCGGTCAGGTCGCTGCGTGACGGTGGCACCGAGGTGCCCGGCCAGGTGGTCGCGACGCTCGAGATGGCGGAGCGCTTCGTCGCGGCGCCGGATCCGGCAGGACTCCAGGCCGTTCTCGAGCTGCCCGAGGCATGGCGCCAACCGACGCTCGATGCGTGGGCGAACAACAGTATCGCCGCCGATCCGGCGGTCGCGGCGACGGCACTGGCGATGGGACTGGCGGGGCCTTTGCAGGTTGCCGATGGCCTGGGCGCCCATGGTGACGAAACCGCGCTACCTTTGCTGCGGGAACTCGGCGCTGGCGATGACCGCGCTGTTGCCAAGGCTGCCAAGCGAGCACTGCACCGGTTGAAGGCACGCGGCGTGTCCATCGATACGGACGATCCGGGCGAGACATTCTCGATGGAGATCCCGCCGGACGTGGTAGGCGACTCGCTGGCCTACCTGACGGGTGTCGATGGGCTCGGCGGACGCATCATGTGGATCCTGTCGCCAACGGCGGCGGGCCGCTACAGTCTGCTCGAGGCGGTGACCGACGATGTTCATGGCATCAGGAAGGCCGAGATTCTGGACACCACTCGCGGCGATTTTCGCCGGCACATGACGCGGCTCCGGGACAACCCGTCGGTACTGCTCGCTCTGGTTCCCTCGGCCGCCGTTGCCGGCATTCTGCGGGCGACCGAAGCGCTCAACATCGAATCGCAGACGGATGTCCCGACGGGATACACGAAGTTTCGCGAGGGTCCGGCGGCGGTCCTGTTCGATACCGTGGAGACGTGGGATCCGGCGCTGCCGGGCCTCCCGGCCACCGAAGACGAGCGCCGCGAGGTGCTGAGGGAAGCCGTGGAGTTGTTGGGCGCCCCATATTTCTCCGCCTGGGCGGTCCTGGGCCCGGCGGCCGAAGACGCCGCTGCTGCCGTGCGCGCGGCCGAGACCAGCGAGATTCTCGTGGACGAGGAACAGCGGAAGCGGCAGGTAGACCAGGCCGTCTCCGGCGTTGCCGATAGTCTCGACGCCCGCGAACGCGGTCGTCTGAAGGGGCGATTGCACGAGATGGCTCGCGTGATGGCCACCGTCGGCGACCCGGCCGACGTGATCCGCGCAGTGGTTGCCGGGGACGCCTTCGAGACGGTGGACGATCTCTATGCCGACCACCCCTTTGCCCGGGCGATCATCCAGCGCGGCGTGATGGCCGCGTACCAGCATTTGCGCCAACACGAGCCTCCGCCTCCCGGAGATGTGGATGATGGCAAGAGCAGGATCGTGCAGCCGTGACCAATCGTTCGTGGGGACAAGCGGCCATGGCAGTGGCGGCACTCTTGGCGGTCGCCTGCTCGGACAGCCGTAGCGATCTGGAGCGGGCTCGCGAGGCCGCCGACTACAACGATCGAGCGCGCGCTATCGGCTTCTATCAGAGCCACCTCGTGGATCATCCCGACGACTTCGATGCTCGCCTGGAGTACACCTTGATTCTCGGCGAGACGTGGGCTTTTGGCGGAGGCGATCCCGAGCCGATTCTCGCGAGCCTGGAGCTGTTGTTCGCCGAAGAGCCGGGCAATTTGCGCGTTAAGGAGTTGCTCGCCATGATGCTCGTGCGCAAGGGGCAGGCAGCGGGAGAGGCGCGGCGCTACGGCGAAGCCGAAGAGTTGTTGCAGCGTGCGGCCGACGTGCATCCTGACGTCGGTACCGCGAGCTACCATCTCGGGGTGATCTACGAGGTGCAGCAGCGACAGGAAGACGCGTTCGACGCGTGGATCGTGGCGGCGCTGAAGAGGCCCCCGATTCCCGACCTTTATCTGAGGCTCGGTCGCGAGTACCTGACGCGGGGACAGCTGGATCGCGCCGTCAGCACGCTACTTCTTGTCGAAGAACTACGCGGCACATCGACCTACCTGATTCCGCAAGCCAATTGCATCCTGGCGCAGGCCTACATGCAGCGTGGCGACATCGACGCGGCGCAGCCGCGCTACGAAGCGGCCGATGACGGCTGCCACATCCCGGGCATGGAACGAGCTTGAGGGGGCGCGAAGAGCCGTTAGGCGAAGACGAGATCGCCAGTCTCCTCGAAGGGGGCACGTTGCACCATGTCGATAGAGTCCCACGGGCAGTAGCGGGCGCACAGCAAGCACCCGATGCAGGTCTGCTTGTCGATGAGCACGTACTTCTCGATCGGGTTTTCTTCCGGCAATTTCAGGTCGATACAGTCGACGGGGCAGAAGATGATGCAGGCTTCGCAGCCGGTGCAGTCGTCGCGCCGGACGATGGCAATGACCTTGGAGGCTTTCTTCGGCCGTTTCTTCGCAGCGGTCGCCATACTTGGTCGCTATCCTGGTTTGAGCTTCAGTTCGGAGACGAACAGGTAACCGGTCTGGGGCGTCGGGCAAAGCAGCATACAGCGACTCAACCGCTCGCTCAATGTCGGGTGATGCGGTTGTCATAGACCCCTAATCGGGCGCCTCCTATAATGAACTCACATGGATGGACGGCTCGGGCCAACACGATCTGATTTATGAATCTAGGCGGCGGCAGATATCCGAAGCTCTCGCTTCGTAGCGAGAAGCACAAGCGGTGGGCCAAGATGCGGGCCGAGAGCACGCAGCAGGCCACGGAGCCGGCAGGCCGTGGTGCCAACCTCGTCACCGAGTACTTTACCGAGGGTGAAGAGCGCCAGGTCACGCTCAAGAAGGCGGGCATCGCTGCCTTGGTGTTTCACTTTGCGGCGTTCCTTCTGATCTTTCCGGTCAGCGAACTCGAAGTCGTTCCCATGGATCGAACGTCGGCCACGGTGGTGAAGAAATACACCCCGCCGGCGCCGCCAGCGAAGGCGAAGAAGACCAAGAAAAAGAAGAAGTCGACCCCGATTCCGATCCCGGATCCCACGCCCGACGATCCCGAGCCCATCGAACCGGAGGAGTCGTCGTACGCGGACTTTGGTGAGGCCGACGAGGACTTTGCTTTCGGCATGCCGAACGGCGTGCCCGGCGTGGGCCTGCGCGGGTCGGCGGTGCGGGCCGGTGACGGCGGCGTCATGTCGCCGGAGATCATTCGCCAAGTCGATCCCGAGTACACTCCGGAGGCTACCCGGCGCGGTATCCAAGGAGAGGTCTGGATCGAAGCGATCGTTGATGTCGATGGCAAGGTTGTCGAGCCGAGGCTGCTGCGCGGGTTGCCCGACGAGGAACTCAACCGGCGGGCGATGGACGCGATCCAGTCATGGGTGTTTCGGCCCGGCATGAAAGACGGCGAGGCGATTCCCGTGATTGCCGTCTTCACGGTTACCTACAGACTGCACTAGCTCCTGAGCCACGCCGGGCCCCCGTTCACGCTAGTTTCCGAGTCAGCAACGCCCCGTCTTGATGCGCAGTCTTCTCGTTGGCACAGTCGCCGCCGTAGTGCTCCTGATTCTCGGGTCAGCGGGTCTGTTGGCATCCTGGTTGAGTGGCTCGACGCGGCCTTTGCATGTGCTTTCCCGACTGGGGATCCGCATCATCCTGCGCGTCGCGGGGATCAGGTTGGTGGTGACCGGGCGCGAGCGTTTGGCCGACGACGAGACCTACATGTTCGTCGGCAACCATGTCAGCAACCTCGACCCGCCGGTGTCGTATCTGGCGACCGGGCGCGACGTGAGGACCTTCACCAAGATCGAAGTCTTTCGCTTGCCGATCTTCGGCCGCGTGATTCGCAGGGCCGGGTTTCCGGCGGTCGATCGGAGCGATAGGAGGCAGGCATTGGCCGCCCTCAAGGATGCGGCGGCGGCTCTGGCGGACGGGCACGATTTTCTTGCGTTTCCCGAGGGCACGCGCAGCGACACAGGTGATTTGGGCGAGTTCAAGAAGGGGCCGTTCGTCATGGCCATCCAGGGGAGCGTTCCCGTGGCGCCATTCGTCCTGCGGGGAACGCGCGAGCTGCTGCCCAAGGGGAGCAGCCGAGTGGGCTCGGGTGTCGTAGAGATCGAATTCCTGCAGCCGGTGGCGACGGCACATCTGTCGCTCAAGGATCGTGATGCTCTGGGGAGCGAGGTCAGGGGCGTCGTGGCGGCTTCGCTGGCGGCCAGCGAGGCGGTATTGCAATGACACACCCTCCGCTCTACTCTGCGGCAGTCCCGCTGCGACCGTCGTTCTAGGAACAAGAGTCTCGTCGATGCCAACGCCTGCCACCGGCTCCGATGGTCGAGATGTCGCGCCCCCTGATCGCCCCGCGATGGAGGCCGCGACCGCCCGGTTCCTGGTGGCCGCCGGACTAACCGATGAGGCGGCGAGCGATGCGGCCGAACGGTGTGCGGAGGCCTGGTCGGAGTCGCTGTTGGTTGGTTACCAGACGGACCCGAAGGCGATCCTCGAGGGCACCTTCGATGAGGTCGAGGGCGATTTGGTGACGCTCAGTTCGATTCCGTTCGTGTCGGTGTGCAGCCACCACGTTTTGCCCTTTTTTGGCCAGGCCCACGTCGCGTACATGCCAGGGGAGAAGTTGCTGGGACTGGGACGCCTGGAGGCCTTGGTGCACTGTGTTTCGCGCCGGCTGCAACTGCAGGAGCAGCTGGGGCAGGAGATCGCCGACCACCTCGCCGGCGGAATAGGGGCCCGTGGGGCAGCATGCGTATTGGAGGCCGAGCACCTGTGCGTGTTCGCCCGAGGCAAAAGCCAGCGCGGGTCTATTGCCCGGACGACAGCGTTCGCCGGCGACTTGCGAGATGATCGAGACTTCCGACAAGAATGTTTGGCGCTGCTGGGCGGCTTCGCCGCCGACGCGGCCATGATCGAGGAGTAAGCACCATGAGTGACACGAACGGCGTCGGGGTCAATGGCGAACCGGATGACTTCGCTGCGCGGTACGACCACATGTTGGTTGAGCGGGGCACCGGTTGGATGTTGAAAGTCGTACTGGCCGTGGCTCTGACCTTGGCCGCCGCCGGCGCGATCTGGTCGCTACTGCCGATCTCATGACCGACAACCTCAAGCTCGGCCAGGAACAGCTACGCAACACCTGCGACGCGGGCGCTCTAGGGTTCGAAACCACCGCGGAACTCGAATCGCTCACCCAGGTGATAGGGCAGGATCGGGCGGTAAGAGCCATCGAGTTCGGCGTAGACATCTCGAGTTCGGGGTTCAACCTGTTTCTCGCGGGCGCACCGGGTACGGGTCGCAAGACGATTCTGCGTCGCCTTCTCGCGGCCGCATCGTCAGGGCGCCCGACACCGCCAGATGTCGCATACGTGCACAACTTCGCGGACCCCGACACCCCGCGTGTGCTGGTCATGCCGGCCGGCAAAGGGGCGCGGCTGCGCGACGACCTGAAGGAACTCGTCGCCGATCTTCAGGAGCTGATTCCGAAAGCGTTCGACGGTAAGGCGTACGAAGAGCAGCAGAGGACCACCGGCGAGAAGTTCCAAGAGAAGAAACAGGAACTCATCGATAGCCTCGAGGCGGAAGCGGCGGAGCGTGGCTTCGAGGTCAAGAGCACTCCAATGGGCTTCCGCACGATTCCAATGCGCGACGACAAGCCGTTGACGCAGGAGGAATACCAGGACATGCCGGAGGAGGAGCGCGAAGATCTCGACTCCCGCATGGAGGACCTGCAGGCTCACATCCGAGAGGTCATGTCCGAGGTCAAGGGCGTTGACCAGGCACTGCGGGAGGAGCTACGGGACCTCAACAGGCAGGTCGCGATGAACGTGCTGGGCACTCTCATGCTCGACATCGCACGCGGCTATCGCGACCTGGATGACGTCAGCGAGCATCTGCGGCAATTGGAACAGGATGTGCTCGAGAACATCGAGCAATTCAAGCCCCAGGAAGAACCCTCGCTGCCGATTCCGGGTCTCAAGATGCCGAAGCAAGAAGCCGACCTGAACCGGTACACCGTGAACCTGGTCGTCGACAACGGCGCCAGCGATGGCGCTCCGGTGGTAATCGAGAGCAACCCCACATACGCCAATCTTGTCGGGCACATCGAGCGCCGCGCACAGTTCGGCGCCCTGCTGACCGACTTCACCATGATTCGGGCGGGGTCTCTGGGTAAGGCTAACGGTGGCTATCTGGTGCTCGATATCGAAGACGTGTTGCGCAATCCATTCACCTACGAGGCCCTCAAGCGGGCGCTGGTGAACAAGGAAGTTCGAGTCGAGGACAACGCCGAGCGTTACGGCTTGTTTCCTGCGGCGACTCTGCGGCCGGAGGCCATGCCGCTCGACGTCAAGGTGTGCCTCATTGGCAACCCGCGCTACTACCACCTGCTGTTCGCGTACGACGAGGTGTTTCGCGAGATCTTCAAGGTCAAGGCCGACTTCGACTATCAGGTCGACCGCGACGCCGAGGCATTGTCGCGCTTCGGCCCCTTCGTTGCCCGCCTGGTGGAGAAGGAGGATCTCTTGCCGTTTCACGCCAGCGGGGTGGCGGCGCTCCTTGATGAGAGTTCGCGCTTCGTGGAAGACCAGCAGAAACTGTCGCTGCGCTTCGGAGAGCTGAACGACCTGATCCGCGAGGCAGCGTACTGGGCCAAGGAGGATGAGGCGGAGATTGTCGAGGCACGCCACGTCGAGCAGGCGGTGGTTGAGGCCGAGTTCCGGGCCTCGTTGACCAAAGAGCGTGTGCAGGAGCTCATTCAGCGCGACGTGCTGATGGTCGACACGGAGGGCGGGAAAGCAGGTCAGATCAATGGCCTGGCCGTCCACATGCTGGGGGACTATTTGTTCGGGCGTCCGACGCGGATTACATGTGCGGCGTTTTTGGGTCGCGAAGGCGTGATCAACATCGAGCGACGTGTGCGGATGTCGCACTCCACCCACGACAAGGGCGTGCTGATTCTGCAGGGATTTCTGGGCGAACGGTTTGCCCAGAACCAGCCGCTGACCCTGAGTGCTTCGATTACCTTCGAGCAGTCCTACAGCGAGATTGCCGGCGACTCCGCCTCCAGTACGGAGCTCTACGTGCTCCTGTCGGCGCTGGCACAGGTGCCGATCAAGCAGGGTATTGCGGTGACCGGCTCGGTGAACCAGCGTGGCGAGGTACAGGCTATCGGTGGCGTGAACCACAAGATCGAGGGTTACTTCGAGATTTGCGCGCAACGGGGCCTGACCGGCGAACAGGGCGTGATGATCCCGCGGGCGAACATGCAGAATCTGATGCTGAGGTCAGCCGTGGTCGACGCCGTGGCTGCCGGACAGTTCCACATCTGGGCGGTCGACCATGTCGATGAGGGCATCGAGGTGCTCACCGGGGTGCCCGCGGGCGAGCGCGACGACGATGGCAAGTGGAGCGAAGGCACCATCAACTACCTGGTGCGCGAGCGCCTGGCGGCTCTCGGCAAGCAGCTGATGACGTGGAGCAAGGGCACGCAAGAGTCGTCGCCGGAGATGGTGCAGCCGCACGAGGTCGGTGATGAACCGCCGAGTCCGCCGAAACCGCCCGAGGGCCCGCCGGAGTAGCTGGGCCACGCGGCGATGGTCGTGTCGCCGGGAGCTAGGCGTTCACGGCTTCCGAAGGGTCGTGCGCGTCTTCGGCTTCGGCTTCGTCCCAGGTGAGGGCCATGGCGCCGAGATCACGATCTCGACGCTCCTGCTGCGGCTCCACCGCTGCCTCCAGGTGCAGTTTTAGTCTGCCGAGTTCGCGCTGAGAGAGTTCCTCGGGCGGCGCCGAGGTGGGGTCGCGTCCGAGGGCTACATCGAGACAGCGCAGGGCGTCGAACATGGCCGCGTCGAGAGTTTTCAACGCGGCGTGTAGGCGCACCAGCGCGGCGTCGGCGCTACCGGTTCCTGGGGAGAATCCGCGCCAAGCTTGCCGATCGATGGCGGCTCGCACTCACTGGTCATTGGCTGCTCCGCATACCGGTGATAGTAGGGAGCCCGGGCTACTGACCAAAGCCCAATCTACGTGCGGGGATCGCTAGTCGCGCACGAGCACCTTACCCAGTACGAGCGGGGAACGATCGACCGATCTCCTCGGCCGATCGCAACGAGAGGGCCGAAAACGTCAGCGTGCCGTTGTTGACACCACCCGAAACCAGCGTCGGGGCACCAACCACGAACAGGTTGTCGTGGTCGTGACTCCGCCCCCAGGAGTCGACGACGCTCTCGGCCGGGTCGTCGCCCATGCGACACCCGCCGCCGGGGTGGTCTTGGGTGTCGTCGACGAAGGTACGGAGAACGCGACCGCCGCCGGCTGCTGTTACGCGCTCGAACACGCTGCGGATGCTGTCTTCGGTACGCTGGCGGAGTTCCCGGGAAACCGTAGCGTCACGAAAATCGAGATGTGGCAGCGGGTCACCAAAGCGGTTGCGGGTGGTGCCATCGAGCGTCACCCGGCTGTCTCGATCCGGCAGTACGTCGTAGTAGCCGCGCAGGCGCGTCGTGCCGGTTGCGGTGCGGGCGCGCCAATCGGCCATCAGATCGTCGCCCAGCAGGAGTGCGCCGGCGTCGTTGCGCAAGCGAGGGCCGCGGCCGCTGGTGGATTCCCACACGCGGAAGTCGTGGCGCATGAATCCATTGGGCAGCCCCGGACCGCCGGCCACCGTGGGCCGCTGGAAGTACTTGGAGATGAGCGAGTGTCCGAAGAACATGCCCGGCAGCAGGCGCATCGGGAGCTCGACCATGGCGCCGACATTGCGGTGACCGGTCATGTATCGGCCGACGAGGCCAGACGAGTTGGCCAGGCCGTCCGCCCAGCGCCCCTGGGCGGAAAGCAACAACAGATGAGGGCTCCAGGTATATCCCGCCGCCAGCACGAACGTCCTGGCACGGTAGACAACATCGGTCTCCGGATCGTCGTAGCCTCGCGCCACGGCCGCGTGGATCCGGTCGCCGCCGTCTTCCAGCTCCAGGCGGCGCACCAGGGTGCGTGGATGAAGTCGAATTCGTCCCGCCGCGATGAGTTGCTGGAAGCTGAAGTCGGGCGTGTACTTCGCGCCCGTGGGGCAGATGTTGCAGGTGTCGCAGCGTTGGCAGACGTTGCGACCTCGCCAGGGCACGGTGTTCTTCGACACCGGGTTGGCCCAGGCCGGGATGCCGGCGTTGTTCACCCATTCGCGTAGCCGATCGAGCGTCCATGACAGCGGCACAGCCGGCATGGGGTAGGGAGCGCCGCGGGGGTCCAGTGGCTCGGGGCCTTGTTCGCCGGCCACACCAATGCGTTCCTCGGCCTCCTGGTAGTAGGGGTCGAGCGTCTGGTAGTCGATGGGCCAGTCGGTGTGGACCCCGAACATCGAGTGGAGACGGAAATCCTCCGGCGTATAGCGCGGCGTGGTGCCACCCCAATGCAGCGCCTGGCCTCCGACAGCCATGGAGCGCGACATGATCCCGGGGGCCGACTGATCTTCGATGTGATCATCGGTCCACGGATTCTCACCGTAGTCGATGTAGCGCTGCCGCCTCTCAAAACGCTGCTCCAGGGGGGCGGAGTGTGTCCCTGCTTCCACCACGATGACGTCGGCATCGCGCTCCTCGGTGAGTTTCTCGGCCACCATGGCCGCGGTAATTCCACCGCCGATGATGACGACGTCCGCCTCCTCGATGCGGCTCATGTCACCTCCTCCGGCTCGCGCGAGACGTTGTCGAGTCCGCGGCAAGTGAGTGGCGTAACGAGCACTCCATAGCAATGGTCCGTGGCCGCTGGCGTCGAAAGCCAGTGCGACAGCATCGCTACAGCGACGTGCTGTGCCCGTAGGGGAGGAGGCATTCCGGTGTCGTCGTCAGTGATGTGTCGGCGCACGAGCGTGTCGCGGTCGGCAAGCTCCAGCGCCGCGAAGCTCAACCCGTGACGCTTGGTCGCTTCCAGCTCCAACGCTTCGAGTTGGGCTCCCCACGCTGGCACCGGATCTGGCGGCCCGTAGCGAATCTGAGCGGTGCCGTAACCGTGGTTCAACTCAGGCACGGCCTCGTAGCTGCCAGCCCACCGTTGAAACTCCCGTACAGCCTGCTCCTGATCGGCTTCGTTCAGCTCGGACGGAAAGATCGTCTGCCCCAGCGCCACAAGCAGAATCCCATCAAGGGCATCGGCACTCCCAGCGGAAGCGGCGGGCGATGACGTACCTGGCGTACACGCCCCGACTGCGGCGGCCGAAACCGCTGCGCCGGTGGCCCTGAGAAAGGAGCGGCGATCTTGCGTCATCGGATTTCCTGCAGCGTTGAATCAAAAATCGAAGACGTGGAACCAGACCTCGTCGTTCTTATTGTTCTTGGCCTTGACCCAGGCCAGGATCCCACGCCCGTCGGGCAGCGCGACGAGCCGCAAGCTGCTCATGTCGTTCTTGTGAGCGAACAGTGCTCGGTTGCTGACGAGCGCGCCGGAGTCGTCATACTCGAGGAGGTGCGCCATGCCATCGCCGCCCTGTGTGGCCATGAACACGCTTCCTGCTCGACGGCCCGCGCGGTTTTGATCGTCTGCTCGGACCGTGTTCGACGGGCGCTTCGCCGAGTTAGGCACCGGCTCAGGGCCGTCGGTCAGGTTGCCCTCGTCGTCACGGACCTCCTGCCAGCTGACTTCCTCCTGCCAGACGATTAGCTTGCCGCGTCCGAGGCGAGCGAGCGCCGCTGCAGTGGTGTCGGCGGAGGGGAACTGGCCAGGCGTTGTGGGCACGAAGGACGCGTTCCCCATTCCTGGTACATGCGCTGTCTCTGCAGTCGCGTTGCCATTGCGGAGCACCGTGATCGTCAGGCAGTATTCGCGGTCCTCGTCGTCATCGTCCTCATCTTCCCCCTCATCAACTTCTTTCGTGGAGATAAGACCTTCGCGCCGGAGCTTGCGCAGCTGACGCCGACTGACCGTCCGGCCATCCAGGAGGCGGTTGATAATCACATCGCTGGACGGCGAAGGGAGGCCGCTGGCCCTGGCGGCCGTTGGCTCGGACGCGCTGAAGAATAGGTCGATGTTGTTGGCTGCAGAGCGCACCAGCAGAGGCGAGATATTGACGAGTCCGTCACTGACCGTGTCGATCACCGACTTGATGCCCTTGCCGTTTTTCGCCTTGAGCCGCCGCGACAGAATGTCGGACGATTCGAGCACCGCGTCGTCCGCCGAGGCCGCGCGCAGGCTCTCCGGACCCGTGTCCCAGGAAACGAGGTACTCATTCGCGCCTACGTCGAACACCGCCGTAGGGCGGCGATTCTCTGTCGCACTGCGGCCTCCCCCGCCCGAGGAGACAGCTTTCGCCTTCTTGCCCTTGTACTTGCCAGTCTTGCTAGGCTTGGCCAGCGCCGCGAACACCGAGCCACGGCTGTCGTAGACAAAGAGAACGTCGCCGTTGGGATTCGCCGCGATCTCCATGTTGTCCTTCAGACCTTTGGGCGTCTTGACTCGCGACGTCTGATCGGCGGCTGTGGACCCGGCTGAGCCCGAGGCTGCGAGGACGAGGGGCAGGACAACTGCGAGGCTCAAGAGGCGACGAATCACGGCTCAACTCCATCTGCGGGTGGCACAAGGCCCAGCAGTCTAGCGGTCATCAGCGCGCGCGTAAACGGAGGCGAGTACAGGAGGTACACGCCGCTGGCTGCCAGAAGCGACCTATCGATCGGGCACTGCGAGTTCGAGAGCCGCGCCGTCGCGGCCTGCCCGTGATCCTCGCCCCTCGCCTGTAACGCGCAGTCTCGCCGGGAGCGACCGCCGGCGCGCGAGCGGCCTACTCGGTGGCACGGGTGGCGTCGCTTGCACCGGCCCCCGGCCGGTCATGGAAAAGCCGGTGACCTACTGTCAAAGATCACAACCGCGCAGGAGTAGCGCCATTGTCCCTTCCTTGATTCACAGCGGACCCCAACCCATGAAAACACCGAAAGTCAGTGCCCTCGTGGCCCTTGTTCTTCTTGCCGCGCTCAGTGCTTGCTCTTCAGAACCGGCGCCCGAGTCGTCCGCGGTCGGTGTTGGGCAGGAGGTCGCCATGTTTCGCGGCGGGCCGGCACCAGACGGGCGCAGAGGTGCGATCTTCGCCGGCGGTTGCCGGAGGTCGCGTCTATTTCGGCAGCTACGACGGTAGCTTCTACGCGCT
>JAJCXS010000296.1 GCA_029263335.1 Acidobacteriota bacterium | reverse complement strand
GTGCCCGGGTTGCGGCATGTGGCCACCACACGATCGCCGCGAGCGGCGAGCTGTCGGGCGAATTCCAGGCCGATGCCCCGATTGGCTCCTGTGAGCAGAACGTCTCTAGCCATGCGCGGCCTCCGTGGACCTGTGTTCGTTGGTGTAGCCCGCAGTCTAGCAAGACCCCCATGGCGGGTCAGAACAGCTGCAACTGGCTGTCGTCGTCGCCATCGCCGGACGTAACATCAGCCTGCATCTCGCTTACCAAGTTCTGGACGGCCAGGCCGATCAGCCGAATGCCCGCACTGGGTGGGCGTTCGGCGCGTTGGGCGAGGGCGCGCGCCAGAGCGAGAATGTCTTCCGTGCCTCGCACAGCCTTGTCGGGCGTGAGCGAGCGCGTGATCGTACGGAAGTCTCCATAGCGGATCTTCAGGACGACGGTGCGCGCCCACAGGTCGTGCTTTTCAAGCTGGGCGACGATCCTGGTGACGAACTTGCGCACATGGGGCGCCGCCGAGGCCCAGTTGCGAATGTCCTGGTCGAAGGTAGTCTCAGCCGATATCGAGCGCGGCCGCCCAGGCGGGGACACCTCCCGGTCATCCTCGCCCACGGCGTAGGCTCCCAATCTGATTGCTGCGTTGCCCACGACCTGCCGCAGATGTTCCACGTCGGCGCGAGCCACGTCACCGATGGTACGGAGGCCGGCGGCCTCGAGCCGCGCCGCTGTGGCGGGGCCAACTCCCCACAATCGTCGTGCAGGTAGCGGTGCGAGAAAACTGCGGGCTTCGCCCTCGCCGATCACTGTCAGCCCGTCGGGCTTGTCGAAGTCGGACGCGAGTTTCGCCAGAAACTTGTTATGGGACACGCCGGCCGACACCGTCAAGCCGGTGCGCTCGTGTACGTCCTCTCTGATTCTCGCGGCGATGGCGGGCCCGGGGTCGGGCCGGTGAGTGACGTCGACATAAGCCTCGTCCATCGATAACGGCTCGACCTTTTCGCTCCATGTGCGGTACAGCGCGAAGATGCGACGCGATAATTCGCGGTAGCGCTCAAACCGCGGCCGCAGGAAGATTCCGTCGGGGCAGCGGCGCCGAGCTACCGCCGTTGGCAGGGCCGAGTGCACGCGCAGCAAGCGAGCCTCATAAGATGCCGAGGCGACTACGCCGCGGGGCCCGATGCCGCCGACAATGACCGGCTTGCCTGCGAGTTCGGGGTTATCCAGAACCTCGACGCTCGGGTAGAAAGCGTCGAGGTCCAGATGCAGAATCTTGCGTTCACCGCTCGATGTCACCGAAAGGCATCCCAGGAATAGCATTTGCCAATGAAACTGAACGAACTACCGACACCCGCGTTGGTCGTCGATCTCGATCGACTGGAGAACAACATCGAGCAGATGGCCAATCGAGCTGACCAGTTGGGCGTGCGGCTGCGCCCGCACGTGAAGACCCACAAGTGCCTCGAGATCGGGCGCATGCAGCTGGCGGCCGGCGCTGCCGGTATCACTGTATCCACACTGGAGGAGGCGAGAGCCTTCGCCGACGGTGGATTCGACGATATTACCTGGGCTTTTCCGGTCATCCCGAGCCGCTGCGAGGAGGCGGCCTTTCTCGCGGGTCGGGTCAACCTCGGCGTCGTGGTTGACTCGCGCGAAGCCGTCGCCGCGCTCGGTGCCATGGGGTTTCCGTTCAAGACATGGCTCAAGGTCGACTGTGGATATCATCGGGCAGGCGTAGCGCCCGAGGGAGCGGATCTCGGGGAGGTCGCGCGCTCCATCGTCGACGCGGGGCTGCGCTTCGCCGGAATTCTTTCCCACTCGGGTGATGCCTACGACGTCACCACGGACGAAGCGCGAGCCGCTGTGGCTGAAAGCGAACGCGCGACTTTGGTGAGCGCCGCAGCGCGATTGACCACCATGGGGATACCGGTGCCCGACCTGAGCGTCGGTTCGACGCCCGCGATGACGGCCGCCCGCTCGCTCACCGATGTCAGCGAGGCGCGGCCCGGTAACTACGCCTACTTCGATCGCGTCCAGGTAGCCCTCGGTTCCTGCACGTTGGGAGACTGCGCGCTCAGCGTCGTCTCCTCCGTCGTCTCCGCCGCCGCGGGACACAGCGTCTGTGACGCGGGGGCCCTGGTGCTTTCCAAGGACGACGGGCCCGCTGACGGCAGCATGGGCGAAGTGTGGTCAGAATACGAGACCCACCAGTTGGATTCGCGCTTGCGTGTCGTGGGCTTGAGTCAGGAGCACGGGAGGTTGTCAGCGTCCGTCCCGGTTGGCACGCGCCTCAGGATCCTGCCCAACCACGCCTGCTTGACCTCTGCGTGCTTTGGCTCGGTGCACGCCGTGCGCGGCGGCGACGTACAGGCCACCTGGCAGGTTTGGAACGAACGATAGGCAGACGTCGCGTAATCGTCGCCAGATTTGGGTAAGATAGCGTCAACGCACTAAGACGCAACTCCGTGGGGTTCTGGCGCACCTCGACGTTGGAAGTGCACGCACGGCCCGCGGGAAGGACTCGTCATGGTATGGGACTCGATTCCCCTCATGACCCTGCTCGACATCTTGATCGGGGCCATCGCGGTCGCGGCAGTGCTCCTTCTCCGACGTGAAGCCGATCTGCTAGACGCTCTTGGCCTGGGCGTGGCCAGGCGCGTGGTGGCGGTCGGTGTCGGCGCGATAGGACTCTTTTACTTTGCGGATCTCGCGACGATGTGGGCGCTGCCCGTGTTCATTCCGCAGCAACGCGCGATGGCGTTCATGGAGACGCTGCATCGCGAGTACAGCTGGTGGCTGATGCTGGGCGTGGCGAGCAGCCTGGGCGTCGGAACCCATGTCGCATTGAGCGCGCTGCGGGCCAACGAGTCGTTGAGCGAGCAGATCGACTGCTGCCGCGAGGCGGATCACCTGGCCGAGAAGTGGTTGGCGGACTCCCAGAACGTGGCCAAGATCGGCAGCTACGTGCTCGATATTGCGGCCGAGACGTGGAGGTGTTCGCCCGCCCTGGAGCGCATTCTCGGCATCGGTCCGGATTATTCGCACACCGTGCAAGAGTGGCGCAGCCTCCTGCATCCGGATGAGCGCGACAAGGTGATGACCTACCTGACGGAACATGTCCTGGCGAAGCGCCAGCGGTTCGACATGGACTACCGGATCATCCGCCGCTCAGATGGAGCGGAGCGATGGGTTCACGGCCTGGGCGAGATGGAACTGGATGAGGAGGGCCCGCCGCTAAAGCTCCTCGGTACGGTCCAGGACATCACCGATCGTAAGCTCGTGGAGAGGACCCTTCTGCTCACGCAGCTTGCTGTGGACAAGGGCGTGGATCCGACGTACTGGGTTCACGAGGACGGACAGGTCGGCTACGCGAACGATGCCGCCTGTCGCGAGCTCGGCTACTCGCGGGAGGAACTGCTGTCGATGTCCGTGCCGGAGTTCGATCCCGACTTTCCGCACGAGAAATGGCCCGAGCATTGGCAGGCCATGAAGCAAGCAGGCTCGTCGCGCTTCGAGGCACACCATCGCACCAAGGAAGGAGTCGTCTTTCCCGTAGAGATCCACACCAATTTCTTCGTGCACGAGGACAAGGAATACATATGGGCCTATGCGCGGGACATTACCGAGCGCGTGAAGGCGCAGACTCTTGTTCAACAGATGAACCGCAGCCTGGAACAGAGGGTCGCAGAGCGCACCGTCGAGCTGAAGGCCGCCCGGGACGAATTTCAACGGATTTTTGAACTGTCGCCGGACATGATCGGCATAATGGGTTTCGACGGCAACTACCGGAGGGTAAATCCCGCCTTTAGCCATACGTTGGGGTATTCCGAGGAAGAGTTGCTCAACAAGAACTATCTTGAGCTCGTCCACCCGGCCGACAAGGAAGCGATGCTCGCCGACGCCCAGGCCCAGAGCGAAGCTGGCGCGGACATCATCCGGGTCGAGGTTCGTTACCTGCACAAGAACGGCTCCAGCAAGTGGCTCCGATGGAGGGCGAGGCTCGACCACGAACAGGAGCTAGCCTACGGCACGGCCAAGGACGTGACGGCGGAACGAGAAGCGGCCGAGACGCTGCGGAGACACCGCGAGGAACTGGAGGAGGTGGTGGCCGACACCACCGCCGATTTGCAGATGGGCTACGAACAACAGGCCGCCGCGGCGGCTCTCGGGGAGCGGGCGTTAGCCGGCTTGGCGCCGGGAGACATCATGCGCGAGGCCGTTGCCGTGGCCGCGGAGGGGCTTGGCGCCGACTCCGTAGGCATTCTCCAGCTCCTGCCCGGCGGAACCCACTCGGTCCTATGTGCCGGCGTCGGTTGGGCGGCTGGCATGGCGGGCAGCGCCCGGCTGGCGACGCGCGCCGACTCGATGGCACGCTACACGCTGGGTTCCGACGAGGCCGTCGTTATGGAGGACATCGATACGGAGACGCGTTTTGAACCCTCGACCCTGGTGCGCGAGCACGGGGCTGTTGCCGGCGTCTCCGTCATCATTCATGGCCGCGAAACGCCATTTGGCGTCATGGGAGTCTTCTACAACCAACGCCGCACCACGAGCCAACGAGAAGTGGACTTCGTGCAGCTGATCGCCAACGTGATCGGCGACTCGGTAGGACGGCAACGCGCCGAGGACGAGCTTGCTCGTTCAGCGAGAATGCTGCGCGAGCTGGCAGAACGTCTACGCCGCGTGCGGGAAGATGAACGAATCGCCCTGTCTCGCGAACTGCATGACGAACTCGGCCAGGCCCTCACGTGCATCCGCATCGATCTCGGTTGGATGACGTCGAAGCTCGATAACACCTCGGCGGAGGTGCAGGAGCGCGTTAGTGCCGCGGCGGAGCTCATCGGTGACACGATAGGCTTGGTGCAACGCATATCGAGTGATCTGCGTCCCCCGGCGCTTGATGACCTGGGCCTGCTGGCGGCCGTCGCCTGGCACCTGGAGAGCTTCGGCGAACGCAACGCGATCGAGGCGAGTGCAGAACTACAGGAGGGCCTCCCGGAGTTGACCCCCGATGCGGCCACGGCCGTGTTTCGCATCGTGCAGGAGGCGCTCACTAACGTGGTGCGCCACGCGGAAGCCGCTCGAGTCTTGGTTGCGATTGGCGTACGCGGAGATGACCTGGAGGTAAGGGTGATTGACGATGGAATCGGCATCTCCGTGGATGAGATCGGCGCCGAGCGATCCCTGGGACTGCTGGGAATGAGCGAGCGTGCGGCATCATTCGAAGGCAATCTGGAACTTGGTCGCCGCGCGGAGGGTGGCACCGAGTTGATCGTAACGTTGCCGTTGCACAACTGCTCCACACGGGTCGAGGCATGATCCGCGTGGTGGTGGCGGATGACCACCAGATCGTGCGGGAGGGGCTCAAGCGCCTCATCGCCGAGTTCGACGGCATCGAAGTGGTCGGCGAGGCAGATAGCGGGATGGACGTCGTCGGTGCCTGCAAGGAAGCGGCCGCGGAAGTGCTGTTGTTGGACATATCGATGCCGGGGAGACCGTTTCTGGAGACCTTGGCCCTGTTGGCTACCGAGCTGCCCAAAGTGCAGGTGCTGATCCTGAGCATGTACCCCGAGAGCCAATACGCGGTGCGCGCACTCAAGGCCGGGGCTGCCGGGTACCTCACCAAGGGGCACAGCCCAGAGACGCTCAGGGGTGCGATCACGCGAGTTCACAGCGGGCACAAGTACATCACGCCGACGCTTGCCGAGAGCATGGCGCTCCGGCTTGGGCCGGAGCCTCCCAAGATTCTCCACGAGATTCTCTCGGACCG
>JAJCXS010000295.1 GCA_029263335.1 Acidobacteriota bacterium | reverse complement strand
ACTGGCAACAGATTTCAATCCTGGCACGAGTCCGGTGGAATCGATGTCCGGCATCGTGGCAGTGGCCTGCATGCTGCTGCGGATGTCTCCTGCCGCCGCGCTCATGGCCGCCACCCGCAATGCGGCGTGCGCCATCGGTCGTGGCCACCTTGCCGGTAGCCTCGACGTTGGCAAGCAGGCAGACCTGCAGATCTACGATGTCGACGACTACCGCATGCTGCCGTACCGCTTCGGCCAGCTGGCGCCGCGCTGTGTGATCAAGCGTGGCAGCGTCGCGTTCGACCGCGGCGTCACGACCGACTATGCGGGCTAACCGGCGGCGCCTGGGACGTGGTACAGCATCACGTAAACGATGACGCCGGTTACCGACACGTACAGCCAGATCGGGAAGACGCGTCGCGCAAGTCTCCTGTGGCGGTCGAAGCGGCCGCGAAGGGCCAGGGCGAGTGTCCAGATCACCGCCGGCGCGACCAAAGTGGCGAGCACCGTGTGGGTTAGCAGCACCGACATATAGGCCGTTCGCAGCCACGTGCCCTCATGGCCGAACGGTGTTGCACGCGCGAAGTAGTGGTAGGTGAGGTAGCACACGATGAACAGCGTCGCGACCGTGAAAGCGGCGAGCATGCATTTGCGGTGCTGGTCGCGTTCGCCCCGCCGTATGAACCGGTACCCCAGCAGCAGCAGCATCGCGCTGGTGGTGTTCAGCGCCGCGTTGACAGTCGGCAGGTTGGCGGCCCAGGCGGGTACTTCGTTCATCGAATGGCCTGCGTGCAGAAGTCGGAATGTGGTTAAAGGAGATGCCGGTCGAGGAGCATTGCCGTAAGCAGGATCGGAAGATAGGCCAGGGAGTACAGGAAGGCGACTCGGTCAGCGGCTCGGTTGTCTTGCCGTAGCGCGTTGATCGCGGCGGCGAGGAACCCTGCTCCCACCATCAGCGCGCCGACGAAGTAGAACGTACCGACGACGCCGATCTGTGTCAGTCCGAGCGACATCGGAATCAACGCGGCACTGTAGATGACCATCTGTCGATAGGCGCGAGGCCCGTCATCGTCCTCGATGCCGATCATCGCCATTCCGCCGCGTCGATAGTCCTCGCGAAACAGCCGCGCGATCGCCAGAAAGTGGGGCATCTGCCACAGGAAAAGAATTCCGAACAGGTTCCAAGCGGTTCGGTCGAGAGTGCCCACCGCGGCCGCCCAGCCGATCAGTGGCGGGATCGCACCCGGGATTGCGCCGACCAGCGTGCACAGCGAAGACAAGCGTTTGAGCGGGGTGTAGACGAACACGTACAGGATGAAGCCTGCCGCTCCCAGCCCGCCGGACAAGGGGTTGACCACGGTGACCAACAGGGCGACTCCCGCAGCCGCGATCATCACCCCGAAGGCGCCCGCAGGTTTGGCCCACAGACGGCCGGAGGGCAGCGGACGTCCGCGTGTGCGTCGCATGAGGCCGTCAACCTCGCGTTCGTACACCTGGTTCATGGCGTTGGCGCCGCCGACAACCAGCATTGTGCCCAGGAGAGTGGCCACCAGGCGCAGTGGCGTCGTGCCGTGCGGTGCCATGAAGTAGCCGCCTAGCGTCGTCATCCACACGAGAAGACTCAGCCGGGGCTTGGTCAACTCGATGTAGGCACGCAGCGGGCTGCTCATGGATCCTCGTCCTCAGGCGGTAGCTCTCGCGGTGGCCCCCGGCTCGTTCCTCCCCGTGGGCAGGGCGGTGCGTCCGAGACGTCGATGAGCGCGCAGTGTCAGGACAACAAGGCTGCACAACAAGGCCGCGCCGCCGGCGACGTGCGCCGTCGTGGTGCCGACCGACAGTCCGGAAAGCACGCTGAGCGCGCCCAGGAGGGCCTGGAAACCGACAAAGAACAGCGCCGCAAGCGCCGGTCGGCGGAGTTCCGGGATATCCGGGTACTGGCCCCAGGTGCGATCGGCAAGATAGACAACGGCGCAGACAACGAGCAGTGCTCCCAGCCGATGAGCCATGTGCAACGCCACGCCCGGTGGGGACAGGTCGGGTAGGGCGGCGCCGTTACACAGCGGAAAGTCCGGACACGCGAGGCCGGCCCCCGTGTGGCGCATGGCGGCCCCCAACAGGATCTGCCCATAGACGATCAAGGTCGTGGCCCCGGCCAGCTGGGTCAGTGGCATCGCACCGGGAACAGGCCGAGCTGGAACCGCGCGCTGCCAGCCGGTCGACGTGACGATTGCCAGGGCCGTGACCAACGCGAAAAACGCCATCGCGGTTCCCAAATGCGACGTCGAGACGACCGGGGGTAGCATCCAAAGCACGGTGATGCCGCCCAGCAGCGCCTGGATCACCACCGTGACAAGTGCCGCGACGCCGAGCTTGCGAACCCAGGCGCGTTCCTCCTTGCGCCAGATCCAGACGGTGAGGGCGAGAGTCATCAGGCCCACCGTGCCCGCGATCATGCGATGGCCGTGCTCGTAGAAGATGCCGCCGACCATGGGCGGAAAGAACATGCCGTATGACAGCGGCCAGTCGGGCACGGCCAGCCCGGAATCGGTGCTCGTGACCAGCCCTCCCGCAATGATCAGGAGGAAGGTAGCGAGTACCACCAGCCGCGCATACAGATGCAGCCAACCGCCGGACGTGACGTTTCGCTGGGGCACCGTGAAGCTCCTCAACGCAAGTCGGCGGCCCGCGGGTTGGGCGGGACGCCGACAGGGATTGCCGTAGTCGCTGCGGGCCTGGCCCGCGACTACTCTAGCTGCCGAACTCGATGGTTACGGCGGCAGTCTCGTTCGGGGCCACCGTGACGTTCTGCGTCATGGTGCCAAGCGTCTCGTGCCACGCCTCGATCACGTAGTCGCCGGGGGGCAACTGCGGAATCGCGAAGGCACCCGCGTCGGTCGTCACGGCGAAGTACGGATGGTCGAAGACGCTGATGAACGCCCCCATCCACGGGTGCACGTCGCAGCGCGCCGGGATGCCGATCTCGGCCTTGTAGAAAGTCGTCTCGAGTTCCTTGCCGGCAAGCGGCTGACCCTGGTTGAAGGCCGGGTTGCTGGCTGGCTGCACGTTGACGTTGTGCAATGTGTCGTCGCTGTTCATGACCGTGATCGGCTGGCCGGTCCGCATGGCGAGCACGTGCGGGTTGTACGTGCAGC
>JAJCXS010000294.1 GCA_029263335.1 Acidobacteriota bacterium | reverse complement strand
ATCGGCCTCGGTGACCAGCTTCATTTTGTCGACGCCAGTGACGTCTTTCTCGACGCACTCGCTGGTGTGATCGAGCCCGAACGCAAGCGCGCGATCATCGGCAACACGTTCATCGAGGTCTTCAACGCCGAGGCTCAGCGTCTGGGCATCGAAGACCATCTGCTCGGCCAGGGGACGATCTATCCGGACACCGTGGAGACCGGTGGCACCAAGCGCGCCGACACCATCAAGACGCACCACAACCGCGTGCCAATCATCGACGAGCTCATCGCGGCCGGCAAGGTCGTTGAGCCCCTGGCGGATCTGTACAAGGTGGAGGTCCGGGAGCTCGGCGAGCAGCTCGGCGTGCCGCACGAGCTGGTGTGGCGTCATCCGTTTCCCGGGCCGGGCCTGGGTGTCCGTTGCCTATGCTCCGATGGCACGCATGACGATGAAGGTCTCGAGGGAATCGCCGAACAGCTGGCGGAGGCCTCGGAACGCTTCGGCATCCGGGCGCAGGCTCTGCCCATTCGTTCTGTCGGCGTCAAGGCCGACCTGCGTGCCTACGAGCACCCCGTGCTGCTGCACGGCGAAGCCGACTGGGACCGGTTGATCGAGGTGACCTCGTTCATCACCGCGGACATTCCGGGACTGAACCGTTGCATCTGGAATCTCGGGCCACAGATGCCAACCGCGGTCCGCCCCGTCGCGGGTACCATGACTCGTCAGCGGCTCGATATTCTCCGCGAGGCCGACCAGCTGGTAATGGATGCGCTGGGTCGCCACGACATGTACGCCACGGTCTGGCAGTGTCCCACGGTTCTCGTGCCGGTCGAATTCGTCGACGCTGGTGGTCAGGCCGGCGGTGAACTCGTCGTCGTGAGGCCAGTGCACTCGGCCCGCGCTATGACCGCGACTCCGGTAGAGCTGCCGACGGCATTGCTCGATGAACTACGGCTGGGAATCCTCGCCCTCGATGGCGTTTCCGGTCTGGCTCTCGACGTTACTTCGAAGCCGCCCGGCACCATCGAGTGGGAATAGCGCTCGCTTCAAGCTGAGCGCTCCTCCTTGGTTCCCTATGCAGTGCGACCTCTGTCGTACAGAATCGCGAGCGTTGCGGCCAGCCAGACGGAGGTGCGATGGCTCACTCCCCGCTGTTTCGTAGATTTGTTCTCCTGCTCCAGGACGCCAACCGGGCGGAGCTTCGCACGCAGGGGCGACGAGCACCGATCCGGAAGCGTGATCTGCGCACATGGTCTCGGCGGAAGTTCGTCGCATCGACGGCCGCGACCGGGGCCGCGTGCTCGCTCCTGCCCGGAAACGCCGCTGCCTGGGTCGACAACAAGCCGCCCAGCATAGCGATCATCGGGGCGGGGATCGCCGGGCTGCAGGCCGCCTACGAGCTGGAGAAGCGTGGCCATACCGCCACCATCTGGGAAGCGCGATCGCGGATTGGCGGCCGCATGCTCACCGTAGAGCAGGGTGGCCTCTTCCTCGATCTCGGAGCCCACCTGATCAACCGAGACCACCGGGACATGCGCACCCTGTCGCAGGAACTCGGCGTGCCGCTGTTCGATCGTGCCGCGGAGCTGGCGAAGCTCTCGCAACTCCCCGAGGCGACGTACTTCTTCAACGATCGAGAGTTCTCCGAGGCCACCATGGCGCGACGGCTGCGGCCCATCGCGCGGCAGATCTCCGACGACGCCGATCGCCTGGATGAAGACTACGACACCGTCGCTGCGGAACTCGACGTGCTCTCGGTCACCGACTACCTGAACCTCCACGCGCGGAAACTCCGTCGGCCCGCACGGGAGTTGATCGAAGCCAGCATCCGTTCGGAGTACGGGGTGGAGCCCGAGGAATCGTCAGCGCTGCAGTTGATCTTCAACCTACCCACCGTGGATGGGCGAAAGGTCGACCTCGCGAGTGCCAGCGACGAGAGTCTGGTGGTCGAAGGTGGTTCAGCGCGGATCACGGACGCATTGGCGGCTCGGCTCGAGAGCCCTATCCGCACAGGACATCGATTGCGGCGACTCGAGAGGACCGCCGCGGGTGCTTACCAGTTGGAGTTCCTCGGCCGTGACGCTCGCGCGGTCGCGGTCGAGGCCGACTTCGTGATCGTCGCAATTCCGTTCCCGCCCTTGCGACGTGTGCGAATGACCGCCGGGCTACCCGACGAGTTCATGGCGTTCGTTCGGCAGGCCGGCCTCGGCCGCAACGAGAAGCTCGTGACGCGATTCCGCGATCGGGTTTGGCGTCAGGCGCGGGGCTTCAGCGGCGAGATCTGGAGTGACGTTGGCTTCGCGGTTGCCTGGGACGCGACCGTTCGACAGGCGGACCGCACCGACGGCGCGCTCACCTTCTTCCTCGGAGGTGACGAAGTCGATGCCGCCTCGGTGGAATCAGCCAACGGCTTGAGCAGGGACTTTGTGGCGCAGCTGTCGAAGGTTGTTCCTGGAGCGCAGGACGCCGCGGAGCCGAGTGCTGTGCGCACGCGATGGACCCGCGAGCGCTTCACCGGAGGTGGATACGCCAGCTTCGCGCCTGGGCAGCTGACTCGGTTCGAAGACTACTTCTGGATCGAGTCCGGCAACCCGCAGCGCCGTCAGGAGGTCGTGTTCGATCGTCTGATCTTCGTCGGCGAGCACCTCAGTGATTCCTTCTCCGGATTCATGAACGGGGGCGCAGAGACGGGTCGTCTCGGCGCCGAAGCTCTCGTTCGCATGCTGTAGGTCCGGTAACTGCGGCTACTCGGCGCGCGCACGATTGTTGATATGCCCAACAATGTTATGTATGCTCACCAACATTGTTGGACATATTTTCAACCTTTCTTTCATGGCGGCTCCGATGGCACGTAGCGAGTATCTCGGCGAATTCGAACAGATGGTGCTGTTGAGCGTTCTGCGCCTCGGCGAGAACGCCTACGGCGTAACGGTACACGAGGAGATCGGACGAACGGCGGGTCGAGAGGTCCGTCGCGGCGCCGTCTATGTGGCGCTGGAGCGTCTCCAGACGAAGGGGCTGGTCAGTTCGGCCTTCGGCAGTCCCTCCACCGAGCGCGGCGGCCGCGCCAAGCGCTTCTACTCGGTCGAGGCACCGGGCCGCGCCGCTCTGCGCGCGTCGCGCGCCGCTCTGATGAACCTGTGGGACGGCGTCGAGCCCGAGTTGAAGAAGCTGTGAGGGCCATGACCTGGTTTCTCGGCCGGCTGGTCGGCACTCCTTCCGCGCAGGCGATCGTTGGCGACCTGGTGGAGTCGGCGGGCGGTCACGGAGCGCTGTGGCGATCCTCCGAGGCGTGGCGCGTCGTCTTCAGTTTGATGAGGTATCGACTGCGGCGTCCAGGTCGGGGCACCCAGGAGCGCCCCGGGCCGCGGCGACCGCATTCTGGCAGGCCCGAGCACGCCGGCAACTCCGCGCTGCAGGACGTGCGCTTCGCCCTGCGGATCTTCCGAAGGCGACCTGTCAGCACGGCAGTGGCCATCCTCTCCCTGGCCCTCGGCATCGGCGCCAATACGGCGATCTTCAGCCTTCTGGACGGAATCCTGTTGCGACCGCTACCCATACCCCGGCCGGAAGAAGTCGTGACCACCGCCACGGTGTTCTCCTTTCCTGACTACGAGGATCTGCGTGACGCTTCGGCCAAGCAGTTCTCGGACCTAGCCGCCTGGTCGGCTTCGTCGCGGCCCTACAGCCTGGCCACCGACGATGGCGCGTGGCCCGCGTTGACGGAACTGACCACCGGGAACTTTTTCGACCTTCTCGATCTCCGCCCAGCCACCGGTCGGTTCCTGACGGTCGACGACGAGTCCCGTCGCCTGCCGGTCGCGGTTCTCAGTCACCGTCTCTGGCAATCGGCGTTCGATGGCGATCCGCTCGCGATCGGAGCCGAGGTCCAGGTCAACGGGCTACCCGCGACGATCATTGGCGTCGCTCCCCGGGGTTTCCGCGGCACGCGGGTGAACCGGTCCGTCGACCTGTGGATGCCGCTGTCGCTACATGCCCAGCTGGCACCAGGCTCGTTCGGACGACTGCGGCTCGATAGCCGCGAGACCCAGTGGCTTCGAATCATGGGGCGCCTGCGCCCAGGCGTCGAGCTGACCCAGGCCGAAACAGCGATGCTGACCACGACGGCTGGTCTGCTCGAACAGCGACCCAGCCCCTACCTCGAGGATTTCGAGGGTCTGCGTCCGGCGACGCAGGCCGCGATTCCCCGCGAGGACGAGGTTCGCCGCTTCCTGACACTCATGATCGCGATGGTCGCGGTTGCCCTCCTCGTAGCCTGCACCAACGTCGCCAACGTGCTGCTCAACCGCACCGCCGAGCGCCGCCGCGAGATCGGGCTCCGGATGGTGATGGGAGCACCACGCGGTCGTCTGATGCGGCAGCTGTTCACCGAGAGCTTGTTGCTGTCACTCGGCGGCGGCATCGCCGCGTTGTTCTTCGCACGCTGGACGCTGGCCAGCGTGCATCTGCTGCAGATTCCCGGCCGCATCATTCTTGGTGACGTCCCGACCCGCATCGACGCTACGACTCTCGCGTTCACCATGGCCGTGGCCTTCGCCTGCTCACTCTTGTTCGGAGTCGCCCCGGCCCTCGCCGGAACGCGACCGGACCCGGCCCGGATGATCAACGGCTCCGCACCTAGACGCGGCAGGTGGAATGCGCCCCTGGCTCTGGCCGCAATCCAGGTTGGCCTCACGTTGGCGCTGGTGTTCAGTGGCGGCCTGTTCCTGCGTAGTCTTGTGACCGTCCTCGACGTCCCTCTCGGCTTCGATCCAACCGATGTGTACGTGGCCAACGTGGACATCGGCGTGGTGGGCTATGACAACGATTCGGCCGCTACATTCCGGCGCGAGGCACTTGCCGGACTGGAAGGCCTGCCAACGATCGAGCGCGCCGCGTGGGGCATCTTCGTGCCGGTTCAGAGCGGCATGCGAATGGAGGCGTTTCGTGTGGTCGGGCATGAGCTTCGCGAAGATGAACCCGGCAACGTGGCCTTGAACTACGTCTCCGACGGATTCTTCGAAGCGCTCCGGCTTCCGCTCCTTGCGGGGCGCACCTTTGCCTCCACGGATCGCTCAGAAACCGCGCCCGTCACCATCGTCAACGAAGCGCTCGCGGATATCTTCTTCCCGGCCGGGGGCGCCGTCGGCGAGCGCCTGATCATCCCCGGGCCCGAAGGCATTCTCGAGATGGAGATCGTCGGCGTCGCGGGCAACACCAAGCGCCGCGACCTGCGCGAGGAGCCCTCACCCTACCTGTACCTGCCGCTCGCTCAGTGGAACTGGCTCGTCGGGACCGACCGCATGAAGATCGCCGTGCGCGCGACATCGAGCGCCGCCGGCACGATCGATTCCATGCGACAACGACTGGCCGAAGTCGATCCGATGGTGCCCATTACGGCGCTACGAACGCTCGACGACCAGCTCTTCGACCAGGCCATGCCGCAGCGCGTCGGCGCCACTCTCCTGGGGATGTTCGGCCTGCTGGCTCTGGTACTGGCGGCGGTCGGCGTCTACGGGGTGGTCGCGGCCACGATGTCGAGCCGGGTTCGGGAGATCGGCATTCGCCGGGCCGTGGGCGCGAACGACCCCGATGTCCTCCGACTGGTGCTGCGCCGCGGACTGCTCCCAGTAGTCCTTGGCGTTCCTCTCGGCTGGCTCCTGGCCTTCGCGGTCGCCCAGCTGATTGCGGGCTTTCTGCCTGGCCTGAGCCCAACCGATCCGACGACGTTCGTGACCGCGACCCTACTGGTGTTCTTTACGTCGGCTCTGGCCTGTGTGCCGCCCGCGGTGCGCGCCGCGCGCCACGACCCGGCGGCCGCGCTGCGTTCGGACTGAGCTGAACGGCGCGAGCCACGACTCATCGCAGCGGCGCTCTGGTTGAAGTCGAACGCGGATCGCGGCAAGTTTCTGGTTCGCCGAGTTCCGTATCGAACTTCCAGGAGGTCCCCTCGTGTCTCGTCTACCGCGCCTTCTTGTTCTTCTCCTGGTGATCACCATCGTCGGGTCGGCCCCGATTTCCGGCGCGTTCGCGCAAGAAACGCCGGAAGAGGTAGATTCCGCGCCACCTGTAGATCCCGAGTTGTTCTCGACGATGAACTACCGCTTCATCGGGCCTCTGCGCGGTGGTCGCTCGACGGCGGTGACGGGGATTCCGGGCAAGCCGAAAGAGTACCTCATGGGCTCCACCGGCGGCGGCGTGTGGAAGAGTTCCGACGTCGGGCTGAGCTGGAGCAACATCTCAGACGGTCAGTTCAAGTCCGCCTCGATCGGTGCCATCGCGGTGGCACCCTCCGATCTCAACGTCGTCTATGTTGGTACCGGCTCCGCCTGCATTCGCGGTAACGCCACCACGGGCGACGGCATGTACGGCTCGCTCGACGGCGGCGATACCTGGTCGCACATCGGTCTGCCCGACGCCGGCACGATCGCGCGGCTCGTCGTCCATCCGGACGACCATGACCTCGTGTACGCAGCGGTCTTCGGACACCCCTTCGGCCCCAGCGAAGAGCGCGGCGTGTACCGCTCCGCTGACGGCGGCAACACCTGGGAACAGGTGATGTTCATCAGCAATGAAGTGGGCGCCGTCGACCTGTCGATGAACCCCGACAACCCGCGCGAAATGTACGCGGCGTTCTGGCGTTTCGAACGTAAGCCGTGGACCACCTACGACGCTTCGGAGGACGGTGGCATCTACAAGACGAAGGACGGCGGTGGCACCTGGAAGAAGCTCGGCGGCGGCCTGCCGGACGGACTCACCGGCCGCATCGGCGTCAGCGTCTCACCCGCCGACCCGACGCGGGTGTATGCCTTCGTCTCGGCGCTCGATCCCGACGGCGGCCTGTATCGGTCGGATGACTCGGGCAAGAGTTGGAACAAGATCAACCGTGACCGCAATCTGCGCCAGCGCCATTGGTACTACTCGCACGTGCAGGCCGACCCGACCGATCGCGACACCGTGTACGTACTCAACACAACGGTGTGGAAATCGATTGATGGCGGCAAGTCCGTTACCCGGATCCGCCCGAACCACGGCGACACGCACGCGTTGTGGATCAACCCGGACGATCCCGGCAACATGATTCTCGGCGACGACGGTGGCGGCGAGGTCACGATGAACGGCGGCGACACCTGGTCGAGCGTTCAAAACCAACCGACTGCCGAGATCTACCGTGTCGCGGTCGACAACCGCTGGCCCTATCGCGTGTACGGCGCGCAGCAGGACAACTCGACGCTGAGCCTGCGCAGCGATGGCCGTGGCGGCCCGCAGGACTGGTACACGGTGGGCGGTTGCGAGAGCGGCCATATCGCCGTGGATCCGCGCAACAACGACATCGTCTACGCGGGCTGCTACATCGGCGAGATCAGTCGCTACGACCATGGCAACGGCGAACGCCGGCCCGTCACCGTTTACCCGGTGCTGGTGGACGGCATAGCGCCGCGCGATCTCGAGCACCGCTTCCAGTGGAACGCTCCGATCCTGATCTCCCAGCACGATCCGAGCCTGCTCTACCACACCTCGCAGACCGTCAACCGGAGTCGCGACGAGGGCGCCACCTGGGAGGTGATCAGTCCGGATCTCACGCGCGATGACAAGGAAAAGCAGGATTTGCCAGGCGGCCCGCTCCAGCACGACCACACCTCGGTGGAGGTGTACGGCACGGTCTTCGCCATCGCCGAGTCGCCCCATGACAGCAACGAGATCTGGGCCGGCAGCGACGACGGACTAATCCACGTGACGCGTGACGATGGCGCCACCTGGGAAGATGTCACGCCTGCTGATCTGCCCGTCGATGGCACCGTGAACACCATCGACGTGTCGGCGCATCAGCCGGGCAAGGTGACCGTTGCGGTGCACCGTTACCGCATGGATGACTGGACCCCCTACATATTCCAGACCAGCGATGGTGGCGCGAGCTGGAGACAGCTGGCGGACGGTAGGAACGGCATTCCCGACAATCACCCGGTACGTGTCGTACGCGAAGATCCCGAGCGCGAGGGGCTGCTCTATGCGGGCACCGAGTTCGGCGTGTTCATCTCGTTCGACAGCGGCGCCAGTTGGCAGACATTTCAGCGCAACCTGCCCCTGACCTCGATCACCGAGATGTTGATCCACGAGCAAGATCTCGTGGTGTCCACTCAGGGTCGCGGCATCTGGATTCTCGATGACCTCACACCGCTCCACCAGATCGACGAAGCGCTGGCCGATGCGGAAAGCGCGCTCCTGGTGCCACGCGTCGCGATTCGAACCCCAGGCGGCGGGTTCTTTGGCGCGCGCAACCCGTACGGCACGGGCGGTACCCGTAACGCGGCACTGATCTACAAGCTACCCACGCCGGACGACGATACGACCGAGACGGACGACGAGGCCGACAGCGAAGCCGACTCGACGAAACCGGAAGTCAGGCTGGAGGTTGTCGATGGCGCTGGCGACATCGTTCGCGCCTGGAGCACCGAAGGCGATTCCAGCTACGACAAGCTGCCAACCAAGGGGGGCCTGCAGAGGGTCATGTGGGATCTGCGCCACACCCGCCCCGACATCCTGCGCGACGGCAATATCTATCTCGGCTACGCCGGCGGACAGGCCGCCGTTCCCGGCAACTACACCGTCCGGTTGACGGTTGGCGAGACCGCGTACGAGCAGCCGCTGACACTGCGCGCGGATCCGCGCCGCGACGATGTCACGGTCGCCGACCTGCAAGCGAACTACGACATGTCGGTGGAGCTCGCGGGGATGCTGGCCCGAGCTCACGATGCCATTGTTCAACTGCGCGCGGTGCGCGAACAGGCTAGCGGCGTCGCCAAGCGCGCCGAGGAAGCCGCACTGGAAGGGGCGGACGGGCTGACCGAGATGGCCAAGGCCCTGGCCGAGAAGCTCTCGTCCATCGAGGACGTGCTCATCCAAACCAAAGCGGAATCAGGTCAGGACCCGATCAACTTCCCGCCGATGCTCGACACTCAGATCGGCTACCTGTACCGCTACGTCGCCAGCAACTACGGTGCCCCGAGCGCCGCAGCGATGGCCCGCATCGCGGACCTTCGCATTCAACTCCAGGAACAGGAGGAAGCCTTGGCTGCGGTTCTCGTCACCGATGTCGCACCGTTCAACGAGGCCGTCATCGCAGCTGGCGCGGGCGGGATCGTGTTGGCGAAGGATGAATAGACGGCGGCCGTGGGCGACAGGGCGTTGCGCGGTAGCTGTCGGCTACTCGGGAACCACGGCGAACAGCCGGACCTGGCCGCCGGAGCCTCCTTCGATCTTGATCGGGGCGACGATCAGATAGGCACCGCTGGCGGGCACGAGATGTAGGTTCGCAACGTTCTCGAGATGGTATCGACCCGAGCCGTTGACGACCCCGTGGGATGGGAAGCCTCCGGCGTTGGCCGCATCCACGCTGAGCGTGTCGATACCGATGCCGCGGATGGCGCGCTCTTCCACCAGGAATCGCGAGGCGTCTTCCGAGAACCCGGGGAAATGCATCCTGCCGTCTTCATCCTGGTTCTTGTATGCCTCGAAGTCTGTCCACTTCCCGCTCCATCCCGTGTACATCAGCACCACCGCGCCTTCCGGCAGCGGCCCGTGGGCCGTCTCCCAGGCGAGGACGTCGTCGCGGCTCAGCTGATAGTCAGCATCGGACTCGCACTGGGCAGCAACGTCGATGAGCGCGATCGGACCGAACAGGTCGGCCGCATCGAGCTGGTCGACGCTCGGCTGACCGTCGGCGGAATGGATGGGCGCGTCGATGTGCGTGCCGTGATGCTCGGGCGTTGAGTAGGCCCCCATGGAGGCGGCACCTGAGTCGTGGGCGGAGACCACTTCGTACGTAAATGGATTGCCGGCGGGGTTCGGCCAGTGCGGGTCTTCGGGGCTGAGCGCGTGGGTCAGATCGATCACTGGCAGCTCGCCATCGAACAGCTGCTGGAGACGATCCGGTTGATCGCCTTGCGCTACCGGTTCGGCCTCACCCGGTCGTTGGTTCGTGTTGCAGCCGGTGGCGCACAGAAACACCGCGAGCCCGGCCAGCGCCGCCACGCGCGAGCGAGTAAGGGCAACCCTCGCGATCGGCAATTTCATTACGGACTGCAACACTTGAGGTCTCCTTCCTTTCGCGTCCCGGGTCAGACCTCGCCGCGAGGTCGTCGTCGGCCGCGGAAAAACCGTCTTGTTCTGCCTTGAACGCGCTGCTACGTTACACGCACTCATCGAGACCGGCTGAGGGATAGGCCCTTTGACGTCGGGGCAACCTGCAAGCAGCTACCTGGCTGTGCGCAAGGTGCCAACTCCTACGGGGGCTTCGGCTCACCGACAGATGAGGGTGTCAGACGCGCACCCGCTGGTCACAGCACCGCGCGCCTCGACTCTCCAGGAGTTGGTACTTGCCCAACTCACAACCTGGAGACAACGAGATGACACTGCAACCGGCCACGGCCGCTACCCCCACCGATGGCTCTGCTGACGCTTTCTGTGCCAGTGGCTCGTCGCCCACCCGCGCTGAGTCGCTTCCCGAAGCTCTGCCCGCGACGCTGCGCGGCAGCGTCGAACTGCGCTCCTCCCAACTCAAAGGTCCCGCCGGTCAGGCAACGCACGTCGCCTACGAACTCGTCGGCAACTCCGTCGGAAGACTCGTAGTCGTGCTCGGCGGCATCTCCGCCAATCGTCACGTTGCCGCCAACCTCGCCGACGAGACCCCGGGCTGGTGGCAGAAGATGGTCGGCCCCGGCCAAGCCATCGACACGAACACGTGCCGGGTCCTCGCCCTCGACTACATCGGCGGCCCCACCGTACCGCTCGCGGCTGGCCAGTCGGTTTCCACGCACGATCAGGCGCATGCGCTGCTCTGCGTCCTCGATCACCTGAATCTTGCTCGTGTCGACAGTTTTGTCGGCTCCTCGTACGGCGGCATGGTGGCACTCGCCTTCGCCGAGCAGCACGCTGACCGCGTTGACCACCTGGT
>JAJCXS010000293.1 GCA_029263335.1 Acidobacteriota bacterium | reverse complement strand
GCGGACCCAGGTGGCGCGTCGCGCCAGACATCGGCGAAGTTGTCGGAGCCGCCGGTTGCGGTCAGTCGGAAGCCGGCGTTGAGGAAGCGCCAGTACATCGACGCGTTGAACAGATCGTCGTACGGGTAGTTGGCAACGTCGAAGAAGTCGCCCTTGCCCAATGCCACGTCGAGGGCGATCTCGGAGCCGGCGGGGTTGGAGTTGGCGCTGTAGGGGTGCATGTAGCCACCAATGCCGTCCTGTTCGTGCGCCGCGTCGAGCCAGTCGAGGTTCAGCACGTCGGGCGCGAACGCCGTCGCGCCGGTACCGCCGATCAGCGGGGTGATGAACTCACTGATGCCAAGCAGGCCGACATGACCGAATGAACCACGAAACTCCTGCGCGTATTGCAGCACATGGCGCGGTGTCGACAGCGGCGACGGCTCGCCGGTGAGATCGCGCCAGCGCCCCATGAGACGCGTCCCATCCATATGGATCAACGCGTTGGTCACATGCAGGTCCTCGGCCACGAGCTGCGCGAAGTACTGCTCGTGGTCGAGCCCATGACGACCCTGGTGCAGGTCGTGCGAATGGGTGTCGCCACCGACCCAGCCCAGCGCGGGCATGTCCACGAGTCGCTGGGGCGCGAGTTCGACCTCGGTGGAGGTACCGGCTACCACCTCCACCACGGCATACGCAGCCTCAAACTCGGGGCCCCTCCGGGCCTCGATCTCGACCGGCCCCGCCGGCACCTTCAGACGCACCTCGCCGCCACGACGCGAGTCAGCATGGAAGTAGTGCATGTCGGTGGCGGAGATCACGCGGTGGAACGACCCGTCGGGCGCGTAGGCGCGCCCGTCGGCAGCCTGGACGTGCAGGCGGGAAACCGCCGCCTCGCCCGTCGAGTCGGCAACCCGGATTCGCAGCTCGCCAAACGACGCCAACGGCTCCTCCCCCTCGATCGGCGGCATGCTCCAGGCGCCACGCCGCGAACCGCCCGCGGGTGCGACCACCAGCCGAGTCGGGCCGCCACGATTGCTGACGAACGCGAACCGCCGACCATCGGGGCTCGGCGCGGGGTCCATTTCGTCCTCGGGAGCTTGGGTAAGCCGAGCCTTCGAACCGCCTTCGGCAGGCACCACCGCAATATCGTTGCTCCCAGCCTCGTCGGAAACGAAGATCAGGTTCCTGCCGTTCGCTGTCCAGCGCGGCTTGGCACGAAAGGACGTCTCCTCGTAGTGCACCAGCGCGGCGTTCTCGAGGGCCGTCGCCGGGTCGTTGATCTCGGCCAGCGGCAGCGTCCAGATGCCCCCCGTTCCCAGCCGCCCACGGACCGCGGAAACGAACGCGATGGTGCTGCCATCGGGCGAAACCGCCGCATGAATCTGGTGTCCACGACCACTGATCACCGCTTCGACTGACGCTTCCTCGTCGCCCGCGGGCAGTTCGGCGCGGTAGATGTCGAAGCTGCCGGCCCGGGCACTGGAGAAGTACACGGCGCTGCTGTCCGCGGCCCAGGTCGGCTGCACGTCAACATGGGCATGTTCCGTCAGCATGAGCGGCTCGCCGCCCGCGCTCGGGACGACGCCGACATCGAGGTTGCCGTCCAGGTCGCGTGAGAAAGCGATCCAGCGGCCGTCGGGACTCCAGCGCGGCTCGAAGTAGTAGGCCGGGCCCTGCGTAAGAGCTCTTGCCGTTCCACCAGTGGCGGGCATCGTCCACACGTCGCCCTTCATCGAGAACGTCAGGTGCTCTCCGGCCGGGCTCCAGTCGGGATCGAGCGGGCCGGTCGAAACGGCCGGCAGCATGTGCACCTCGGCCCGTATTCGGTTGCCGCCCACAGACGGGTACCGCATGACCTGGCCTGGCTCGACGCGGGCGCGGAGAATTCGACTCAGCCGCGGGAAGTCCTCGTCCAGGTGCGCGTTGCCTTCCATCAGGATCCGTCCCTGATTGCCGCCCCTCATGCCACCGCCCGCCGTCTCGCCATAGCCGGCATAGAACGCATCCACGACGTCCATTCCCTCGATCACTCGAGCGATCGGCATGAAACCCTGTTCGTCGTAGTCGGGGTTGTCGCGCAAGTTCACGAAGATCTGGGTGGTGCGCGTGTCCGGCTCTGGGAGCATCGCGTACGAAATCACGCCGCGCAAATTCGAGTGCCGCTGCGGGTCATCGAGCATCGTCTGGTCGTACCAATCACGATTCACATCGGGATCGCCCGAGAGCCCGAACTGAGCGAAGACCCCGCTGCGAACACGGTAGACGCGGGTGTCGTCGTAGAAGCCTAGCCGCACCAGGTTGTACAACCGGTCGACTCCACGCGGCGACCAGCGCCTGAACGCTTCGACAACGAACTCGCCCTCACTGGTTTCGAACCGCACCCGGAACAGTTCCGGCGCCCGCTCCTGCCAGGCATCCCCGGCCGGATCGCCCAAGGCCCGTCTCACGCCCTGCGAGAAAGCCCTGGGACCCGAAACAGAGAACAGAACGACAGCCGCCAGCGCGACCAGCCAGCAACGCCTCAAGGTTTGGAACTCATCGTCAGGTCCTTACAGTCCAAGGGGGCAAGAGCGCCTAGCCTAGCGGTGGAGCCACGGGCGTCGCTAGCCCGCGCGAGCACGAGCTGCAATCCAACGTTGAAACGGCCCGTGTGACTCGCCCGCGCCACGGTGGTGCCTCCCTTGACTTTCAATTCACGACAATGTTAATAAATACTCTGAATTAACACTGTTAAGAATTGATTCAGGGCGGATATGACACGACGGACTCTCGGCGAGCTCGAAGAGCAGATTCTTCTAACGTTGCTGCACGCGCGCCAAGAGCTGTACGCCGTGCCGCTGGTGGCGGACCTCGAAGCGCGTACGGGACGCGTTGTTTCTACGACCGCCGCCTACGTCGTACTGCGGAGATTGGAGCGGCGCGGCTTCGTGACCTCACGGCTCGGTGAGCCCACCGCCACTCGCGGTGGCCGCCCGCGCCGCAGCTTCACGCCGACGGCCGAGGCCGTCACAGCGCTGCAGACCTC
>JAJCXS010000292.1 GCA_029263335.1 Acidobacteriota bacterium | reverse complement strand
CCAGGCGCTCGGCGTGCAGGTGTCGCTCGTGCAGATGGCGATCGCGGTGCCGCTGGCCTTCCTGATACCGCGGCTGCCAATCCCCATGCTGAGCTTCGGCCCCGAACAGTTCGCCTTCATCTATGTGGCAGGCCAGCTCGGCGTGGGCCGGGAGGGAGCGGGCGCCGTCACGTTCCTGTTCCTGGGCACATTGCTGATCGCTTTTGCGCCGGGAGCAATCGCCTGGTTCAACGCCCGCGACAGACGTCCCGATGGCTCTTAGCCTGGCGGAGGGACGGTTGACCAGCACCGGAAAGTAACTAGATGTTGGGTCTAGCGACTTCGTCGGGGGGCGACCTCGGGAGGGCGCCGGCGGCGGACCCGCCAGATCGGACAATGTCCTTGAACGACACGTTCTCCCCGATCTCCACCAACGGACGGCCCGTATGAGAGCGCCTCCTGCTAGCGGATGTAGCCGAGCGCCCGAAGCTCGTCGAGGAAGCCGTCGGGAATGTCGTCACTGCCGCTGTTGAGACGTAGACCCGGCTCGTTGAAGCGCCCAAGAAGCTCAGCGAGCTTCGTGTGCATGCGATCACCCACCTCGGGGTGCTCCTCGATGACATTGGTGAGTTCATGGGGATCCACCAAGAGGTCGTAGAGTTCGTTGTCCACGTGAGTGGAATCATGGAGCTTCCAGCGACCGTCGAAGAGCACGAACTTCTTGCCCGGGCCCCAGGCCTTCGGCCTCGAACGGAATGTCCTCTGCGCGTACAACTGGCGCCCTCTCGCCGACGAGCCGAAGACGTTGGTGCCCTCGAACTGGGTCACAAACCGCGAACCAACATCCAGCCCAAGGGTCTCTACCAGCGTCGGCACGACGTCAATCAGGCTGACAGGATCGGCGTACCGCGTACCATTTAGCTCGAACCTGCCGGGGAATTTTATGATCAGCGGTACGCGAAGGATCTCCTGGTAGACTCGTCCGTGCTCGAGTCGGCCGTGCTGACCCAAGCCTTCGCCGTGGTCGGAGGCCACAATGATCGTGGCCTCCTCGTACCATCCTCCCTTGCGCAAGGCGTCGATCAGCCGCGCCAACTCCGCGTCAGCATAGCGAATCTCGCCATCGTAGGCGTCGTTCAACGCGGTCAATTCCGGGCTCCGGTCCGCCGGAAAACCTCGGTCACGTTGAAACTCGGCAAGACCATCGCTCGAGGCGAACAGCTCGCCATAACCCTCCGGCGCCTCGTGTGGGCTGTGTGGGTCGAAGTAGTGCACCCACAAGTAGAACGGCGCTCCATCGCGGTCGGCTAGCCAGGCGAGTGCCAGATCGGTGGTCTCGCTCCCCGGACGCTGGGGTACGCCTCGAGCCGGCTCCGCCCAAACATCCATCGCCGCGTCGAGCCCCGACCGCGCCTTGACGGGAGCTGCGCTGACGAATCCTCCGGTGTCGTATCCGAGCATCTTCAGCTCCTCCTGAAGAAGGCGCGCCACGCGGGCGCCGGAAGCGGCGACCGCAGGACCATTCGACGTGATGCCGGTCTGTAACGGATACAAGCTCGTGAAGAGCGACACGTGTGCGGGGAGAGTCGTGCCCGCGGTCGAGTATGCCTGGTCGAAGAGCACCGCTTCCCTGGCCAGTGCATCGAGATTGGGCGAGGTCTCGCGCACGTAACCGTATGCGCCCAGGTGGTCGGCGCGCAGCGTATCTATCGTCACTACGACGATTGGCCTGTGCGCTCCACTGGCGGAAGGAGGTACCTCTACGGGCGTCGGCTGTTCGAGATCAACGTCGCATCCGACGAGCCCAGCAAGCAACGCCATAACAATGCGGGCTCGGGCGTTACCGGGTTCATCCCTGTTTCCAGTCGCTGTCATCCTGGTTTCCTGTGCTTTAATTGGGCGCCGCGAGCGCCTTGCGGAAGAAGATCCTTCGACAATTCCCCGAATGAGCTTCAATTGCGAGAGTCCATCACCTTCAACCGGCTAGCGCTGCTCCTCTTGCTCGTAACGGTGGCATCCTGTTCAGATCCGAGGTCCGAACCAAGCCCAAACTCTACCAGTTCACCCCGCGCACAGACTGAGCTGAACGCATGGTCCGGTTCGCGCCTCAACATCGTGTTCATCCTGACCGACGACCAGCGCTGGGATTCGCTCGAATCGATGCCCTACTTGGCGCAGCTAGCCAGCGAAGGCATCCGCTTCGACAACGCCATGGTTACGACCCCGTCGTGCAACCCCGTACGAGCCAGTGTGCTGTCGGGCGGCCTCTACGCGGCGCAGACAGGGATCATCGGCAACACTGGAGGCAATGCCGACATCGCCCGGTTCCGGCACGAAGCGTCGATCGGAGTGACTCTTCAGGAGTTGGGATATGCCACCGGTTTCGTCGGCAAGTACATGAACAACTTCCGAGCAGCGTCGGCCCGCATGTTGGAGGGTCGGGGGAACCGCCTCAAGCAGGGCGAGGCCTACATTCCACCAGGGTGGACCTTCTTCGCGGGAACAACCACTCGTGAGAACCTCATTGAGACCCCGTGGCACCGCTTTGAGCTGAGCCGAGGCTCGAGCAAGGCGACATGGGACGCAGGCACGGTTGAATGGGCTGACGGACACATCGAGGAAAGGCAGCGTGAATGGGCGCTCGACTTTCTCAGCACACAATCCGCGCGCGAGCCGTTCTTTCTGATGGTGTCAACTCACGCGCCGCATGAACCAGCAATACCGGAAGCGCAGGACGCCAAGCTGTTCTCCGATTTCGTGTACCGGGGCCGCGCCTACGCAGAAGCAGACATTGACGACAAGCCCGCGTGGATCGAAGATAGCGCAGATAAGTGGGAGAGCCAGCGAGAGGATCGCGACGAGTTTCACCGAAACCAGCTGCGCACGCTGCGCTCTGTTGACCGTCTGCTGCGTGAGGTGACGCAGCAGCTGGAAGAAACGGGTCTTCTGAACGACACGCTCTTCCTGATCACCTCCGACAACGGGTCATTGTGGGGAGAGCACCGGGCGTTCGGCAAGAACAAAGCCTTCGAGGAGTCAATCCGCGTACCCCTGGTGATCTGGCGACCCGGGATGACCGCAGCAAGAGTACGCCACCTGGTGGCTGCGAACCTCGATGTGTCGGCCACCATCCTAGACATCGCTGGCGCTGACGCGACCAAGACCTCCGGAGCAAGTCTCGGGCCATTTGTCGATGGGGGTACACCGCGCCACTGGCGAAGTGAACTCGTCCTGGAGAGCTACGCCGATCCGGCATGGCTCGCGGTCCGCAGGCTGGTCGTGGGCGACAAAGGCGAAGTCATCGACTCGCACAAATACGTCGAATACTACAATGGGGACAGGGAACTCTACGATCTCAGCGACGATAGGCTGGAGGAGGAGAGTCGACACGAGGATCTCGCCATGATCGACACGCGCGATGCCCTGGCTGCGTCGCTGCCGATTGCTCGTGGCCCCGTGATCCTTGGTCCGCGCGGGTTGCTTAAGGGGAACGTGGGGACAGCGTTGGCGCTAGTCCCCGAGTTCTGTTGCGACGATCGCCCACTCGCCTGGGACATCTCTCGGGGCACCCTACCGCCTGGCCTGGTGCTTGATGGCGCTACGGGCCGAATCGGAGGCGTCCCGACTGAGGCAGGGAGATATCGATTTGCACTACGTGTTCGGACTGATCGCGTTGCGGTGCCCGGCAGACCCGGGTTCTTCGTCCGTGATTACGTGATGTCGGTCGCCCGCTGAGCAGCCTTTCCCAAGAAGCGACGCCCGAGGAAGAGAGCGCGGCGGCAACACTAGGGAAGCACGGGGTCGTCTTCGCCGTGCCATGCAGCTACAGCGGGTGCGCCTTCCGAGGTTGTGGGTGCTTGTATCCCGACTAATCTCAGAAGTGATCTCCGATATGAATAACGTCCTTGGAATACACACTCAGGCCTCTGCTTCGCCGCCGCCTTCGCCTTCCGCGCCCATGTGGCGCACGTAGTGCTCCACCTGCAGGACGTTCTCGGACATGTCGATGATGTCGAGCAGCTTGCCGAAGCTGGCCTCTTCCTCGACCTGTTCATCAACGAACCAGAGCAGGAACTGGTAGGTGGCGTGATCCTTGGCGGTGAGCGCACCATCGACGAGTTCGTGGATCGCTCGGGTAACCGCCTGTTCCTGGGTCAACGAGGCCTGCACGATGTCCTTGATGCCCTCGAACTCCCCAGGCGGCAGCTCGATCGCAGGGATCGTCGGCTGGTGCCCCAGATCGAGCAGATAACGGACGAGTTTCATCGCATGCTCGCGCTCTTCGTCAGCCTGGCGGTAGAAGAACGCGGCCAGGTGCTCCAGGCTCTTGCCGTCCAGATGCACACCCATGGCCAGGTAGTTCTGTGCCGCCTGGAACTCACGGCGCACCTGCTCGTTCAGGGCCGTCACCATGCTGTCGTTGATCATCGCCATTGTCACCGTCTCGTCGGTTGTATCCGGGGGTGTATTCGCTGCCCCACAGTCTCCTACAAGGACACCTACCGCGTCAGCCGCTGTCCCGGTATCCTTCACGCTCTGCTTCGAGCTGACCACACGGTCAGCTGGCACCCCTGCCGCTATCTCAGCAAGGACCCCATATGCGTTTGTCACGGTTCCCCCTGTTCGGTATCTCCATCCTCGCCCTTGGCACGCTGGCCGCATGCGCAAGCGAGGCGCCCGCACCAGAACCCGAGGCCCCCGCGACCGAGCCGGCGGCCGAAGAGCCGTCGCGTAGCGTCGTCGACCCGGCGGTCCTCGAACACGCTGCCCGCAGCGAAGACGATCACTTCCGCGACGCGGGCTTCAAACCGCTCGACGTGTACGGCTTCTTCGCCATCGACGCCGGCATGCATGTGGCCGACATGATGCCGGGCGGCGGCTACAACACCGTTCTCGTGTCACAGATCGTTGGCGACACCGGCCAGGTCACCGCGTTGCTCAACGCACGGACCGGTGGCGACCCCGAGCGCACCGAGAGGATCCAGACCCGCTTCGCCGAGCGCGTCGCCCCGTTCGGCCTCGAGAACATCGAAGTAGTAGTCGATCCGAGCGCCATGGCGGACAGCTCTGTCGACATGGTGCTGACCGTCCGCAACTACCACGACCTGGGCCTTGCCGAGGATCGCATCGGGGCGCTCCCGGAACTGCTGCGCATTCTCCGACCGGGTGGCATCTTCGCGGTGGTGGACGCACACACCGACAAGGCTGACGAGCGTGACGAGTCGGTCCACCGCATCAACGACGAGTTGAGCAAGACCGAGATCACCGGCGCCGGCTTCGAGTTCGTCGAAGCCTCGGACGTCCTGGTAAACCTCGAC
>JAJCXS010000291.1 GCA_029263335.1 Acidobacteriota bacterium | reverse complement strand
GCCAACACCCAGGGGCGCGCAGCTGGTCGATGTCAAAGACCAGCGCGCGCGCATGGCCTATGAGGACCTGCGCGTCTGGGACGCTACCGGTCGAACTCTGAACGCTCGCATGGTGGTCGCAGAGGCGAGCATCGACCTTGTGGTGGAGAGCGAGGACGCGGTCTTCCCGGTCACCGTCGACCCGGTGTCGAGCACCGCCTCCTGGCAACAACCCGATCCCACCTCCAGTCAGCCAGGCCCGACGCTGCAGGGTGAAGAGTTCGGTGGCACGGTGACCGGTGCGGGTGACATCAATGGCGACGGTTACGGGGATGTTCTGATCAGCTCTCCCGCCTATGGGGGCGCCTTTCTTCAGCAGGGTGCCGCGTACCTCTATTACGGGACCCGGCAGGGTCTGGGCAGCCCGACGGCACCGACACCGTGGCAGATTCTCGGGGGAGGCCCTCAAGCCAGGCTGGGGTCGAGCGCCGCGGCCGCCGGGGACATCAACGGCGACGGCTACGACGATTTCGTACTCGGCTTGCCACTGAGCCGTCAGACCGGCGAGGCATGGGCGTTCTACGGAGGCCCAAACGGCCCAGGTGCGACTCCAAACTGGGTGGGCAGCGGCAGTCAGCCGGGAGAGTGGTTCGGAGGGGCCGTAGCCGGAGGCGGTGACGTCAATGGTGACGGCTTCGACGATGTCGTCATCGGGGCGCCCCGCTACGACTCGGCAGCCGGTACCGAGCACGTGGGTAGGGCGGTGGTTTACCTCGGCTCCCCCACCGGCCTCGGAGCCACGCCCGTTCACGAGCTTCAGGGCAGTGTGGCGTACGACAAGCTCGGCTGGAGCCTAGCGCTGATAGACGACGCCAACGGCAATGGTACCGCCGAGTTGGCCATCGGAGCACCGAGTCACGTGGATCTGCTGGAGAGTCTGACTGACGGATCGGCCTACGTTTACGACGGCGGCGACCTGACCGGTGGCGATCCAGCGCCCATCTGGACGGGCGCCGCAGTGCTGCAGAATTTCGGCAACCGCGTCGCGGCCGCCGGCGATGTCGATGGCGACGGTTGTGGCGACCTGCTCGTCGGCGACGAAAGCTACCTGGCCTACGACGGCACTGGTGGCGAGTTCCCGGTGGGCATCATGCACGCCTATTACAGCGGTTCGCAGGGACCGTGCAGCGGCTACGCGGCCTCTCCCGACTGGATGGTAACCGGCGCGGTACTTCCAGTTCTGAGCCCGCGGGCACTCGGCACCGGGGTTGCCAGCGCCGGCGACGTCAACGCCGACGGTTACGCCGACGTGATCCTCGGTGGGCCGAACAACAACTTCATCGCGGGCGAAGCCTTTGTCTACTTTGGGTCGGCTAGCGGTCTTTCCGCTGTCCCCGCCCCGGCGCCTGCCGGACCGACGATGACTCCCGACTGGATCATTCCCGGCCTGCGAGAGCGCTTCGGAGCGGCGGTCGGGGGTGCGGTAGACACCGACGGCGACGGTGTCGATGACGTGATTATCGGCGCACACCAGGCCGGCACCACCGGGATTCCTCAACTGGGCTACGCCGTCGTGTACGCCGGCATCCCCGCGGGCATTCAGGCAGGACCCAGCTGGTCGCTACCGGGCGCCATGCCGAGCACCGGACAGGTTCGCGATCTGTTCGGTTTGGCCATCGACAGCAGTGGCGATGTTAACGCCGACGGCTTCGACGACCTGCTGGTCGGCGCGCCCTGGTTCGATGGCGGAGCGCCGAACTCGGGCGCGTATGTGATCTACGAGAGTGGGGCAAGTGGGCAGCCGCAGACCACCAGCGTCATCGCAGGAGCTCAGGCCAACGCGCGGCTCGGTCACAGTGTCGCGTTTGTCGGCGATGCCACCAACGACGGCGTTGATGACTTCCTGATCAGTGCCCCCGGCTTTGGGACAGGGACGGTGGAGCTCTACGCTGGCTCCGCGTCTTCCTCGAACTACTCATCGGTGTGGTCCGCGGGTCCCCATTCCGGGTATTTCGGTTGGAGCCTGGCCGCGACCGGCGACCTCAACGGCGACGGAACGGCCGACTTCGCGGTGGGCGCCCCGCAGGCCGATGTGGCAGGCAACCCCCTGGTGGCAGAGGGAGCGGTGTACGTGTATCTGAGCGCCGCCGGCACACCCGGACCACCGGTGGTAATTGCGGGGCCGGCTGACGGCTCGCGTTTCGGCCATGCGGTGGCCGGCGGTGGCGACCCCAACGACGACGGCACGCCCGACCTACTTGTCGGGGCGCAACACCTGGCCAATGGGAACTTTCGTGAGGGGGGCGCATACCTTTACGACGGGCCCATCACGAGCGCACAGAGCCCGGTGCCCATATGGAACATAGAGGGTGACCAGACCATGGCGCTGCTCGGCACCACCGTCGCGTTGGTCGGCGATGTGAACGACGATGGGGTCGACGACGTTCTGATCGGCGCGCCGCGATTCACCCGCACGACGGCGATGATCACTTTGGCACAGGCGGGCCGGGCCACCATCTACTACGGGTCCGCCGCGGGCCCCTCGCCAACGCCCGACTGGGTGCGCTACGGCGACGGTGTCGGGGCGCAGTTCGGCTACCTGGTAACGGGTGGCGGCGACTTCAATGGGGATGGTCTCGCCGACGTGGTGATCGGCGCCCCCTGGAGCAATGCTGCCGGCACCAACGCCGGCACAGCCTACGCCTACTACGGGTCGCCATACGGGCCCAGGGGACATTCGGCTCCCGTGGTCACGATCGCTCCGGTCACCTCGGGCAGCGGGGACCCTGCCTGGCTCGGGCACGGTAGCGGTCCGCTAGCCCGTTTCGGCTGGGCGATTTCGAGTCGTGGCGACCTCAACGGCGACGGCCTCGACGATCTCGTCGTGGGAGCGCCGTCCGGCCTGCCCGCCGCAGCGAGCGGGGTGGGCGAGGTCTTCGTCTATCTGTCCCA
>JAJCXS010000290.1 GCA_029263335.1 Acidobacteriota bacterium | reverse complement strand
GAGCGCGCGCCGGAACAGCCGGCGCATCATTCGCAGGTACAGGAGCAGGGACCCCAGCCCGAGTGTTCCCGCCATGACCAGTAGGATCCCGAAGGCGAATACCGACATTTCCGCCAGTGGAGATGGCCACGGGGCGCTGAGCTCGACGATGCCCGGAAACAACAGGTTGAACGGGCCGACGAGCATGGAAAACAGCCCCAGTAGCATGAGGAAGGGGCCGAATAGGGTGAGGGTGAGCACGATCAGGAAGGAGGGCAGGGAGGTCGTTGCCAGGAGGAGGGAGAATCTTCCGTAGCGGGTCCACCACGAGGCCTGCGGTTCGGCGTTCAGCGTGAGCTCCGCGCGGTAGGCCTGGGCGAGGCGGTCGGCTGGGCCAAGTTGTTGTAACAGCGTTCTCAGGTCCGCTCCCTCGTGCAGCGCCTCGGCAATGTGGTTGTCGATCTCGCGCACGACCTCGGCTCGCTCGGCGGCCTCGACGGTGCCGAGGTTCGTCTCGAACTTCTTGAGGTAGCGCTGGATCACCGGGTTCTCGACATCAGTCATCGTTCTTCCTCGGGGTTCAAGGTCTCGTCGATGGCGCCGACGATGGCGAGCCATTCGTTGCGCAGCGCGGCAAGGTGCTCGTGTCCGCGGTTGCTCAGTTCGTAGTACTGGCGTGGCGGTCCGGCGTCGGACTCGTGCCAACTCGTCTCGAGCAGGCCATCGCGTCGCAGACGTCGCAGCAGGGGATAGATCGTGCCCTCGCCGGCGGCCAGAGCGGGCTGTTCGGACAGCTTCGTCACGATCGCGTAGCCGTACGTACTCTCCTGGCCGATCAGCGCGAGAACTGCCATCTCGAGCAATCCGCGCCGCGTCTGCGCTAGCCATTCAGTTTGGCGGTCGGCGCTCACGGGTATCTCCTGTGTGTTGCCTAGTACATTGCGGTAGACAGTACCATGTACTACGAGGTACCGTGAGCGAAGTTCCCATCACGCACGACGGACTTAACGATGCGATACCGGATCCTGTTCCTGGCTTGGGCATGCGTCGGTGTGACCGCGTGCGGGGCCGACGAAGAAGCTGTTGTGCGGGACTCATCCGGCGGCGTGCCGGTAGCAGTTCGCGTAGCAGACATCGGGTGCGAAGAGTGTGCTCCGCCAGCCATGCTGGCACCCTTCAGCGTCACGATAGGCCCCGATGGTGTGGTCTATGCGCTGGATCGCTTCGAGCCGTTTGTCCGCCGCTTCGGCTTGCCTGACAAGCCCCTGACTCCGTTCGGGAAGAAGGGGCAGGGGCCCGGGGAGCTGGAGCAGCCTGGCTGGATATTCCCGTTCGACGAAGTTGCCGCTGTCTACGACAACGCGCAGTACTTCAAGCTCTTCGACGAGACCGGTAGCATCGTGGCGGCGCCGCGGATTGCTCCTTTCCGTGTGCCCCTCTCCGCTACCTATCACGAAGAAGGTCGGATTGCCTACGTGATGACATTCGACCCGATCGAGGGAGGTGTTCAGCGCCGACTCGACAAATGGAGCTTGGAGACTGGAGAACACGGTGTGCTACTGATGGATCTCAGTGTTCTCTTCGAGACGTCGTCCTATCCTGAGGGTCCGGCATTCCTGTCACCTTTCGCCGTCGCGGCGGCGCTGGACGGCAACATAGCAGTCGGGGATGGCTGGAACTACGACATTGTGATCGTCGGCGAGAACGGCGAGGAGCTACGGCGGTTCGGTCGCGCGATCGCGCGATCGCGAAAGAGCGAGGCCCGTATTGACCGCGAGCGCGCCGAGGCAGCACGGATGGCGTCTCGTGCGGGGGTGGCGACACCCGCAATGAGCGAGGAAACTGCACATTTCGGTCGCGCGGCCTTGCAGTTTGACGACCGTGAGCGTCTGTGGGTACGCACCGAACGGGGTGCCGACGAAGACACGGTTTTCGACCTGTTCGCGGCGGATGGAGAGTATCTCGGAGAAGTGTCGCTACCGGTACGAGGGTCCGACTCCCAGTTCCAGATGACAGCCCCGTTCGACGTGCGCGGCCATTATCTCGTGCTTCTCAACGCTGACGAGACCGGGAATACCGGCGTTTCTGTATGGAGACTGGAGGCCCCGGCGCAGGCTAGGTAGCCGGCGATGGCAAAACGCCGAGCCCGCAATCGGTGGTCACGATAGGGGCGATGAAGCGTTGTAGGTTGCCAGGAGTAGAAGTACCGGAGGTGGGACTCGAACCCACACGGGCTTGCGCCCACGGGATTTTGAATCCTGTGTTGATAGTTGCAAAGCATTGAAAGTAAAAGCTTTATGTTTTTAAAATGTGGAAGTGTGCAAGAGAATGTGAAAGTCCGGGCTCTCGAAGTGAGCCATCGAAGAAACGGCGGTTTGAACCTGCGGGGTATTCGTTCGGGTATTCGTTTCAGGAAACGAATAGGCAAGCAGAAAAGAAAAGGCGCCTAAGTGTTTGCACAACTTAGGCTTAGAGTTCCCCCAAATTGTCGGGCATCAGGCCCGACTTCGTGTCAATTCCGCCCTTTCGTAATGAAGGTACGGTTACAGGATTCCGCTGCGACTCCACCAATTACCACGAAGTCGGGCCTTCAAGGTCGCGCCCCTGAAACGGGGCTATCGACTCCTTCCTATCGTCAGGATGTCGAGCGA
>JAJCXS010000289.1 GCA_029263335.1 Acidobacteriota bacterium | reverse complement strand
GACTTCGAGCTGCTGGACGGCGGCGTCGAACAGCTCGTCACCAAGATCCTCTATCTGATGCCCGAGTGCACGACGAAGACGATCGAGTCGATGCGCAAGAAGAAGAAGGAACACTGGGATCAGAACCGCGAGTCCAACCGCGCCTGGCTGGCACTGAACATGTTTGCCGAGGCCAAGGCGGGCTTCCGCGCTTTCCACGAGGGCAATCGCGAGGTCGGCCGCGAGGTCGATTTCATCGAACTACGGCGTCGCCTTGCCCGTGGCGAAGCATGGGATGACACGCTGATCCGAACGATCTCGCCTCAGTATGGCGAGGCAGAAAGTTGAGCCTGCTACACGACGTGACCCACGATGGGGCCGTCCGCGTTATCACCCTCGACAGCCATCCGGGCAACGTTCTCGATGGCGAGCTGTGTCGGGCCCTCACCCGGGAGGTGGGCGTGGCCGCGGCCGACCGCGAGGCAAAACTCCTCGTGGTCCGCGCTTCGGGCAAGCACTTTTCCTTCGGCGCCAGCGTCGAGGAACATCTTCCCGAACAGGCCCCCGGCATGCTCGCGGCCATGGGCGATGCGGTCCGGATCCTGGCCGGATTCCCCTACCCCACCATCGCCCTCGTACAGGGCCGGTGTCTTGGCGGCGGCCTCGAGGTAGCGCTGGCCTGCGGTCAGATTGTTGCGGAGGAAGGCGCCATCTTCGCCGCAGCGGAAATTCGCCTGGGCGTGTTCGCGCCAGCGGCGACGGCATTCCTGCAGTCGGGTGTGCCCCGCGCGGTCGCGGAGGACATCCTGCTGAGCGGGCGCGACTTCAACGCCACCGAAGCGCTGCGCTACGGCCTGGTAAGCCAGGTCGTCGACAATGGCCAGCTCGACGAGACCCTGCAGTCGCTGGTGGAGGCTCACTACCTGTCGCGTTCGGCCGCCTCGCTGCGGGTCGCGACAGCCACCCTCCGCGGCGCCTGGAGTGACGCTTTCAACGACCGGCTAGCGACCCAGGAACGGACTTACCTGGACGATCTACTGAGCCTGCACGACGGCAGCGAAGGCATCCGTGCCTTTATCGAGAAGCGCAACCCGGAATGGAAGAACGGCTGATGGCATCAACGGTAGAAGAACTGGTAGCACGCGCCGAGGCGCTGGCCCTCGATGTCGACCTGACCGGGGTCGCCGCCTGGAAGGAGGCCGATCCCGCGCGCCGCGTGGTCGGCTACCTGCCGGTGTTCGTCCCCATCGAGATCATCACCGCCGCCGGGATGCACCCGGTCGGCATCATCGGCGGCACCGACCAGGTCGAGATCATCCGCGGTGATGCCTACTTCCAGTCGTACATCTGTCACATCCCGCGCAGCGTCGTCGAGCTGGGGCTCTCGGGCCGCCTCGACGTATGCGACGGCTTCCTGTTCCCCTCCACCTGCGACGTCATTCGCAACATGTCCGGCATATGGAAGCTGGAGTTTCCCGACAAGTACGTCAAGTACGTCGATGTGCCGCAGAACTTCGATCCGGAGATTGGTGGCAACTGGTGGCGCCACGAGATTACGTCGCTGCGCGCTGACCTCGAAAAGCTCGGCGAGATCGAGATCACCGACGAGTCGATGTGGACCGCGATCGCCCTGCACGACGAGAATCGCCGGCTGCTGCGGAATCTGTACGACCTGCGCAGTGAGCGTCCCTGGCTCGCCCCCACGTCCGAGGTCTACCTCATGCAACGGGCGGGGCTGGTGCTTCCTGTGCAGGAACACAACGAGCTCCTGCGTGAGTACACCGAGGCAGCGACGAATTCCGATCGTCCGCTCATGGACAACAGTCGCATCGTGTTGGCGGGCGCCTTTTGCGAGCAACCGCCGCTCGGCCTGCTGCGCACTCTCGAACGGGCCGGCTGCTGGATCGTCGACGACGATCTACTGCTGGGCCCGCGCATGATTACGGAGCCGATCATCGACCCAGAAGGTCCTGTCGGCGACCCCGTCGACGCCCTGGTGAAGGCCTTCCTGGACAAGGCAGCCGCCGCCTCCTTCATCTACATCGACGAGAAAGTGAAGGGCGCGGAACTCGCCGACATGGTCGACAAGCGCCAGGCAGAAGGCGTGATCTTTGCCGCCCCCTCTTTCTGTGATCCTGCCTTGCTCGACAGGCCCATGCTGGCGCGCGCGCTGGACGAGCGCGGCATCTCACACATCAGCATGAAGTACTCGGAGAACACGGGGCAATTCCAGACCATCCGCGAACAAGCAGGGACGTTCGCCGACGCCCTGAAGCTTTGGAGCGACGCATGACAGAGACAGTTCCGGCCCAGCGCGATGCCAGCATGGCCCTGCAGAAGAAGATTCTGGGCGAGCATTACCATGCGCTCGCCCAGGCTCCCGAGACCGGCGCCAAGACTGCCTATACCTTCGTGCCGGGCAACCTTACCGAGTTGATCCGCTCGTTCGACATGCTCCCGGTGCTGCCGGAGATCAACGCGTTGCAGTCGGGGATGCGCAAGCAATCCGGCGATTTCGTCCGCGAAGCCGAGAAGCTCGGCCACTCGGAGGATGTCTGCACCTACGTGAAGTGCGACATCGGCATGCTCAAGGGCGGCAACATCGGGCCCACCGGCGAGCACATCCCGGACCCCGACCTGCTGCTGCTCTCGTACACCGGCTGCTTCACGTTCATGAAGTGGTTCGAGCTGCTCAAGCAGGAGTACGACTGCGAGATCGCCATGCTGCACGTTCCCTACCAGGGCGGGGGCGAAATTACGCAGGAGATGGTCGATTACATCGTGCGGCAGCTGGAGGAATCGGTCATCCCCAAGCTCGAGAAGGTGACGGGCAAGAGCTTCGACGAGGACGCCGTGTCGGAACGTCTGGCGCTCTCGGCGCAGGCGGAAGAAGACTTCGTCTACGTCCTCGAATCGGCCAAGCACCGCCCGAGCCCGATCGACGGTTACTTCGGCGGCGTCTTCTACATCGGCCCGATCTTTTCGGCGTTCCGTGGCACCCAGGCCGGCATCGACTACTACCAGGCGCTGCGCTCCGAGGTCGACGCGAGGATCGCGGCAGGCAAGGGGCCCGTCACTCCAGCCGGCGAGGTTACCGACGAGCGCTACCGCTTGGTCGTCGAGGGGCCACCGAACTGGACGCATTTTCGTGAGTTCTGGAAGATGTTCTACGAAGAGAACGCCGTCTGTGTTGCCAGCACCTACACCAAGGTCGGCGGCCTGTACGATCGCGGCTTCCGCCACGATCCGAGCAAGCCGCTGGAGTCGCTCGCGCGGTACTGCCTCGGCTGCTACACGAACCTGAACCTGCCGCAGCGTGTCGACCTGATCAGCGACTACGTGCGCGAGTATTCCGCCGATGGCTTCCTGATCAACTCGGTGAAGTCGTGCAACTCGTTCTCCGCCGGGCAGCTCGTCATTCTGCGCGAAGTAGAAGAACGCACGGGGGTGCCGGGTGGCTTCATCGAGAGTGACCTGGTGGATCCGCGATACTTCTCGGCCGCCAACATCAAGAACCGTCTGGAGTCGTACCTGCAGATGATCGAACAGCGGCGACAGCCCGTGGGAGCAACCGGATGAACGGCCTCGACTGCTGGGTCGGCATCGACCTCGGATCGACCACCACCAAGGCGGTAATCCTCGATAGCGAAGGCGCCATCCTCGGCCGGGGCATTACCAACAGCCGTTCCAACTATGACGTCGCCTGCGCGGTGGCGCGGGCCGAGGCATTCGTCGACGCCCGCTTCGCACTGGCTCGGCGGACCCTCGAAGCCGACGCCGAGCTGGCGCCGCGAACCGAACTTCTACTCCCGGTCATCGCGGCCTCGTTCGCCGAGGCCAAGCACGGTGCCGCGCTCGACGCGCTACGGGCGGAATTGCTGGTGGCCGCACGCAACGATTTCTACAAGAGCTGGCAGCCGGCGCTCGACCGCGTTCTGGGCGAGATCGTCGACGAAATGGAGGTCCGTGCGCCAGCCCTGTTCGTGCCCGGTGCCGAACGCAAGTCCGATTTCTTCCGCGACCTCGCTTCCAGTTCCTTCATGCAGCTGTCCGAGGAAGCCGCCGACCCGGGCACCATGCCGCAGGACGTGCTGATCGGCATGTTCGACAAGGCCATCATCAAGGTTGAGAACCAGGAACTCGAGGTGTCCTTCGAGGAGCACGTCGGGCAGGCTCTGGATCGACTGCTGGAGGCTGCCGGCCTGGAAGCCGGCGAGCGCGCTCGCGCGGCCGAGCTGATGGAGTACGCGGTCGGGATGCCGCTGCAGGAGCGCGCCCATGTGGGCACCGGCTATGGTCGCGCCCGGCTGCCCTTCCCGAAGGCCTCGATCCGCAGCGAGATCCTGTGCCATGGCCTTGGCGCTCACGCCACGTTCCCGAGCACCCGTACAGTCCTCGACATTGGTGGACAGGACACCAAGGCCATCCAGGTGGACGAACGCGGCATCGTTACCGGCTTCCAGATGAACGATCGCTGCGCGGCCGGTTGTGGTCGCTACCTGGGCTATATCGCAGACGAGATGAACCTCGGTGTACATGAACTCGGCCCTATGGCGATGAAGTCGACCCGCAAGGTGAAGATCAACAGCACCTGCACGGTGTTCGCTGGCGCCGAGCTACGCGATCGACTGAACCTCGGGCAGCAGCGTGAGGACATCCTCGCTGGCCTGCATCGCGCCATCATGTTGCGGGCCATGTCACTGCTGGCGCGCTCGGGCGGGGTGCACGACGACTTCACTTTCACCGGCGGCGTCGCCCGCAACCCCGCTGCCGTGCGCGCCCTGCGCGAACTCGTTACCGAGAACTACGGGGAGCGGAAGATCAACATCTCCGCCGCCTCGATCTATACCGGAGCCCTCGGCGCCGCGATCTTCGCGCGCCGGGCCGAAGACGCCGACGAGAGTACAGAGGAGGCCGCAGCATGACTACGACTTGTGGGATCGATGTCGGCGCCAGCACGGTCAAGTGCGTTATTGCGCGTAGCGATGCCGGCCAGAACGCCGAACGGCTGGGGCAGCGCTTCGAGCGAATTCGACGTCGCGATATCGCCGCTGTCGTTGACGAGGTCGTCGACACGGCGCTTGGCGAAATCGACCTGACCCGAGACGACCTCGACTACGTCGCCACCACCGGCGAGGGCGAGTTCGTCACCTTCCGAACCGGCCACTTCTACGGCATGACCACCCACGCCCGCGGCGCCGTAGAACTGGAGCCCGAAGCTCGCGGCGTTCTGGACGTGGGCGGGCTACACGCGCGCGCTATCCTCATGGACGAGCGCTCCAAGGTGCTGGGATATCGCATGACATCGCAGTGCGCTTCGGGGTCGGGACAGTTTCTCGAGAACATCGCCCGCTATCTCGGCTGTAGTCTTTCGGAGGTTGGCGAGCTGTCACGGCAATCCCAGGAACCGGAAGCTCCCTCCGGGATCTGCGCGGTACTGGCGGAAACGGACGTGATCAACATGGTCTCGCGCGGCATCAAGACCGAGGACATCCTCAAGGGCATCCACTTGTCCATGGCAGAGCGCTATGCCCGCTTGCTGCGCGCGGCCGGCGTCAAGGGGGTGATTCTCATGACCGGCGGGCTGGCCATGGACACCGGACTGGTGGCAGCGCTCGGCGAGGAAATCGAGCGTCAGGGCGTGCCGGCTGAGCTGCGTACGCACGGCGACTCGATCTTTGCTGGCGCGCTCGGCGCGGCACTATGGGGTGCTTTCCGCCACGAGAAGTTACGCGAGCGAGGCGTCGCCTGATGGAACGAAAGGCCCTGGTGGTCGGCGCTGCTGGCGGCATCGGCCGGGCCACCGTGGCGGCGTTGGCGCGCGACGGCTTCGTCGTCGGAGCGGTCGATCGCGAAGATCACTTACCGGCAGGAGCGACTTGGAACACGGTGGCCGACCTGACGGTCGCGGAAGACTGCGAACGCGCTATCGAGGACGCCGTTGCGGCGCTGGGTGGCCTCGACGTTCTCGTTCATGCGGCCGGCATCACCCGCGATGCGGTGCTGTGGAAGATGCCGGCAGCGGATTGGGATGCCGTCCTTTCGGTCAACCTCGATTCAGCCTTCCATCTGTGCCGTGCGGCGGTGCCGCACATGCGTGCTCAAGGCAGCGGCTCGATCGTGCTCATCTCCTCGATCAATGGCGAGCGCGGCAAGTTCGGCCTCAGCGCGTACTCCGCTTCCAAGGCGGGTCTCATCGGCCTGGCAAAGACCATGGCCCGCGAGGGGGGCCGCTTCGGGATCCGGGTCAATGCCGTGAGTCCCGGCTACATCGACACCGCGATGACGGCCGACCTGCCCGATTCGGTCAAGCAAGCCGCCATCGATCAGTCGTGCCTCGAACGTTTGGGCAGCCCGCAAGAGGTTGCCGATGTCATCGCATTCCTCGCCTCGCCCGCCTCCAGTTACGTCACCGGACAGGTGGTCCGAGTGGATGGCGGCCAGTACCTGTAGAGCAAGGCCCATGGACCCGAACAAGACCACTGGCGTCGATCTCGATCTGAAGCCCGGCGAGAGCCCCACCGACGGAATCACCGTCCGCGAGCTGCGCGTTGAAGACTTGGGGCGACTCGTTCGTATCGATCGTGCCGCCACCGGTGTGGATCGCCGCGGTTACTACGAAACACGCATCGACACGGCGCTGCGCGAGTCCGGCATCCGGGTGTCGCTCGCCGCCGAGATCGACGACTTGGTGGTGGGCTTTGTCATCGGCCGCGTTTACCACGGTGAATACGGGCACATGGACACCTACGCCACCATCGATAGCATCGGCGTGGACCCCGAGTTTCGAGGGCGCCGTGTGGCGCATGCGATGCTCGACCAGCTCATCCACAATCTTCGTGGCCTGCGGGTGGAACATATCCAGACCGAGGTCGACTGGGATCAGTGGGACCTTCTCGGGTTCCTCCGCGATGTCGGCTTCCGGCCCGCCCCGCGCATCGCTCTCGAGTACCCGCTCGCCCCGTGAGCCGACTCGAGGCGCGCCCAGACGATGCTGCCGACGCGCCGGCGCCGCCGCACCCGCGCGTCGACGCCATCCTGTCCGGTGCGGCGCAAGCGTTCAGCGCGAACGGTTTCGCGGCGACCTCGATGCGCGAAATCGCACAGCGCGCCGATGCCAGTCTCGGGACGATCTACTACCACTTCGAGAGCAAGGACGAGATTCTGCGGGCACTGATCTGCGGCAACTTCCAGCGCGTCCACACGGCTCTCGACGCCGCCCTGGAACAGGTTGACGATCCACGCGAGGCCCTGCGGGTGTTCATCGACAATCACATCCGCTTTTTCGCCAGCCGCCTCGCGGAGATGCGCGTCATGTCCCATGAGCTCGACACGCTCGCGGGCGAGGCGGGGGCGGACGTCTCGGCTCAGCGCGATGCGTACTCCGCCAAAGCCACCGTGATTCTAGGACGCCTGCGGCCCGACTTGGAAGAGGGGGAACTCCGCGTTCACGCGCTGTGCCTGTTCGGCATGCTCAACTGGACCTATCGGTGGTTCCATACGGTCGACCGCAAGATGGGCGCGAGCGGCATTGCCGAGCGTATGACGTCGCTGTTCGTCGACGGCTTCGCGCCCGCCGGTGGCCGATGACCTCGCAGCAGAAGTTCCGTCTGACCCGTCTCGCCACCTCGGGTGGCTGAGCGGCGAAAATAGGTCCGGCGGACCTTTCCGACCTGCTTGCGCCGCTGCTGGGTGGTGGCCCTCCGAACGACGTGGTTCTGGTGGGCCCGGAGACCGCCGACGATGCCGGGGTGTACCTGCTTGGCGACCAGGGCATCGTGGCCACGGCCGACTTCATCACTCCCATGTGTGACGACGCGCGCCGCTTCGGACGAGTCGCGGCCGCCAACGCCCTGTCGGACGTGTACGCCATGGGCGGCTCGGTGCTGTTCGCGCTGAACCTGTGCTGCTTCCCCGAGGACGGCGCCCCTGAGGGCACGTTGGCGACGATACTGGAAGGTGGCATGGAGAAGATTCACGAGGCGGGCGGCGCGCTGCTCGGCGGCCACTCGGTGCGCGACGCCGAATTGAAGTATGGGCTTGCAGTCGTCGGCCGCGCCGACCCGAAGCGCCTTCTCACCAACGCCGGAGCACGCGCGGGACAACGTCTCGTACTCACGAAGCCGCTGGGCACCGGCGCGATCATCAACGGTTTTCGCGATGGCAAGCTCGACGACGCCGGCCTGGAACCCGCCCTCAGGGGAATGGAGCGTCTGAACGACGTTGCAGCTCGTCTGGCGCTCGAACATGGTGTCACCGGCTGCACGGACGTCACCGGATACGGTCTTGCCGGCCACGCGCTCGAGATGGCCCGAGCATCGGCGGTTACCCTGACCGTGGGCGTGGGCGCTCTACCCGTCTACGAGGGCTTCGGGCACATGTGCGACATCGGCGTATCGACGCGCGGCGCTCGAGAAAACGAAACCGCCGCGACCGACTCCGTCGATACGAAGCGCGAGCTGGCGCCCCGCGAACGGCAGCTGCTGTTCGATCCGCAGACCTCCGGCGGCTTGCTCCTGAGCGTGAGCGAGGCTGAGGCCGATGGCCTTCTCGCTGGACTCGTCGCGACCGGGCACGAGGCCTCCATCATCGGCACCGTTGCCGAGGGCCCGCCCGTTCTCCTAGTCGCGTAGCCGTCTCCGACCAGACCGTTAGCCGGCGGCCTCCGCGACTCGCGGTATGACGTCGAAGCGCGCCGTGAAGTGTCTCAGCACCGGGGGCGCGTTGGTCATGCGCAGACCCGGCAACTCATGCCGTCGCTCAAAGACGGCCGCGCTGGCCTCGATTACGTAGTCGATGTGACTCTGCGTGTACACACGACGTGGAATCGCCAGCCGCACCAGCTCCAGCGCCGGCGGCTCCTCCCCGCCCCCGAACATCACGCTACCGATCTCGACACCGCGGATGCCAGCCTCCATGTAGAGCGCACAGACCAATGCCTGGCCGGGAAACTGCTCTGGTGGAATATGGTCGCAGGTACGGCCCGCGTCGATGTAGATCGCGTGCCCGCCCGGTGGCTCGACAATCGGGTAGCCGATCTCCATCAATTTCTCGCCGAGATAGGCGGTGGAGCGAATTCGATAGGACAGATAGTCCTCATCGACGACCTCGCGTAGCCCCTGGGCCATGGCCTCCAGGTCGCGGCCGGCAAGGCCGCCATAGGTCACGTAGCCCTCGGTGAGAATGAGCAACGCGTCGGCCCGCTCGGCAAGCGCCTCATCCCGCAACAACAGGATGCCGCCGATATTCACCAGGCCGTCCTTCTTGGCGCTGATGGTGGCCCCGTCGGCCAGGGCGAACGTGTCGCGAACGATCTCCTTCACCGTCCGCTCAGCCTGTCCATCCTCGCGCATCTTGATGAACCAGGCGTTCTCGGCGAATCGGCAGGCGTCGAGAAACAGCGGAATCCCGTGCCGGTCGCAAACGGCGCGCACCGCGCGCAGGTTCTCGAGGCTCACCGGCTGTCCGCCGTCGGAGTTGTCCGTGATCGTCACCATCACGATGGGCACGTTGGCCACCCCGACCTCATCAATGAGGGCCTCGAGCGCCTCGATGTCCATATTCCCTTTGAATGGATGCCGGATCTCCGGGTGACGGCCTTCTTCGATGACCAGGTCCACAGCACGCGCCCCGGAGTGCTCGATGTTCGCGCGCGTCGTGTCGAAGTGATTGTTGTTGGGCACGACCTTGCCGTCGCCGCCAACCAGTTCGAACAGAATCCGTTCGGCCGCGCGCCCTTGGTGCGTGGGCAGGATGTGCTCGAAGCCGGTCAGGTCCTGCACCACCGACTCGAACTCGTAGAAGCTGTCCGCACCGGCGTAGGACTCGTCGCCGCGCATCATCGCCGCCCACTGTAGGCTGCTCATCGCGCCCGTGCCGCTGTCGGTCAGCAGGTCGATGAGCACATCGCGAGCTGGAATCTTGAAGGGGTTGTAGTGGGCGTCCTTCAGAATCCGCTCACGCTCTTCGTGCGTTGTCATGCGCAGGGGCTCGACGGTCTTGATCCGGAACGGTTCGATAATGGTTCGCACGCTGTACCTCAGCCTGACCTGTTTCAGGATTGGGACTCGTTGGCGTCGGACTCCACAGGCTTGGAACCTGGAGATATTTGGTCGACAATACGCTCCTATTCTATGTTGATAGGGCCTTTGCCGACGTGCGGACAAACAGGGGGGATCGATGCCAACAAGCGATGTCGTAATCATCGGTGGCGGCATCAACGGCGTCGCGCTAGCGCACACACTCGCCGGCCGCGGAATCAGTGTGGCCGTGCTCGAGCGCAACGCGATCGCCTCCGGGCCCACCGGGCGCTCGTGCGGCGTCATTCGACAGCACTATTCCCACGAGGTCACCGCGAGGTTGGCCCTCGAGTCGCTGGCCACATTCGAGAACTTCGCGGAAACGGTAGGCGGCGACTGCGATTTTCGGCAGACCGGATTCATCATGGCGGTCGGACCCGATCGCGAAGATGGGCTGCGCAACAACGTGAGCTTGCAGCAACGCGTCGGTATCGACACCCGCCTAATCTCCGCCCAGGAGGTGCGGGAGATGGTTCCGGGGATGAACACCGATGGCATCGCGCTGGCGGCATACGAACCCCGCTCCGGTTATGCCGACGCCCACGCCACCTCGATGAGCTACGCCGCGAGCGCGCGCGGGCTCGGAGCTGACATTCACACCGGCGTAGAGGTGGAGCGACTGCTGGTGGGAGGCGGGCGCGTTGTTGGAGTGGAGACCACCTCCGGCGAGCGATTCGGGGCCGACAGCGTAGTAATCGCCGCAGGCCCGTGGTCGCCGGGGCTGGCGAGAATGTGCGGACTGGAGCTGCCCATTCGCCCGCATCGCGTGCAGATCGGCGTGTTCGAGGCCGCTCCCGGACATGAGCCGCGCCATATCTTCATCGACACCGCCCTCGGCATGTACCACCGACCCGAGAGTGGCTCCATGATGCTGGTGGGCTCGGTTGAGACAGCGGAAGCCGATGGCACGATTCCCGGCCCGGACAACTACGCGGAGACGGCCGATCCCGAACGCATGGAGGCCTATGTGGAGCGACTCCTACAACGCTTCCCGCCGATGCGCGACGGACGATTCCACTCCGGCTACGCCTCGCTGTACGACGTAACCCCCGACTGGCAGCCCATCGTCGACGCGGTGCCCGGCACCGACGGGCTGTTTTGCGTCGCCGGCAGCAGCGGCCACGGCTTCAAGCTGGCTCCAGCCGTGGCCGAGATGGCGGCCAACCTCGTCACGCTTTGTGCGGACCCCGAACCGCTGTTCTCCTTTGGCAGATTCGGCGCCAACGAGACAGCGCCCGGAAGCTACCCCGAGCACAACATCCTCGGCTAGGCCTGGCCCGCAACTCGTGGCCCGACCTGTCCGCTCTGGCAACAGAGCGGCCCGAGATGATCGCTGCTGCAACCTTCCGCGGGGCTGCGGCCGTGTCCGACCGCGCCCGTCTTTGGACCCGGTTGTCCGACGCTGACTGTCCGGCCAGGTGTGGCCAGGTGCGGCCTGGTGAGCTTCGGCGAACACCCGGCGATCGCTACGCTGGGAACACGGCAATCGCCGCCGTCGTTGTCGCCACCCCAGTGGTGCGGCGAAACCCACTTGTGGAGCACGTCATGCGCAGGAAAGAAGCCGGGTTCACGCTCGTCGAGGTCACCGTGATCCTACTGGTTCTGGTGATCCTCTCGGCAATCCTCCTGGTGCAGATCGGCGGCTTCAACCGCCAGGCGCGCTACGCCAAGGTCAAGGAAGATGTCGGAGCGATCTGCACCGCCATCGCCGCTTACCTGACCGACATCGGCGAGACCACGTTCTGGAATCACGGCTGGCGCGACCCCGATACTCCGGATCGCTCCTGGCCGGTCGGTCTGCTGATCGGCGACGGCGACATCCCCGACGCCAACGGCACCGGCAGCGTGCGTGGCGCCGAACACTGGCGCGGAGTGAGCGGCGACTACATCAGCATCGAGAGCGACTTCCGCTTCGAGACCTTCCGCTTCACGATCGATACCCTCGCCAATCACCTGATCCACAACACCCCGCAGAACGAGAGCAATCAGGGCGCACGTACGCCGGCCAACATGGTCGATGGCGACAACAGCAGTCGGATTCCGGGCGGTCTGCGTTTTGACCCTCCCAGCGGGCAGGGCTTCAACTCGATGTTCGCCTGGCGGGGCCCTTACATCGCCGATGTAGTCGATCCCGATCCCTGGGGCAATCGCTACATGGCCAACGTCTTCGCTCTCTACCATCCGCAGGGCGACGATTCCGACGGCTTCGCTTCCGCAGTGGTGTGCTATTCAGCAGGCGCTGATGAAGAGATCGACACCAGCTTCAATCAGCCCGCGGGCTGGACGACTGGTGACGATGACTACGCCGCGCTGGTGACCGCGGGATCCAGCTAGAGCCGCCTGCCCGGTGCGTCAGCGTCAATGGCCGCCGCCGGCCTCAGGGCCTCACCGACCCGTTTACGGCATGACGCGCCCCGGTCAACGCTCTCGTCAGCCAGAAGGCCACTAGAGCCCACGCCACACCTCGTATCGCGAGCATGCTGCCCGCTGGCAGGTTGAATGCCGCGGTGATCGTGGCGGCCGCGTACCAGTAGTACAGGCCCGCCGCGACCGCGCCGAGCAGTACCATCGCGACGCCCGAACTGAGCCGTAGCACCAGGGCGAAAGCGGCGGTCACGAGGTAGCTGGCCAACAGCCACATGGCCATGTGCAGGTAGACCTCGCCGGCGGTGCTCAAGGGCCCGTCGGTGAGCCGGCCGTAGCCAATGATGAAACCTGGGAAGGCAGCGGCGAACACGCCGTAGCTGCTCAGGAGCCAACGCGCGGACACACGCTCATCGCCCAGGGTCTGTTGAATCGAATGCTGTGGCGCCAGGTCGATGCATCCCTTAGCGGTGCACATGGTGCAGGGCGTGCAGCGCGGATTACTCAGGCGCACGAGCGGGCTCTGGCCGTAAAGGCGCTCGACGGGAAGAACTGGACAGATCGAGTTGCAGAAGCCCGCCTTCGCGTCGAAGACAGCGCCGAGACCTACGGCCAGCAGGGCCACGGCCGTAATCGTTACGGCCAGGACCGTCCCATCGGTATTGAACAGAAACCGCCGCGCCGACACCAGGACGACGAGCAGCAGCATCCCCACGACTCCAGCGGGCGCCAGCAGGCCGTTGCCGAGCTTACGCGCCCCTGCACCACGGTTGAGCACAGAATTGAGGGTGGCCAGCGGGCACACGTTGCGCCACAACATGGGAGTAACCAGCAGCGAAGCCGGCACCAGCGGGATCAGCAGGTTCCACAGGATGTCGAGCGACAACTCCGGCCGTAAGATCAGGCCCGCCAGTAGGCCCAGCGTAATCACTACGCCCCCCCACTGAGCAACAAACCAGAGCCGCGCTGCTGTCGGCGTGGGAGCGATCACGAAACTACGTGACCATCCGACGCCAGCGCCGACGCTGGCGCCGTTCTCGGCTCACCTTGCGGATAGATCAGGGCCAACGCGCCGAGTACCAGTCCGGTGGCAGCGATCGCGCCAACGGGGAATCCGCCGTCAGGGGCCAGCGGCGGAGCGACCACGAGATACAGGTCGAGCCAACGACCAATCAGCACGATCAGAGCCACCTGCTGCAGCAGGCGCGGACTCCGCTTGGCGCTCGCCGGCATCAAGACCACGAATGGCACGACGAAGTTGAAGACCGGGCTGAGCCAGAAGACCGCCACCCACGCCGGCGACTGACGCAGCGCGAAATAGGTCGTTTCCTCGGGGATGTTGGCGTACCAAATGAGCATGTACTGGCAAAACCAGATGTACGCCCAAAAGGCGGAGAAGGCGAACAACAGCTTGCCAATGTCGTGGCGAACCCCGGCGCGCAGTCGCGTGGCTCTGGCATGAGGTGGGTCAGCCGGCAACAACATCGCTACGGCCGCGATGGCAGCCAGGAACGCCCCGGAGAAGAAGTACACCCCGTACATCGTGCTGAACCACTCGGGCTCCAGGGACATCGCCCAGTCCCACGCGGCTACCGACAGCGTCGGTGCCAGCACGACGATGAACAGGGCCGAGGTGCGGGCCAGGCGCTTGCGCGATACCTCGCTGCCCACGGCAACATGTTCGCGCAGCTGCGCTCGCATGACCCAAACGAAGGCGATCCAAATCAGCAGAACTACTACGGTGCGACTGAGAAAGAACGGGGTGGTAAACCACGCTGCCTTGTCCTGAAGAATCTGACTGTGCGCGACCACCTCGGGATCTGCCCACGGGTAGATCGACGTGCGGCCGGCGAACATCACCAGCGCGACAACCGCCGCGGGCAACGGCAACAGCCCGGCCAGGGCCACCGGCCACTCCCGAATCGGATCCCACCAGCGCGCCCCGCCCAGCACGTGCACGGCAATCATGATGGCGCCGCCCAGGCTGAGTAGCACCCCGAACAACCCGGCAATCAGCAGGCCGCCGAATGCTCGGGCTGGATCGCGCAGAAACTCGTAACCGACACCGACTGCTCCCAGGGCCACGGCGGCGACGGCCACGTTGCGCGTAGAACCTCGCAGCGCCTCCGGTTGAACCTTCATTGCCCACCTCCGATCGCATCGGCCGCCGTGTCCTCGGCCAGGGGGGCCGGTTCCGGCTCACCCGACGCTGCCTCGGTAGCGCCGCTCTCGAGCAACCCCTGCAGTTGTCGCAGATAGAGCACGACCGCCCAACGCTCTTCGGGCAAAACCTGGAGCGCATGCGCAGGCATGATGCCCTGGCCGTGAGTAATGACGTGGTAAATGCGTCCGTCCGGATACGACTTGGCATGGTCTGCGATCAAACTTGCCGGGTTAGGGAAACGACCGATAATCGGCCCGTCGCCCTCGCCGCCAACCCCGTGACATACGAGACACGCCGCCTCGTACCGATGCTGGCCGCGAGCCACGTTCTCTGGCGTCGGCTGCATCGGGTTCGTCAGCTCCAGTCCCGCACGGATGGCGTCTTCTTCCGTGTTTCCGTACGGGAAAGGCACGCCACTTACCGGAATGGTCCCTTCGGGTGGCAACAACATGCCGCCGTTCTCGGAGACCGGATTTGCCTCGAAGGTGTCGTGCGGAACCGACTCCATCATGCCGGGCAGAAACTTCCACCCCGGGCGATCGCCCTCGGCGCCGCATGCGGTGGTGAATACGAGCGCACTCGCCATCGCGATCACGGCCAGCGAGCGGGCCCTGTTTCGGTTGTTCAGCGTCGACGTGGACATGTCACTCGACCTTCCAGCTCTCGATGAATGGATCGGCGCCTAGCTCTCCCGCCAGGCCGGCCAGCCGCGATGGGTCGAAGGCGGCATCCGCCTCACGCACGACGATGGCGAATCGGTCGTCGGTCACGGCAGCGATTGGCTGCGACGGCGGGCGCCCGCGTGGAAACAACCTGCTGGCCGCAAACAACGTGGCGACGGAAAACAACGCCGCCAGCAGCACCGCCGACTCGAACGTCACAGGTGCCAATGCCGGCAGCGCCAGGTTGCTCTTGCCGCCGATGTTCAGCGGCCAGTTGGCGGTTGCCGTCCATGCCTGAAATCCCAGACCAAGCGTCAGACCGAGCGTGCCGCCAAGTAGCGTCATCCAGGGCAGCCGTGTGGGACGCAACCCCATCTCCACGTCCAGTTCGTGCACGGCGAACGGCGTGTAGACGTCGTGCAAATCAAAGCCGTCGCGACGAAGCCGACGCACAGCGGCCACCGTTTCGTCAGCGTCGTCGAGAACGAGCACGTGATAGCGGATGGCACCGCGACTTGGTGACCTGCGTTTCGACATGGCTAGGCTCCTCGAGTCCGAGGCGACGGGCGCCCGAAAGTAGTCCCGCTCCAGTTGGACCGCGGTGCTGCGGGGTCCTCGTCGGCCGCGTGATGCGCGCCGTGCTTCTGTTCGGCCAGCGTTACCTTGACCTCATGGAACGAGACCACCGGTGCGAAACGGACGAACAGCAGGAAACATGTGAAGAAGAGACCAAAACTGCCGACCAGAATGCCGACCTCGACCATGCTGGGCACGTAGTGGGTCCAGGACGAAGGCAGGAAGTCGCGCGATAGCGAGATCACGATGATGTTGAAGCGCTCGAACCACATGCCGATATTGACGAAGATCGACGCGACGAAGAGCAGGCCGACGTTGCGTCGTGCCTTCGCCGACCAGAACACCTGCGGCACGACAACGTTGCAGAAGACCATGATCCAGTAGCCGACCCCGTAGGGGCCGAAGGCTCGATTCCAAAATGCGAAGCGCTCGTACGGATTGCTGCTGTACCAGGCGATGAAGAGCTCGGTCCCATACGCGAAGCCCACGATCATGCCGGTCGTCAGTAGCACCTTGGCCATCTTGTCGAGGTGATCGAGCGTGATGAACCGCTCCAGACGCATGAGCTTGCGCGTCATGATCAGCAGGGTAAGCACCATGGCGAAGCCGCTAAACACCGCACCGGCAACGAAGTACGGCGGCAAGATGGTCGTGTGCCACCCGGGCAGAATGCTGGTGGCGAAGTCGAACGAAACAATGGTGTGCACCGACACGACCAACGGTGTGGCCAAGGCCGCCAGCAACAGCGAGGTCTTCTCGTGCCGCTGCCAGCTCTTGGTGGAGCCATCCCAGCCCAGCGACAGCCAGCCATAGATCCGCCGGCGCCAGCCCTTGACCCGGTCGCGCATCGTCGCGAAGTCGGGAATCAGACCGACGTACCAGAACACCAGCGAAACGATGAAGTACGTCGAGATCGCGAACACGTCCCACAGCAGCGGCGAACGGAAGTTCACCCACAGCGGCCCGCGCGTGTTCGGGTATGGGAACACCCAGAAAGCGAGCCAGGGCCGACCCATGTGGATGACCGGGAAGATCCCCGCGCACATGACCGCGAAGATCGTCATCGCCTCGGCGGCGCGGGCAATCGAAGTGCGCCACCGCTGCCGGAACAACAGCAGGATCGCCGAGATCAGTGTGCCCGCGTGGCCAATGCCAACCCAGAACACGAAGTTCGTAATTGCCCAGCCCCATCCGACCGTGCGATCGAGACCCCACACGCCGATCCCGGTACCGATGGTGTAGCCAACCAGGACCACGCCCATCGCCAGGGCCGCGGCCGCGGTGGCAAAGGCGCCCCACCAGAGTGCACCGGGGCCCTTCTCGATCGGCGCGGCGATCTCGTTGGTAACCTCGGACAGCGACGGCTCGCCCGGGATGAGTTCCTGAAAGCGCGGATCGATGCTCTGGCTCACCTGTTGCCGCTCCGTCATGGCGCGCCCCCGTGTTCGGCGGCCGCCGGCGCTTCGCCGGTGTCGTGATTGTCCGCATCGTCGCGATTTCGCACGCGCGCCATGTAGGTCAGGGAAGGCTTGATACCCAGCTCAGCGAGCACCTGGAAGGCTCGCGGCCTGGCGCTGAGTTGCGCGATCGGCCCATCGGCGTCGGTCGAGTCGCCGAAGCTGATGGCCTGGGCAGGGCAACTTTGCTGGCACGCTGTCTGCACCTCGAAGGAGGGGCGACCGTCGCGCCGGGCGTCGATCCGCTCCGTCTGTATGCGCTGCACACAGAAGGTGCATTTTTCCATCACGCCACGACTGCGCACCACCACGTCCGGATTGAGCACGAGCCGCTCGATCGGATCGGTCGGCTCGAACTTGTACCAGTTGAAGCGCCGCACCTTGTAGGGGCAGTTGTTGGCGCAATAGCGCGTCCCCACGCAGCGGTTGTAGATCTGCTGATTCAGGCCGTCTTCACTTTGCACCGTTGCGGCCACCGGACAGACCGTCTCGCACGGCGCATGGTCGCACTGCGCGCACAGCATCGGTTCAAACAGCACGTCGGGGTCGTCGGCCTCGCCGACGAAGTACCGATCGATCCGCAACCAGTACATGTCTCGGTGCCGGGCCATCTGATCGGCGCCAACGACCGGAATATTGTTCTCCGCCTGGCACGCCACCACGCAGCCGGCGCAACCCACACAAGCATCGAGATCGATCACCATGCCCCACTGTGGCGACGGCTCAGGCCGCGCATCCCACAGATCGGCATCGGGATGGTGCGGAACATGCACGGCCTCATCGTGGCCGCTGACCTGGTGGATGATGGGGCGCCCCTCCGTCTGGGAGTGGATCTGAATGCGCGGCACGACCGCACTACGGCCCGTGTTGGTCAGTTGTGCGGACAGACCCCGCCACCGTGGCCCCTGCGCGCCCCCGGTCGCGTACTCAACCAGCGGCGCTGCAGCCTCTGCCCGAGTCGAGTCCATGGAGTCGGGATCGGCCTCGTTCCAGGTACCGTAACCAGCCGGCAACGCGACGACGTCAGGGTGCTGCCCGGGCAAGACCACTGCAGGCAAAGCCACCACCGCGCCATCGATAGCGAGCTCCACAATGGAGCCATCTTCAACGCCGACCTCGCGTGCGAGGCTCGGTGCGATGCGGGCACATCCCGACCATGAAACCCTCGTCAGTGGATCGGGCAGTTCCCGTAACCACGGGTTCGCGGCGTGACCGCCGCTACGACAGGTCACCTCAGTGATGACCTCGATCTCCACGGAACCGCTGTCAGACGGGGATGCCGCAGCGGTCGTCGCCGTTAGCGCCTGCAACGCAGCAGGCTGCGGCGGAGCCTGCGACTCGGCCGTGGTCGATTCGTTCTCGCTGGCTGTTTCGCCGGCCAGCGCGCTCAGGCCGCCCGTACGCACCAGCTCCGACCAATCGGTGCTGCCCTCGGCCGCCCACGACTGCCTCAAGTACTCACGCCAATCCACCACGGGCGAGCTCGACCAGACGAGGAAGTTCTCCCACGGATCGCGCGTATCGAAGATCGGACGAATGGTCGGCTGAGCCAGCGTTTTGAGATCGCGCCGTGGCTGCGCGTCCGCCCACCGTTCCTGACCCTGATGAGCCGCAGCCACCACCTGGCAGGCTTCCGTCGTCGCCGAAGGCCGCGTCGAGATCGCCACGCTCAGCGGCAGCGCCGCTAGCTGCCCGGCAAGCATCTCGCCATCCGGCAACCTTCCAACCAGATCGAGATCAACAAGAATGACAGCACCCACCGTGCCCGCGGCGAGTTCGCTGCGAAAGGCCATCAGCGCCTCGTCGCTGCCACGCTGCGCAAGCATGGGCCGCTCCAGATCCAGTGTGTGTCCTTCGTTCCCGAGTAGCCGGTTGGTCAGCGCCACGGCAATCTGCTCGGCAAGCCCCTCGGAGGAACTCACCAACAGACTCCGGCCGGGAGCCTCGATCAGGGCATCCACCAGGGTCCCGAGATCGGACTCGTGTGGCGGCGTCAGGCTGAGCCCGGCGGTTGCCGCGCGGATCTCGGCAGCGCCGGTAACACCGAGTCGACTCGCTACCTGACGCAGTATCCACAGCGCCGTCTCCTCCCGCTCTCCGGCGGTAGCGCCCCAGCGTTGATCCGCGTTCGCGCCCGACAGGGAAAGGCTGCCCTCGATCTGAACATGGCGCGGCGGACCATAGCGCTCGCCGGCGCGCCGCCGGGCGGCCCAGGCGGCCGTGTTGCCAACCGGGTCCGGGCCGGTGCCGAACGGGTCGGCGCCAAGACTCACGAGGAGATCGACCTGCTCGAGGTTCAGTGACGGCTGCAGCGCCGTGCCGTCGAGCACCGCGTAGGCATCGCGCGCCGCAGAGGGGCTCTGCGGATCGAGATCATGTTCCACGAGCGTTCCGCCAAAGGGCTCCAAGAAGTCCGCGATGGCACGTCGCGCCGAGGGGCTGGCTACCGACGTACTGACCACGTAGACGCCCTGGCTCGCAGCAACCTGCGCGAGGCGCTGGCGGACGCGGTCATCGAGCGCGGTCCAGTCGACCGCCTCATCGCCCTCGATCGAAGGCCGCTGCAGCCTGTGGGGGTCGTACAGAGCACGCAGGTCCGCCTGTCCGATCGCGCACAGGCCGCCGCGCGAGACCGGGTGGTCTGGGTTGCCCTCCAGTTTCACGGGCCGACCATCGAGAACCTTGACGAGAGTCCCGCAGTTGGCCGGACACGCCAGACAGGTGCTGGCGTAGTAGGTCGGCACGCCAGGAGTGATTTCGTCGGGCGGCACCAGGTACGGGATCGCCCGACGAACCGGCAGGCGTTCACACGCTGCCATCGACGCGGCGCTCAGCCCCAGAGCCTTGAGAAAGCCGCGCCGGCTGGGACTCGGTGCCGTTACCCTCACATGTTGGTCAATCGGCTCGGGGTGCTCCGGTTCGCAGAACGCTCCGCGTTCGGGGAGAAGATCCGAGTCCAACCTGATCCAGGGACCGTCGTCGTGCACGTGATCGCTCATCGGTGACAGGTCGCGCAGTCGACCAGGTTGGTGCCTACCGCCGGAGCGAATCCTGGCGGCAGGTCAGAAGCCGCGCCGGGCGCGGCCGGTTCTTCTTGACGATGACAGTCCAGGCACCAGCCCATGGTCAGCGGCTCTTCCTGACGAACCAGCCCCATGGACTCCACGGAACCGTGGCAGCTCTGACATTCGAGCTCTCCAGTGACCACGTGGGCGCTGTGATCGAAGTACGCATGGTCGGGTAATTTGTGCACCCGGTACCATTCGATCGGATCGCGGAGCTCTATGGCGCGCACGATCTTCTGCACCTCTTCGTTGTCCGGCAGCACCTTGGTGTGGCAGTTCATGCACACGCTGGCTGGTGGGATGCCGGCGTAGCGTCCACGCTCAGCGCCATAGTGGCAGTAGGTACAGGCAATAGACTGCCCTCCCGCGTGTACAGCATGCGAATAGGCCACGGGCTGCTCGGGCTCATAGCCCTGGTTCGTGGGCTCGCACGCTGCCATCGCACCCAGCGCGAGCGCCGACAGGAGCAGGACGGACCGGCGTCGAGAGATCAACAGGGCTTCTCCGCGTTCTTGCGGGCGTAGAACCACCAGTTCACCGCCAGGCAACTCAGGTAGTAGAGCGCGAAGCCGTAGAGTGCGTACTCGGGAGTCCCCGCCTGGATCTGCTTGCCGAAGACTCGCGGAATGATGAACGCGCCGTAGGCGGCAACCGCCGAGATCCAACCCAGCACCGGGCCCGCCATTGACGGATTGAAGATGATCGGAACCATGCGGAACGTCGACCCGTTGCCAATCCCCGTCGTGATAAACAGCAACAGGAACAGCAGCAGGAATGGCATGAAGTACTGCTCCGGCTGGGCCGCCGCACCGGCCAACTTCACGTAGTACGCCACGCCAAGCGTGGAGGCGATCATGAGGATGGTGTCCCAATGCGTCACGCGCGCGCCGCCGATCTTGTCCGACAACCAGCCTCCGACCGGTCGGATCAGCGAGCCGACCAGCGGACCGAGCCAGGCGTAGGCGAGCGGATTCGGCGCAGCGGGATTCAGCGTCCCATCGGGCAGCGTTCCGAAGACGTCCTGGATGAGCTTGGGAAACGCCGCGGAGAAACCGATGAACGACCCGAACGTCATGACGTAGAGCCAGGTCATCACCCAGTTGTGCTTCTCCTCGAAGATCACGAACTGGCCTTTGAGGTTCTCCTGCACCGCATTCGGTGTCGCGTAGCGCATCAAGGCCACGGTCATCACGATCGTGATCGGCAGGACGAGCCACATGTTCCAGCCCAGCCCGATGAGCAGATACAGCCCCAAGGCTGAGCTGGCGAATCCGAGCAGGAGCAACCACAGCATCTTGGCGATCGCCGCCGGCGACGCGCCGACGTCATGCATCGGCAGGTTGTTCATGCCGAACCAGGCAGCCACCGCCAGCACCGCCAGAATCGGAACCCACACCAGCCCGGTATTCTGAATCCACACGTCCGCGCCACCGAGCGCGGCCGGCAGGGCACGGGAACCGCCGCCGAACGCGCCGAAGAGGCCGAAGGTCATCACGAACGGCAGCAGCACCTGCATGATGCTGACGCCAACGTTGCCGAGTCCCGCGTTCAGCCCCAGCGACAAGCCCTGCATGCGCTTGGGGTAGAAGAAACTGATGTTGGACATCGACGAAGCGAATGCGCCACCGCCGAGCCCTGACAGCGCCGCCAGAATGACGAACGTCGCGTAGCTCGTGCTCGGGTCCTGCAGTGCCATGCCAACGCCAGCGGCCGGCACGATGAGCAGCGCCGTGGTGACGGCGATCACGTTGCGGCCGCCGCTCAGCGCGATGAAGAAGGAGTTCGGAATCCGCAACGTGGCGCCGGCAAGACCAGCCACAGCGGACAGTCCGTACAGCTGCTCGAGGCTGAACGGAAAGTCGAGATTCTGCATCTGGACGGTGATGATCGACCAGTACAGCCAGACGGCGAAGCCACACAGCAGGCACGGGATCGAAATCCACAGGTTACGGGTGGCGACTGCCTTACCCGTCGTGTTCCAGAACTGCTCGTCCTCGGGATCCCAGCGATCGAGTAGCTTGCTCATTATGCCCCCACGTACGACTGCGAATCGGGTTTCACGCCCGGCTCCCAGTTGTTGTCCCAATCGAAAACTTGATAGGCCTTGCGTTGCTCAATCACTGCACTCGCTCGCTTGTGTTGTCCGTGTGGGGAGAAGCCTCAGTCAGGCCGGACGCGATTCCAGATAACTAGCTGCAGCGGTCGCCACAGATACGGCACCGGGGCCACGAGCGCGTGAACCAGGCGCGTGAAGCTGAAGGCCGCGATCAGCACGAAGGCGCCGATAACATGCAGGCGCGCCAGCAGGCCGAGTTCGACGACTCGCTGGATGTCCGGCTGCAGCCTGGCCAGCGACCACAAGTACGGCACCAGGGTCTGCGTGTACCACGCGCTACCCCAACGCAGCCCCAACGCCACCCACATGCCGGTGACGATCTGAAACAACAGCAGCACGTAGACGGCGATATCGGTAGCGCTCGTATGATGGCGCAACCGCGACGTGGTAAAGCGTCGAACGATGAGACCGACGATTCCTACCAGACACAGGACGGCTGCGGCGAGAGCCGTTACCTCCAGGATGAACAGACGCAGCGGGACGCTGTTCCAAATCATCACCTGGCGGGGAAACATGAACCCGATCAGATGGCCGAGGAAGAGCGTCATGATGCCGACGTGAAATGGCACCGAGCCCCAGAACAGCTTGCGCGATTCGAGAAACTGGCTGGACAAACTGGAGAACGTGAAGGGATCGTGGCGATAACGCTGAATCGACACGAACAGGAAAAGCACGATCGCCAGATAGGGCAAGACGGCGAACAGGAGCAGATCAAGCACGGGGAAGAACCTCCTGGTAGCCGATGGGATCCCGCGACTCTTTGTCCGTGGGCAGCAAATCGATCATGGAGACGGCATCCGGAACCAGGATCTGGATGACGGCCGGAAGCGCCCGTAGGATGTCACTCCAGGGGGTGTCGTTTTCCGTCAGAGACTCGTTGATCCGCTCCAGCCCAGGCAGCAGGACTGCCGACGCGAGCGTGGTGCGATCCTCCTCTTCCTCGACACGACCGAGAAGGCGTAGCAGCAGCGGCAGGTGGTCGGGAATCTCCTCGTCAATCGGAATACCGCGCTGCGCCATCTCCCCCACGAGCCCGGCCAGCAACTCGCCGCGCTGGTAGGCATCGCCGAACAGGTGATGGCCGACATTGAGCGTGCACACCGGCGAGAGGTCGAACAGCACGGTGAAGTGCTCCTCGGCTCCGTGCTTACCCTTGGCGGTGAGCAGATCAGCCAGCCGGCGCGCGGCGTCGGCGAGATCGCCCGCTACCGGCGTTTCGCCAAGCACCTCCGTCGCGTTGGTATGCCCCAGATCCAGGGCCGTGACGATCTTGTCCTCGTAGCCGATCCCCGGGTACTGCAGCAGCTCACCGACACGATCGAGCAGGACTCTGGTGGCATCTGGTAGTGGCGTCATGCTCCTCGCTCCGGGCCGCGCCGGAAGCCGACGCCGGCTCCCTTGGCTTCCAATGGGGTCTCGTCACCGAGCAGTTCGATCGCTTCCTCCCGATGCATCGGCGGAATGACGAAGCGATCCTCGTGCGAGGCGAGCGTCGTCAACCGGTAGATCGCATCGGCCTGCTCCGGCGTACAGTCCGCCTCGGCAAGCGCGTACTCGACCTCGGACGCGTCGATATCGCCGACCGTGATCATGCGTCGGTGCATGCGAATGGCCTGCTGCTTGCGGAGGGCATAGCGAACCACCCCCTCGTTGCCGGCCCCGAACAAACTGGCCATGTACTCGATCGGCAACCGGCTCTGGTCAAGGGCGCCGAGGAACGCGTCCATCGACGTGTCGTAGCCGTTATCGGTGACCTTTGCGAGGACCGGCAGCAACGGGGGCACGTAGAAGAGCATCGGCAGGGTGCGGTGTTCGGCGTGCAGCGGCAGCGCCAGGCCCCAGTCGGACACGAACTTCTTCACTGGCGAGGCCTGTGCCGACTTGATCACGTCGGGACCGATGCCGTTCTTGGCAGCACCGGCGATTACTTCAGGATCGAACGGGTCGAGGAGCATGCGCCGCTGTGCCGCCACGAGTTCCTTGGGATCCTCGATGCTGGCGATTTCCTCCACCATGTCGGCGTCGTAGAGCATCATCCCGAGATAACGGATGCGTCCCACACAGGAGTGGAAACAGGCAGGCGCCTGGCCGCTCTCGAGCCGCGGGTAGCAGAGGATGCACTTCTCGCTTTTGCCGGTGCCCCAGTTGAAGTAGGTCTTCTTGTAAGGACAGGCTGTTACGCAGAAGCGCCACGCACGACAACGTTCCTGATTGATCAGAACGATGCCGTCTTCACCACGCTTGTAGAGCGCACCCGAAGGGCAGGCCGCTACGCACGTCGGATTGAGGCAGTGGTTGCACATCCGCGGCAGGTAGAAGAAGACCAGCTTCTGAATCTCGAAGATCGACTCGCGATCCTCCTCCGACATGCTCGCAAGGTTGGGATCGTTGGCCGCATAGACCGCCGAGCCGCCGAGATCGTCGTCCCAGTTGGGGCCGGCCTCGATCTCCATGGGGTTACCGGTGATCATCGAGATCGGCTTTGCCACGGGCTGATCCGAGCCCTCGGGCGAGTCGATCAGATCTTCGTAGGTGTAGGTAAAGGGCTCGTAGTAGTCGTCGATCGTCGGCAGGTTCGGGTTGTGGAAGACCGTCAGCGCGCCGCGGAGCTTGCCGACGGCCCGCACTTCGATGCCGTCGCCCTTGCGTTCCCATCCGCCCTTGTACTTGTCCTGGTCTTCCCACGCCGTCGGATAGCCGGTGCCCGGCTTCGTCTCGACGTTGTTCCACCACATGTACTCGGCGCCCTTGCGATCAGTCCAGATGTTCTTGCATGCGACCGAGCACGTGTGGCACCCGATGCACTTGTCCAAGTGGAAGACCATCGAGACCTGAGATCTGACATTCATCGTCGTTAGCTCCTCAGTACTCGACCTTATCGAGCTTACGGACGCGTACCGCGGTGTCGCGATTCACACCCGTCGGGCCCCAGTAGTTGAAGTGGTAGGTGAACTGGCCGTAGCCGCCGATCATCAGGTTGGGCTTGAGCCGCACCCTCGTGAGGCTGTTGTGGCCGCCTGCCCGCCGGTTGCCGCGCAGTGGCGACTTGGGAACCGAGATGGTCCGTTCCGGCGAGTGGTACAGGATGCAGATGCCGCGCGGGATACGCGCCGAGACGCAAGCGCGTGTGCACACGACGCCATGATCGTTGTGGACCTCCACCCAATCGTTGTCGTCGATCTCCAGTTCGTCCGCGTCCCGATCGTTCATCCAGATCGGGTCGATGCCGCGCGACAGCGTCAGCATCCGGTGGGTGTCGCCGTACGTGGAGTGGATGTGCCACTTGCCGTGCGGGGTCAGATAGTTGAGCAGCATGCCGTCCTCCGGACTCTCGCGGAGATCGCCCATGTCGGCTGGCAGGGGCATCGGCTTGTACGTGGGCAGGTGCTCACCGAAGTCCAGGTAACCCTGGTGATCCAGGTACAGATGCTGGCGACCTGTCAGCGTGCGCCACGGCAGCAGCCGTTCAACTTGCGTAGTAAACGCCGAGTACGAACGCCCGTTGGTGATGATCCCGGACCAGCACGGGCTGTTCAGCAGTCGACGCGGTTGCGCCTGCAGCTCCCTGAAGGTGACTCGCGAGTCCCGGGAGCCCTCGGCGAGATCCGCCAGCGGCATGCCGGTCTTCTTCTCGAGGAACTTGTACCCGCGGTAGGCAAGTTCACCATTGGTCTCCGGAGCCAGAGCCAGCACCGCGTCAGCCGCCTGGTGGGCCTCGGTGATCGACGGGTACTGCTTGCCGTCAACTTCGACCTTTTCGCCGTGCTCGAGGAGTTCGTCGTAGAAGTCGGAAGCATCCATCGACACACCATGCGCGCCGATACCGGCGCGCACGCCAGGGCCGAGTGCACAGAACTTCTTCGCCAGCAGACCGTAGTCGCGCCGCACGACCGTGAAGTTCGGCATGGTCTTGCCGGGAATCGCCTCACACTCGCCCTTCGACCAGTCCTTGACTTCCGGCTGCGCGATCTCCGCCGGCGTGTCATGCAGCAGCGGCGTCATGACGATCTCTTCGACCGGCTCCGGGAAGTGTCGCGCCGCCAGTTCGGCGGTCTTGGCAGTGATGGCCTTGAACAGGTCCCAGTCCGACCGCGACTCCCAGGCCGGCGGTGTCGCCGCCGACAGCGGATGCATGAACGAATGCATGTCGGTCGAGTTGAGATCATCCTTCTCGTACCAGGTGGCCGCCGGCAGAACGATGTCGGAGTAGAGAGCCGACGTGTCCATGCGGAAGTTCAGATCGACGATCAGGTCGAGCTTCCCCTCGGGCGCCTCGCGCCAGATCACGTCGTCGAACGAGCCCTCGGCCCGCTCCTTGGCGATCATGTTCGTGTGCGTGCCCAGGTAGTGCTTGAGGAAGTACTCATGCCCCTTGGCGCTGGACATCAGCGCGTTGCCACGCCAGATGTACCAGGTACGCGGCCAGGCTTCGGGCGCGTCCGGGTCCTCGACGGCGAACGTCAAGTCACCACTCTTGAGACGCTCGACGACGTGGGCGACGATCTCCTCATCGGTATTCGCGCCCGCGGCTCGCGCCTTCTTTACCACCTCGATGCTGTTCTCGAGGAACTGCGGGAAGAATGGCAGCCAGCCGTTCTTGACCGCCTTCACCTGCAGGTCGATCGTGTGCCCCTGCGCCAACGAGGTCTCCTCCGGCACCGGGTGATAGTCGGTGAACTCACGCTCGTAGCGCCACTGGTCGCAGTGCACGTAGTGCCACGACGGGGCGTTCTGCAGACGCGGCGGGCCGACCCAGTCGCGCGCAAATGCGATTGCGCTCCATGGCGCCATCGGCGCGAGCTTCTCCTGGCCGACGTAGTGGTTCAGACCACCGCCGTTCTTACCCACGCACCCTGTGAGAACCAAGGCGACGATACCCGCCCGATACATCAGGTTGTTGTGGTACCAGTGATTGATGCCGGCGCCAATGATGATACTGCAGCGGCCACCAGTGATCTCGGCGGTCTTGGCCCACTCGCGAGCAAATTCGATGACGGTCTTGCGATCGATCCCCGAGAATGGCTCCTGCCATGCGGGCGTATAGCCGAGTTCCTCATCGTCGTAGCCGCTCGGGTACTCGCCGGCGAGCCCACGATCGACGCCGTAGCGCGCCATCAGCAGGTCGAAGACCGTCGTCACGCGAATCACCGAGCCGTCGGCCAACCGCAAACGACGAGCAGGCACGCCACGCAGGACCAGCCGATCAGACTCGTAGTGTTCGAGTTCGACCTGCGGCACCTCGTCGTGCTGGTCGAGGAACGACAGCACCGGGTCGATCGCCTCGCCGGTGCGGGCGTCTTCGAGCTTGAGATTCCACTTGCCCTGCTCCTCGCCCCAGCGGTGCCCTACGGACCCACCCGGCATACGCGGCTTTCCGCTATTGCCGTCCATGACCAGGAACTTCCACTCACCGTTCTCTTCCGCCACATAGTCGTCGAGACGTCCCGCCCGGACCATGCGGCCGGCGCGCGCACCACGCGGCGTATCCTCGAGTTCGACGAGAAAACCGCAATCCGAGTACTGCTTCAGGTAGTCGTCGAACTCTGGCGTCTTCTTCTCGGCGTAGAACTCGCGCAGGATCACGTGGCCCACGGCCATCCAGAACGCGCCATCCTGGCCGGCATTGATCGCCACCCACTGATCCGCGTACTTGGAGACCTGCGAAAAGTCCGGCGAGAACACGACGAGCTTGGAGCCGTTCTGACGCGCTTCAGGAATGAAGTGGCAGTCGGGCGTGCGGGTCATGTTCAGGTTGGAGCCCATGACGGCGATCATCTTCGAGTGATACCAGTCGGCGCTCTCGGCCACGTCGGTCTGCTCGCCCCACGTCTCGGGCGAGGCGGGCGGCAGATCACAGTACCAGTCGTAGAAGGACAGGTTAATGCCGCCCATGAGCTGCAGGAAGCGGGCGCCGCCTGCGTAACTCAGCTGACTCATCGCGGGAATAGGCGAGAATCCGACGACGCGATCAGGACCCCACTTCTTTACCGTGTGGACGTTGGCTGCCGCACAGAGCTCGATCGCCTCATCCATCGCCACGCGACGGAAACCACCCTTGCCACGCGTGCGCTGATAGCGCCGGCGGAGTTCATCGTTATTCTGGATCGCCTGCCAGGCATCGACCGGGTCGTCGTACTGCTGGCGCACGTCGCGCCAGATGTCGAGCAGCGAGCCGCGCATGTACGGGTACTTGATGCGGATCGGGCTGTACAGGTACCAGGAGAACGAGATTCCGCGCTGACAGCCACGCGGCTCGTAGGGCGGAAGCTCCGGGTCGAGCTTCGGGTAGTCGAGCGCCTGCATCTCCCAGGTAACGATGCCGTCCTTGACGTAGATCTTCCAGGAACAACCGCCCGTGCAGTTGACGCCATGGGTCGAGCGCACTTCCTTGTCGTGCTGCCACCGGTTGCGGTAGAACTCCTCCCACTGCCGCGTCTTGGGACTGATCAGATCCTTGATCCACTTCATCGCATGTCACCCCGTCGGTTCGCGCCGGCCAGCGCCGGGTTCCGCCGTTTAGCGCCGGCCTGCGCCGCGGAGCGGCGAGTCATTGGTTGACGAACGCCACGCAGGCGACGCCCCCATACCGCGTTGAGAAGCACCATCACCGCACCAGCAACGAGCAGCCCGAACAACGGCAGGCTGAGCGCGCTGTCATCGGCAGTCGGATTCGAGTTGGCCTCATTGAGGAAGGCTCGCAGCGCATAGGCCTCATCCGTTTCCAGCGGGTGGTCGCCGAACACCTTGTTCATCACCGGGAACACCGGGTTCTTCAGCGCCACGTCGAGCCCCTCGTCACCGAGTCGGGCGAAGGCATGCGTCAGATCGACGCCCAGCGTGCCCCCAGGCACCGGCGATTCCATGCCGCGGATCGTATGACAGGCCAAGCAGGCCAAACCGCCACCAGTGAGCGGCTCGTCGCCAACAAAGAGATCGCGCCCACGAGCGATCTCCACCTCGGTCGCCTCGCCCACCGCCACAAACTGTCCTGCCAGTACGCAGGGGGTATCGGAACACTCGGCCACCAGATCGATGAGGTCCGACACGTCCTCGGTGCTGAGCCCGAGGTCGGGCATCTTGACGCCGTCGTACTCCAGCAGAAGACTGCGAGCATCGGCATCGCTACTGAGCATGCCGCTCGGTGTCTGGATCATCCGTTCGAGCCAGGCGCGATCGCGCCGCGTGTGGACGCCACTCAGATCTGGCCCTACCCGGTCGCCCTTGCCGACGGTATGGCAGGAGGCGCACTTGGCTACGAATAACTCGATGCGCGGATCAACCTCGCCGTCCGGCTGGGCCTCGACAGGCTCGACCGATGCCTCGGCGGGAGCCGCTTGCGCCTGTGCGTCCTGTGGCTCGACCTGCGCTTCTTGCGGCAGGGCCAGCACATGACCCGCGGCAAGAACGGTGACAAACAGCGCGACAGCCGTAGCCGGCCCGGTCGCTCGTGGAGCTTCTCGAGAGTCGTAAGGACCCGGCACGGTGGGTCTCCCTGATTTCGCGTTGGAGCTGGCTCGAACAGCTCAGGAGAGAGCAATCTCCGTGCCACAACAGCCCGCGTGCCGCCAAAGCCCGGCGCTAAGGGGTTTCGCCTGTCGGATCCCGCCATAAATCGGTGTTTCGGCTGTCATTATCGCGAAACGCGCGTCGCCACACTCGCAGAATTGAGAGTCAGGTGGGTCGTCGGGGACCGCAGACCCGGACCCGAGCTCGCCAGGCGCCGCCGGGCGCTAGATCCCCAGGCGCTCCAGGCGCCGGTACAGCGTCGCGGGCGAAATGCCGAGTTCCTCGGCCGCGCGTTCGCGATTGCCGTCGCAGAACTTCAGCACCATGGCTATGTGAGCGCGTTCGGCACGGGCTACCGCATCGCTCAGGTGCAACCCGCGGCTGGAGTCACCACGAATGTCCACCGGCAGATGTTCCAGGTCGATGCGCCCCTGGTCGACGAGTATGAGCGCTCGTTCGAGCACGTTGGAGAGCTCGCGAACGTTGCCGCGCCACACATGCCCGCACATCGCCCGCATCGCCTCCGCCGTGACGATCGGCTCGGCGATGCCACTGCGTGCGGCATGACGACGCAACAGATCGTGAACCAGGGGCGGCACGTCGTCGGGGCGTGCCCGCAGCGGCGGCACGTGGATCCGCAACACGTTGAGTCGATAGAAGAGGTCCTCACGAAAAGTCCCCTCCTCCACCATGCGGGGAAGGTCCCGATGGGTCGCGGTGACGATGCGCGCATCGAACGGCGCCATCGTATCGCTGCCCAGCGGCCGCACCTCGTGCGACTCCAGTACGCGCAGGAGCTTGGCTTGCACGGTGGCCGACAGTTCGGCGATCTCGTCCAGAAAGACGGTGCCCGCCTGCGCCGACCGTAGCAGGCCTTCGCGGCGCGTCTCCGCGCCGGTGAAAGCGCCCTTTTCATGGCCAAACAGTTCGCTCTCGACCATTTCGTGAGGCACGGCGGCCAGATTGACCGCGATGAACGGAGCCTCGCTGGCCGCGCCCAGCCGATGAATCGACCGAGCGACTACTTCCTTGCCGGTACCGGTCTCGCCCGTGAGCAACACCGTCGACCTGTTCGCCGCCGCCCGGCGAACCCAATCGAGCACCTCTTTCATCGCCGTCGACGCGGCGACCACCTCCGCCTGCTTCTCGGTCGCCTGCAGCATCCGCCTCAGCAGCGCGTTCTCCTGACGCAACTGGCGGTGATCGAGCAGCCGTCGGGCGCGCCTTTCGACCTCTTCCAGAATCAGCGGTTTGAGCAGATAGTCATGCGCGCCTGCCCGCAACGCCTCGACGGCCGATTCGAGCGAGGCAAAAGCGGTGATCAGCAGCACGCCGATCTCCGAGTCGATTTCGTGGGTCTTGCGAACAACCTCCAGGCCGTCCATCCCGGGCAGCCGAAGGTCGGTAATCACTAGACTGTAGGGCTGGCTCGTTACCAGCTCGATGGCCTCCTCTCCGCTCTCGACAGCATCGACCTCGAAGCCGGACCGGCTGAGGAACTTCCGCAAGGCTTCCCGCTGGGCGAACTCGTCCTCGACGACCAGGATCCGGTGGAGCGCTTGGCTCAAGAGCTCCCCCCGCTACCTTGGGCCACAACCGCCGAGCCGACGCTGATGTCGGCGATCTCAGGCAGCACGGCGGGCGGCAGGGTGATGATCGTCGTCGTCCCGTGACCGACCGCACTGTGGAGAGCAATCTCCCCGCCGGCGGCCTCGATGATATCGCGGGCAATACTCAGTCCAAGGCCCGTGCCCTTGCCTTCTTCCTTGGTGGTGAACAGAGGTTCGAGACAACGTTCCAGCACCCCCGCGCTCATTCCCGCCCCGTCGTCGCGCACGCGAACCACCACGCCGTCGCGGGCGGGGCGAATCTCTACCCTCAGAGTGCCTTCGCCGGCCATCGCGTCGAGCGAATTCATGAGCAGATTGATCACCACCTGCATCAGATGGTCCTCGACCAGGAACACCGGTGGAGTCTCCGAGTCGAAGTCGCGCACCACTCGAACGCCGCGCATTCGCGGATCGTGGCGCAACAGCCGCAGAGCGTCCTCGACCACCGCGACCGCGGAGACCAGCGATGCCTCGTCCCGTCGCTTGCGTGCGAACGTTACGAGTTCGCGCAGGATGCGGTGCAGGCGCTTTACCTCCTCGCGGACCAGGTGCATCACTTCGGCCGCTTCCTCGGGCAGCGAATCATCGTCGACCAACTGCAGCTGGGCGTCGATCGATGAGAGCGGGTTGCCGAGATCGTGGGCAACCTCGGCGGCGAAGAGACCGAAGGCGGCCATCTTCTCCTGATGCAGCAGACGGGCCTCGAGCTTCTTGCGTTCGGTGACCACCTGCTCCACGAGAAGAACGTAGCCCTCTCTTTCCGACGTCGGCAAAGGATGGGTCTCCACCTCGAGAATCTCTCCCGTCCCGCTCGCTTGGTGCAATCCACACGCCCGCTTGGCGATACCGTCTCGCGCCGTCTCCACTGCCGGGCAGTCGGCGCACTGCGCCTGATTCTCGGGCAGTGCTTCGTAGCAGAGTTCTCCAGTCAGACTGCGTCCATGTACCTGCTCGGCCATACGATTGGCTTCGACGATACGCATGTCCGGATCGAGGACCATGAGGCCCGCCGGTGTTGCGTCGACCACCAGCCGCAGCAACTGCCGGGCCTCCCGCGACTCGCGGGTCCTGCGATCGACCTCCTCTTCGAGTGCCACCGCCCGACCCCGGTGATTCCGGTAGGACAACCACGCAACCACCGCCGCGGTCACCAGGCTGGTCGAAATGCCGCGGGAGTAATGCATGAGATGCGCCACCGCGTCGCTGCTGGCCACGAGTTGCTCGAGCGCCTCCCAGACGAGGAACATGACGAACACCGTCGAGCCCGCGGCTAGTGCCATGCGGAAGAGAGGGGCGCTGCTCAGTACGCGCAGCGCTGCTGCCGGGCGGGGCTCGCCGTCATCCGCCGCAGAGCCCGGAGGCGCCTTGATGTCGGACCGCGGATACTCGCTCATGCACTGATTCTAGCGACAGAAACGGTTCTCGCCCCCGCGTTCAACGCAGGGGAAGCAATATCGAGTACCGCGGCGCCCCGGCTACGGCGCCGCCGCGCACCAGCGCGAGGCCTCCCGCCGCCGGCCAGGCGCGGAAGGTCGCACCGGTTTTGTTCGCTCCGAGGCGCTCCGAAGCGTCAACGAAGCCCGTCGACGTGGCGCGCCAGAGAACATCGGGCACGGATCGCTCCGGCGTCCACGCGCCCGTCGCAAAGAACAGATCCAATCGTCCGTCGCCATCGAAATCCGTCGCCACGATGTCGCGCACATCACCGCCCAGAAACGGCGTATCGACGGATGCTGGCGTGAACCGGCCATTCTCGTTGAGAAACACCGCCACGACGGTCCTCTCAGCCGCCGCGACCGGCGGCGCGTGGTCCCCTGCCGCTTCGTCCTCCGCAGCCGAATGCCCGGAGCGGCCGACGACAATATCGGCGTCGCCATCGCCATCGATATCGACCGTCATGAGCTGCACCAGCGGTCCCGCAAACTCGATGTCCGACGCTACCAACGAGCCCCCGGCTTGCCCCATGAAGACCCGGGCTCCTAGCGCTTGCGAATCGGCCGACAGGCGAATGTTCCCGATGACAACGTCATCTACGCCGTCCTCATCGAAGTCAGCCGCGGCGATCAACGGCGCCCCTGCCGGCGCCGGTAAGTCGCCGGTGTCGATCTCTTGATAGATCCCGCTCTCGGCTTCGTAGACGCGCGCGCCGCGACCACCGCCGCCCACCAGGACCACCCGTTCGCCATAGGGTCCGGCGATGAGCGCCGCGCCGGTCGGGACGGGAAATGGGCCCTCCCCGGAGTGCTCGGCCGCCCCTTCCCATCCGGGCACACGACCGGCATCCGGCAGAACCCGTCGTCCGGATGCCGTCTCGGCCAGCAGCACCGGACGGGCGCCGTCGACACGTAGAGCGATCAGGTCCGTCGCACGATCGCCATCAAGATCGATCTCGTACGCCGCGTCGCTGGCGTCGGTCGCGATTGCAGAGACATCGGTCCGGCTGGGCTGTTCAGATGAGGCCTCAATCCACTCCTGCAGGCGCCGCGCCGCCTCCGAAGTCTGGTTGTGGCCCAGGGCGGTTGCGATGTGTCCACGGGACGCCTCACCCTCGCCTGCATAGGCTGCCCAACGCGCGAGGAGCTCGTAGTTGAGCGAGTCGGTGCGCACCAGTTCGAGCGCCCGTCTCGCAGCGACCTCGGCACCGGCACGACCGCCTACCCATCCCGATCGGCCTTGCCCGCGCGCCAGACTGAGCTGCTGCCAGGAACGCAGGCCACCGGGTTCTACCTCGGCCAGGTGCTCGAAATGAGCGAGGGCCGCGGCGGTCTCGCCGCGGGCGTAGCGAAAATTCCCGAGGTAGTACAGCGTGTCGCCGTGGTCCGGATCGTCCGCGAGCGCCAGCTCGTAGAGGCTTGCCGCGCGTTCCAGATCCCCGTCACGACGGGCCGCCGACGCCCCGCGGAAATTCTCCCAGAAACGCTCCAGTACAGGATCCCGACGGCTCGTCGTTTCCTCTGCCGGTTCGGTGGCCACCCCGCAACCCAGCACGAGCAGACCGGCCAGGACTAAGAGGCATCGCTGGACGTGTCTCGCCATGTCTATTGCTCCCCGGTGCCACGCTCCAACCGGTGTCGTCGATCGACGCCCAGCTCGGACCATGTCTCCTCTGCGCCGTCGGGCCAGCGGACGGTAATAGCATCGACAATGTCGACCGCGCCGAGGCCAAAGTGCACCGTCAAGTCGTTGTGCGATAGATACGAGGGCGAGCTCCCCACCACGTGCGTCTGCCGCACGCCGGCGGCGCTCACTTGAATACGGGCCCCCAGGGCGAATCGGTTCGCTCCCGGCTGGGCGAGCGCAAACGAGATCCAGCGATTCTCCGCGGAGCCGGTGTTGCGAAGCAGCACGACACCGCCAGCGTTTTCCACCATCGCGATGTCGACATTGCCGTCGCCGTCATAGTCTGCCGCCGCCGCGCCGCGACCAACCCGAGGCTGTTTGAACGACTCGCCCGCAGCATCGGTAGCGTCGAAGAACCCCTCCTCGCCCCGGCGCCAGAACAGCTGCATTCGCTGCGGCACCAGTCGGGCACGATCCTGGGGATCCTCGAGGGTATGGCCGTTGGCGATGAACAGATCTTTGTAGCCATCGTTGTCGTAGTCGATGAACTCCGTACCCCAGCCAACGTACTCCAGCGCCGTGTACCCGAGCCCCATCATTTCTGCCACATCGGCGAACATGACGGTCTCGAGGCCGAATTCCAGGTGGTTGGCGTACAGACCGTTCTCCTGCGCAATCCAGTGGGTGACGAAGAAGTCGACGTCGCCGTCGCGATCGAAATCGGTGACCGCGATGCCCATCGCGCCGCGATAGTCGGCGGTGAGCGAGGCCGCAGAAATGTCCTCGAAATGGTCGCCGACATTACGGTAGAACGCGTTGTCCGAAATGTCGTTGGCCACGTACAGATCGAGCAGCCCGTCTTCGTCGAAGTCCGTCCAAGTCGCCGACAGGCTCCGGCCCTCCGTGTTCGCTACCCCCACCTCACTAGCGATCTCGGCGAAGCGCCCACCATCGTTGCGAAAGAGACGGTTGGCCGCCGGCGAGTACGAGGCGGGGTTCAAAGTAAAGGGAACGGCCATGTCGAACTGCATGGACGCGGCACCGGAGGCCGAGCTCGAATCGAACTCAACGTAGTTGGTGACGTAGAGGTCGAGATCGTCGTCGCCGTCGAAGTCACCCCATGTCGCACCCGCACTGAAATCCGTTTCGCCGCCCGCCGTTCCGGTAGCCACGGTGACGTCGACAAAGCGACAACCGCCCTCGTTGCGCAACATCACGTTAGCGCCGTAATGCGTTACATACAGATCGAGATCTCCATCGCCATCGTAGTCGGCCCAACTCGCACCCATGCCGAAGTCGGTGCGGACGAGACCGGCGACCTGGGTAATATCCGTGAACGTCCCGTCGCCGCGATTGCGATACAGCCGGCTGCTGGGCCAATCCGTGCGGCCGTCCGCCGGGGTGTCGAGCGGCCCGCCGAACCCCACAACATACAGGTCGGGCCAATCATCGCCGTCGCAATCACCCCAGGCGAGGCCCGGCCCCATGTCTTCGGGCAACAACTGCGAGCGAACGCCCACAAAGTGCTGAAAATCGATTCCTGCCGCGGCGGTGGCATCGTCGAATTCGATTCGCGGCACATCGTCGGGCAGATCGCGCGCCAACACATCGTCGATGCCCGCTGTGGGATCGCTCGTATCGGACAACCACTCGACCGTCACGATCATGCCGAGTATCGCCGCCACCAGCACCACGGAGGCAAGGCCGTACTTGAACAATCGCCGCTGTCTCGGGGTCATGTTAGCTAACCACCGCGGGCGCGGCGTCCTATTCAGTTCGACGAAACGACGATGCGAGCTTCGGCCGTGGACATGTCAGTGATGGTCGCGGTCAGACCGCTGTCCGGCATCAGGAAGTCGATCAAATACTGCTCGACCTTACGGTACCGGAGGCGTGCGCGCACATGTAGTTCGGTCGTTCCCTCCAGGGCGGGGAGGTCGAGCGTCAACGGATCCACGCCGCGGCGTTCCATCTGTTCGCCCCCTTCGACCCCGGCGCTCGCCAACATCGACTGGTCCGGGCAGAAGAACGCATAGGTAGCCACGTCCGAGTAGCCCGGGAACAGCGTGCGCTTGAAGCGCGCGCCCACCATCTCCCAGAGGTTGTGCTTGTCGATGCGGTTGCCAAACTGGTCGATCGCTTCGGCCTTGAAGATGGTGGTGTCGGAGGGAAGGATGTTGTCCTCGCCGGGTTGGCCCGACGCGAATACGACGTTGCCGTTGTCGTCCTCGACGACTACCTCGATCCACGCCTGGATAATGTCCAGCGGTCCGGTCGGGAAGTCGTGTCCGGCCTTGTTGTTGACGGCGATGACCTGGAGCTTGATCGGTTCGCCCGGCTTGACGCTCTCCGGAGCAACGATCTGCAGCGGCACGGCTGGCCCGGTGGTCCACTTGTCGGCAATCTCGGGGATTTCGATCTCGCCGCGCAGCCAGGCTTCGGTCAGGCGCACCTGCTCGTCGGCTGAGGGAAGATCGAGCAATGTTGGCAGGTACTGGTTGGCACCGATGAATCGGTGACTACGATGCTTGCCGTCGTCCGGGGTGCGGTTGTAGTCGAGCTCGTCGCCTGCTGCCGGATCCGTCGAGTCGGTGAGCGGCATGTGGCATTCACGACAGGTAATCGAGGCCTCGGGATCGTCGGTCACGTGCCAACGACTCGCCTTCCAGTTGTCGTACTGATTCTGCAGCTGCACCCAGCCGACGTTGTTGATCTCCTCGTCGATGAACTGCTTGTGACAGGCTCCGCAGAACTCCGGTGTCTTGTACAGGTCGCGGGTCCAGGAAGCCATGTGCTGCCGTGGATAGGCACGGATGACGAAGCGGCCGACCCAGGCCAATACCGGGTCGTCGCTCTCCTCGTACAGATAGCGCGGCTGTGCCGTAATGGTGTAGTTGGCGTTGCCGCGAACGTCCGTGCGCTCGATCGAATGACATGCGACACAGGAGATGCCCTCCTGGTACCCATGCTGGGACAGATCGTCGCTGTAGAGGTTCTTGCTGCCCGAGAACAGGGCGATGGGGTCGTGACACCCGCCGCAGTAGCGTGTCGACTCCGGTCCGTTGTTGGCTGCCATGGCGCCCTGCACACCCTGGAAAAACGGTGACATCGCCGCGTAACGGTGTGCGCTCGGCTGCCATTCCTCGACGACATCCGCATGGCAGTTGCTAACGCCACAACCTTCCGACCCGGCCAGGGTCAGTGGATCCAGCGCCGTGCCGGTGGCTGTCATCGCCAGGCTCGGAGCGAACGGATTGTCGCCGAACGGCAGCACGTAGTCGTCGGGGAACTCTCGATAGAGCGGTCGCATCGGCGATGCCGCCACCCAGACGACAACCAACACCACTGTGACAACCAGGATCCAGGCATTGCGCCGCAGGAACATCGCCTGGGCCCCTCGCATCTGCAGCGCTTTCTCACCGGTGTCCTGCCAGCGATGGCGCAGCACGATGATGCCCAGATGCCAGATCACAAAGGCCGTCGCGGCCAGGCCACTGATCAGATGCGCGAGATCCCATGCGTAGCTGATACGAGACGCCATGCCGGCCTGCCAGGTCAGCACCAGGCCGCTGACACCCGCGACCGCCGCGGAGATCACACACAAGTAACCGAGCAGCTTGTGCTGGTTGAACGGCCGCTGGGAGTTCGTCTTCCAGTGGTGTACCTGGTAGACGGCGTAGGGCACCGCGAACAGCAAGCCCGCAACCGTATGGACGACGACCGAGACCTGGGCCGTTACCGAAAACGGCGCGAGGTAGATGACCAGACCCGTGATCGCTTCGACGAGAAACAGGCCGACGACGAAACTCGTGAGTCGAGCGCGCCACTCCGCAAGCTGAACGGCCTCGAAGAGGTTGCCGGTCGGTCGCTCCATACCTGTCTCCACATGCAGTCAAAGTAAGCGGATATCGGGATACGTTTCACCATAATACCCGCAGCGGCAGTGCTTCGCGCGGTAGGCCGTCGATATGGCCATCGAAACCCTCGCCCGCGGCGGCCGAAACCTACGGGATGGTCGAGCTACGCACGGCGTCGTGGGCGCAAGACTCCCGGCGCCACGTAGCGTGCCCACGCGATCGTTGCAGCAAGGAACAGGCCCGCCGCCAGTCCCAGCCAGGCGAAGCTGCGGACGCGGTCCAACTCCACCAGCAGCCTCCCCGCGAGAGCCCCACTCATGCATACGCACATCACCAGCGCCGATCGCGGCCAGCCGCGTACGAGTTCCGGGTAGTCGCCGTGCCCGAGGAGCACCTGTGCGGCAATGGCAAGGCTGAGTGTGGCGAACCCGCCGATGAGCGTGACATGCAGGGCCGCCCGATAATTCAGCGGCATGATCGCCGCCAGGGAGTATCCGAGCGGCAGCAACCAGGCCGCAGTCCAGATGATCCAGGCGTTGGCTCCCGGACGCAAAGGCCAACGCCAAAGACGTGCGGTGCCGAGCAGCACAGCGAATGTCACGACCGCCCGGATGCCCATCGCCACCTGCAGCGAGCTGTTCACCTCGATCCAGAACGAAGCCACCATGGCCGCCGCCGCCAACAGATGGGCGCCGCGAGCCACCCGGTCGCGTCCAGTTACCGGCCCCGCGGCCGGCCGTTCACCGCGGGTCATCAGCGGCAGCGCCAGACTACCCCCCACACCGAGGATCAACGCAACGAAGAACCCCTGCTGCACCATTCGCTGGCCCACGAGCAGCCAGCTCAGTGGCAACCGTGCAGTTTCGGAAAGTAGTGCCAGGGTCGATCCGACCACGCCGAGAAACAACGCCGTGGGAATCCATACGAACCCGTTCGGCACCCGGGCCTCGCCCGGCCCCCTGAAACGCCGCGCGATGAATCCCACCACCATGACCGCCACCAGGAGCCACACAAACTGAGCCACGATCCAGCGCGAGTTCCAGGCGGCCAGCACGACAACCACGGGCCCGCTGGTGGCCAACAACAGCTGCCATGGTCGAGGCGGAGGCGTATCGGTGCGGCGCGGAATCATCGTGAACAAGAAGCCGATCGCCATGCAGGTCATGAAGCCCTGCGTTTGCGCCATCGCGTGAAACCGGGGCCGGTAGTCCAGGAACAGGCCGACCGCGTGCAGTCCCCAGTGGGCGACACCCGCCCACGACAACGCCACACCGAGAGGAAAGAGAATCCGATAGGGATTGCGACACAGCTCATCAACCCAGGCTGACGTCGCCGCGACCCGTCTCGTCATATCAACCCCGGGCTGCCGCGACGGCGAAGCCCGGCAGCCTCGCCCACGACGGATACGCCTCGAATTCGGTCCAGCGCGGACCGAGCCGGGCGAGACTACGGTGCCGCGGCCACCATGGCGGTTTCGGCCACTGCATGAAGGCGCCGTAGGCCACCGACTTCTGCGGATGGTCGAAGAACATCGCGTTCCCCACCAGGCCAACCCCCGATCCAATCTCGTCGCGTGTGTTCCCCGGGAAAGCACCCCAGGTGGTCGTCGCCAGGCTGAAGATCGCCGAGCTCCAGGTATTGACCGCGATGCCGCCATAGCAAAGGCCCGCAATGGCATCTTCGAGCCCGCCACCAAGCCGCTTGGCGGTCCGAGGATCGACGAGAAGGTTGCAGGAGAGCGAGCCCCAGATCTCCTCGTTGGCACAACGCACGGCGGCTGCAAGGAACTCCGCGGCCCCCTCGCCTTCGACCGCCACATCGGCTATCACTCCGCAAAACGCCTCGTGGCTGAGGGCATACTCCTCCCGGTTCGCCTCGACATCAGGCAGCAAGGTCCACGGCACGGAACCCTCGGGCCGAGCCCCGAGGACCTCGGCGGCCGGGTACTGGTTGAGGAACTGCTCATATCTTTGCTGCGCCCCCGGATAGTAGGCCTGGCGCGGCGGCGCCTGCCGCAACTGCTGACGCAGAGCATCAAGGAACTGCTCGCGCTGTGGCCAGCCCTTCGCGGTCAGTACCGTTTTGGCCGCCGTGCAGTTGAAGCTGGCGTTGTGGGTCACCATGCCGGCAACGCTGGCGGCCTGGAACGCCAGTTCGCGCGCAGTCCACTTTCCGGGCACGACAATCACCGGCGTTACGCAGCCCAGTTCCGCCGTCACGGGCTTGGCCACGAGCGGATCGGCAGCGGCCTTGCGCCGGGCCTGTTCCTCGAGGTCGCCTCCCCAGACGATGGCGTCAAAAGTCCGATCCGCCCCCGTGAGGTGAATCGACGTCACCAGTTGGTGATTGCACAGGAACGCCCCGATCTCCGCGTCGCCCTCGCAAATGGCGAGATACCCGGCCTCGATCAGTGGCGCGAAGGCGCGCTGGAAGGTCGCTGTGAGGTAGGTCGTCACCGGGTGCATCTTGAGAATGACGACCTCATTGTCTGCCACCAGTTTGTAGACGATGTCCTTGGCCGCGATGGCAGAGATGTTCCCTGCCCCGAGTACCAACGCCAGTCCGCCGACCTGCGCCGACTGGTCGCCGCGATAGAGGGCCCCCTGCGTCGGCGCCGCGCCGGGCTCGAGCCATATCTCGCCAACCAGCCCGCCCATCGAGAGACTCTCCAGCCGGGATTGCGGCGTCACCGTGACGATGCTCTGGTCATTCCGTCGCCTGATGGCACGAGGACGCGGGGCAGCACCCTGCCGCAGCGACTCAGCCGTCACACGCAACGTGCGGATGGTCGTCATCGGCCCCGACAGCCATGCCTCTCCGACCGCCTGAGAAGCGGGATCTATGCCCTTCGCGTGGCACACCAGATCGACCCACTCGGGCGCTGCCCGTAGGGTCGTGGCCACGCAGGCCTGCAGCAGCGAGGCACGTTCTTGCACGCCGACCGCCACCCACTCCCGACGACGCGCGTCCAGCCGCGCCAGCGTTGCCTCGAGCTTCGTCGTCATCCGATGCGCTCGAACCACAGGCCGGTAACGCGACCCCAGTCCAGCGTGAAACCGTCGATCGACCCGGCGCTATTGCGTCGGAAGTGCAACTCGACCCCGCCATCGGAGTCGGCGAAGTCGCCGTCGCCCAATGCCTTGAGCGGCCTGTCCCAGCGCTGCGGCAATCTGGCGACGAGGCGTCCTTCGCGGATCTCCATCACGTAGGTCACCCCCAGCTCACGACTCACGTAGCGTCCCTGGTAACGGCGAAGCTGAGACACTGGCACGCTGAATTCTTCGTCTACCGGCGCCGTCGTTTCTTGACGTTCCGTCGGCGCCGGTGGGCCTAGCTGACCGGCCAAGAACACGTCGGCGACTTGCCGGGCCAGCACCGAGGGGCTCGCCGTCGCCACATTGCACAGCGTGATTACCGTGGTGCGTTGGGCCGGAAAACGCATCATGTCGGCGCGGAACCCCACGAAGCCACCAGCGTGACTCACGCGCTCGACGCCGCGGTACTCTCCAACACCGATGCCGGCACCGTAGGTCGAACTGCCGCCAGCGGGATCGCCGTTGTTCAGGCGGCCCGGGGCGAGCCAGCGCGAGATGAGCTGTGCATCCCCGTTCCCCAACCTGTTGTCGTAGAAATTGCGATCCCAGGCGAGCAGGTCGTTCACGGAGGTGAAGACCGAGCCATCGCCGGCGATAGGCAGTGCCGTCATGGAGATCACGAAGCCATCGGGGGCGGGAGCGTAGCCGCTGGCGCGGCGCTCGACGATCTGATTCGGGTCGGTATAGAACTGGCTGCTGGCCATGCCCAGTGGCCCGAAAATCATCGTCTCGCCGAGTTCCTGAATGCCTTTTCCCGAGGCCCTCTCGGCGATCAGTCCCAGAAGGAAATAGCCTGTGTTCGAGTAGAGGAACTCGTCGCCAGGCGCGAAATTGAGCGCGCGCTGCCGGCTGAGCAATCCGAGTAGCTGCGGCGCGTCGTAGAAGTCCTGCTCGCGGTAGCCGGCAAGCTCGGTAAGAACGAGATAGTCCCGCAGACCACTGGTGTGGTGCAACAGGTGCCGCACGGTGACCGGCCCGAGATCGGGCATCTCCGGCACCCACTTGCGCAGGTCGTCGTCGAGACTGAGCACGCCAGACTCCTCGAGCAGGAGGATGAGCATGCCCGTGAACTGCTTCGCGACGGAGCCGGTGCGGAAGACGCTGTCGGCATCGAGGGCAATGCCGTACTCCAGGTTCGCAGCCCCATAGCCACGGCGATAGACAAAGTCTCCGTCCTGGATCACGCCCAGCGCACAGCCGGGCGACCCCGGTCGCTGGTATTCGGCAAAGATGGCGTCGACATCGGATCGACCGGTGAGCGGTCGCACAACCTCGGCGGCGCCGCCGCAGCCGGTCGCGGTCGCGACCGTCACCACCGCCAGGACGAACGCGACCCACTGCGGGCAATTGCGGGACAACACAGGCGGGGGAGCGATCATGGTCCGCGGATGATCGCCCGGCCCACCAGCCGAAGCAAGTGACTCGGTCCCGCGACCGGCCTCCCTTCGGCCCCGCCATGTGCCGCAGCGCCGAGCAGGTTACCTCGAAGATCAGCTTGCCCGGATGGCCACATCTCCTGTAGATTGTCTACTCTAGACAACCTACAAGACCCGGCTCGCGTCCATCTCTATCCACTCTGCTCACTGCCCGCAGGTACACATGTCAAGACGCTTCATACGTTTGGCCGTTCTGATCTTGTTGATCCCCGCCCTGCCCGGAACCGGACAAGAGGTCAGCGATGAGGAGGCCATCCACCTGGTTCTGACCAACTACATCGAGGCGTGGCGCGATGCCGACTACGACCGTCTGCGCGATGTGTTCGACCCTGCTGGCCACGTGTACTGGCTGACCGGCGACGAAGATAGTCAGCACCTCCAGTCGATGACGTTCGAGCAGATCCTGGCACGTGATCCACGGCCACGGCCGTCGTACGGACTCCAGTGGGAAGTCCGGTCGCTGAGCATCATCGACGGACACCTCGCCGCAGCCGAGCTAGGTATCTCGCGCAAGGGCGGCAGCTACGTCGATGTGCTGCTACTGCACAAGATCGTCGGCAGCTGGCGCATCGTCACCAAGACCTTCGCGGTTCGCTGACGCCTTACTGCGGGCCCACGTCCAGGGCGATCATGCGACTCTCGTTGCGTAGGTACAACGAGCTGCCCAGCAGCGTCGGCACCGTCCAACTGCGCGAGTTGAAGACCTGATGTTCGCCAAGAACTTCCAGGCCCTGCGGTGAGAAGCGCACCAGGCCGAGCGTGCCGTCTTCGTCGAGCACGATGGCTCGGTCGTCCAAGGTCAGCAATTGGGCCTTGGCGAACGTGCGGTCTCTCCACAGAATTTCGCCGTCGTCCAAGCGCACGGCCGTGAGGACCGAAGGGCCGAAGTCGCCGCTGGAGAGATACACCGTGCCGCCGATCAGCGCCGCGCTGCCGAAATGCAGGCGCACGGCGGCGTTGAACCAAGCTTCCACGGGTTCGCTGTCGGCGCCAAACCGTAGGGTTCGAGAACCGTGCCCGTAAGCGGACGAGAGGAACAGCGACGTGCCATCCCATGACGGCATCGAGATATTCAAGCCGTAGTTCGTCGGGTGAGGAAACGTCCAGCGCACATCGCCGTTGTCGGGGCTCATGCCGACGATTTCAGCGGTCGTCATGAATACGAGTTCCGACCGCCCGGCCCTCTCGATGACACGCGGCGACGAGTACCCGTTGACGAAGTCGCCCCCTCGCCAGCGCTCCTCGCCAGTACTGATATCGAACGCCACGACCGTCTTCCCTTCGCCTCCCACCATCACCAGCACGGTGTCGTTCCAGGCCAAGGGGCTGGAGGCGTATCCGCGATTGGGAATCGTGGCGCCGAATTCCCGGCGTAGATCGTGGCTCCACAACAGTGCACCGTCGACGCGATTCCACGCGCGCAGGTTGCCGAGCGAGCCGACCGTCACCAGCCGCTCGCCGTGGATGAGGGGCGAGGCGTGCGGGCCGGGACCGTACTCGTAGTTCATGCCGGCATGATCCGCCTCGTAGCTCTCGGACCAGCGCGTCGATCCATCGGTAGCGTCGACTGCAATCACCGTCTCGCTGTCGGTGCCACCGTACATCGTGTAGAGCGTGTCGCCATCACCAACGATGGCGGAATAGCCCGGCCCGAGATCGCGCTCCCACAGTGTGGCCGGGTCGGCGTGCCAGCGCTCGGCAACCCTTGCGCCCTCGACACTGAAGTCACCCCGAGGGCCGCCCCAATTGGGCCACCGCCCACGTTGCTGCCCGCTGGCGGCAGTCGCGGCGACGGAGACGATCAATCCGACGAGTACGGCGGCTACGACGAGCCCACCCTGGCGTTTGCGCACTACTGCTCCAATGTCCATGTTCGGGAGGGAGGGCCGCCCGAGATTACCCCACCCCGGCCAGGGCCTGCACGTCTGTCCCGTACCACCGGCGACGCTGAGCGGCGCTCAGCGCTAGCTCGGTTGGCGATCACCCCGCGCATAGAGCACGACGTCACGGACATCGAGCACCAGCGACAGCGAATTGAGCACGATGACGGCGGTGAGCCAGAGCACGACGGTTTGTTGCTCATGCAGCGGCAGTCGCGTGACGAGCCACGGCACCAGAGCGAGCCAGAGAACGTGTCCGAGGCCGAGCAACCGGGTGAAACCTTTCCACCACGTCAGCAGTTCCATCAACACGCCACCCGTCGCCAAGGTCAGCAGGATGATCTTGGCCTCGAGCGTGTGCCAGAAGAACACAGAAGCGACACCGTTCGCCAGCAGCAGCAAGCCTACCCATGCCACGACGACGGGAGGCTGGCGCATCAGGCCACGCATGAAAGGGGTCATTTGTTCGATTCCCGGTTGGTTGGCAACGCCGGTACGGTAACGCGCCTGAGTCTAGAGCTTCGCGCCTCGCGAAACATCACCGTAAGCCCGCCCGCAGTCAACGACCGAAGGCGACCCTAGCCGAGCTGGCGAAAGTCGGCCCCGTCGGCGCTCGCCTGCCAGGCGTGGGGATCGGGTTCCCAGGTGCGACCCACGTAGTCGCCGACTGTAATGCCGACCAGGAGCGCCAACCATGCGAGCCCGGCGACCACGAACACCCAGACCAATCGCGAGCCGTACTTCACGTGCATGAACCACAGGACCACCAGCGTGGCCTTGACGCTGGCGATCAGCAGCGCCAACGGCGTGTGCAGCCAGCCGTAGGGTCCCAGATCGATCAGTGCGACCCAGACGGTGAGCACCGTGAAGACCATCAGCAACGCGAAGATCGTCAGATAGACGCTCAGAGGAACGATGTGCGGTGAGTCGGCGGCGTGTGCGTCGTGTGACATCGGGCGCGGCTCTAGTGCCCTGCCGCGGCGCCGGCGCCGAACAGGTACAGAAGTGGGAACAGGAAGATCCAGACGATATCAACGAAGTGCCAGTACAGGCCCGTCATCTCGATCGGCGCGTAGTAGCCGACGCCAAAGTCACCGCGCGCCGAGCGCAGCACCAACCAGGCCATCCAGCCGATGCCGAGGACCATGTGCAACGCGTGAATCCCGGTCATCGTGAAGTAGAACGAGAAGAACAGATGCACGTGGTTCGCGAGGGGGCCCTCATAGTGGAAGTACGCGCCGGGAACGTGGCCCGCTTCCCATTTGTGCGCGTACTCGATGCCCTTGATCACGAGGAATGCACCGCCAAAGAGCATGGTCGCAATCAGGAGGCCGACGAGCAGCTTCCTCTTGTCCATCTGCGCGGCCCGCACAGCCAGCGCCATGGTCAGACTCGAGAAGATCAAGATGATCGTGTTGGTGGTCCCCAGGCGCACGTCGAGATGGCTGGCGCCCTCTGCGAACGCGGCGTTGAACAGGTAGCGATACACCGCGTAGGCGGTCATGACGCCGCCAAAGAACATCAGCTCGGTGAGCAGGAACAGCCACATGCCGAGTGCCGATGACTCGTTCTGCTGCGCCATGTCATCGAAATGGTGCTGCAGCGGGCCGTCGTGATCGGGCATGTCCGGCATAGTGCCGGTCATCACCGCCGCAGTTACCGGGCCGTGCTGTTGCGACATGGCGTCAGCTCCTGGGCGCCGCGGGCGACGGCTTGGGTTCAGCGCCGGCGCCTGGCGCGGGCAGGTCGTTAACGATCGGCTTCGAGTAGTCGTAGGGCTCCTCGGTCACCACCGGCGTCTGTTCAAAGTTGTGCTGCGGCGGAGGCGAGGCTGTCGTCCACTCGAGTCCCGTCGCGCGCCAGGGATTCGGCCCCGCAATCGGCCCGTAGCGCAGCGAATAGGTCAGGTAGATGATGGGAATCAGATAGCCGAGCCCCAGGATCGACGCGCCGGCGGTCGACAGAACGTTCAGTACCTGCCATTCCTCCGGATAGAAGTGGTAGCGCCGCGGCATCCCCATGTAACCCATGAGGAACTGCGGGAAGAACGTCAGGTTGAAACCGATGAAGAGCAGTCCGGCCGATAGCCGCCCCCACCACTCCGAGTACATGCGACCGGTCATCTTGGGCCACCAGAAGTGCACCGCGGCGAGATAACCCATCACCGCACCACCCACCATGATGTAGTGGAAATGGGCGACGATGAAGTACGTGTCGTGCAGGTGCACATCGGTGGCAAGCGTTCCCAGATACAGCCCGGTCAGTCCGCCGACCGTGAACAAGCCCAGGAAGCCGAACGCGTACAGCATCGGCGTCTCGAAGCTGATGGAGCCACGCCACAGGGTCGCGAGCCAGTTGAACACCTTTACCGCCGACGGCACCGCGACGAGCATGGTCAACACCGAGAAAACCATGCTCGCGTAGATCGACTGTCCCGACACGAACATGTGGTGTCCCCACACCAGAAACCCGACGGTCGCGATCGCCAGGCTGGAGGCCGCGATGAACCCATAGCCGAAGATGCGCTTGCGCGAGAAGCAGGCAATGACCTCGCTCATTACCCCCATCGACGGCAGAATCATGATGTAGACGGCCGGGTGCGAATAGAACCAGAACAGGTGCTGGTACAGGATCGGATCGCCGCCGAGCGCGGGGTCGAAGATCCCCACCCCGAAGAGCCGTTCGACCGCCACCAGGAAGATGGCCATGGCCACCACCGGCGTGCCCAGAATCATGATCAGGGCGGCCGCGTAGTTGGCCCACACGAACAACGGCAATCGCATCCAGGTCATCCCCGGCGCGCGCATCTTGTGGATCGTGACGATGAAGTTCAGACCCGTGAAGATGGACGAGAAGCCGTTGATGAACACGCCGATTGCCGTCAGCGCGACGGCGGAGTTGGAGTACGTGCTGCTGTACGGCGTGTAGAACGTCCATCCGGTGTCCACACCGCCGGCGACGATCGCCGCCAGCGTAAACACCCCGCCGAGCGAGTAGATATACCAACTCGCGAGGTTGAGGCGCGGAAAGGCCATGTCCTTCGCGCCGACCATCATCGGCAGGAAGAAGTTGCCGAAGACCGCGGGAATCGACGGAATCAGGAAGAAGAAGACCATCAACACGCCGTGCAGCGTAAACACGCGGTTGTAGATCTCCGAGGTCATCAAGTCGCCTGCCGGCGTGAGCAGCTCCAGGCGAATGAAGACCGCCATCAATCCGCCGAGCGCGAAGAAGGCGGTGATCGACAGGAGATAGAGAATCGCGATCCGCTTGTGGTCGATGGTGAAGAGCCACGACTTCAGGCCGTAGGCCACGTTCAGGTAGTGCTCACGCGGCACGTCGCCTTCGTAACGACTGCGGCGCCGACGCGTCGGCGGTCGTTCCGACGCTGTCTTGGGTGTAGCCGCCCGATCACTCACTGTCCGCCTCCTCGACCGTTGTGGCCGCGGGTTCTGATGGCTCAGTCGTCGTTCCAAGCGAACGGATGTAGGCAATCAGTTGCAGGATGCCCTCCTCCGAAACCTGGCCCAGAAACGTCGGCATGATCACGTCATAGCCGGCAACGACCTTGGCCGCCGGTTCGGTGATGGATTCCCGCAGATAGGCCTCGTCGGCAGTCACGGCACCGCCTGTTCCGAGCTGCACATCGGTGCCATAAAGACCCGCCAGTGCGGGCCCGCGGGCTCCGGCCTGGTCGCCGTGACAGGTGGCGCAGCCGAGCTGGCTGAAGAGACGCTCACCGGCCGCGGTCAGCGACTCACCACCACCGCCGCCGAGCCACGCCTGGTACTCGTTCGGCTCCATCACGATGATCCGGCCCATCATGCCGGCGTGCTCGGTGCCACAGTACTCGGTACAGAACAAATGATAGGTACCCGTCTTGGTCGCCTCGAACCACATGGTCGTGTAGCGCCCCGGCAGGACGTCCTGCTTCACGCGAAATGCGGGCACCGAGAAGCTGTGGATGACATCCTCGGAGGTCATCGTGAGCTTCACGGGCTGCCCCACCGGCATGTGCAGCTCGTTAATTTCGCGAGGCCCCTCCTGATGCTGGATCTTCCACATCCATTGCTTGCCAACCACGAAGATCTCGAGTGGGTCGGCGGGCGGCGTTCGCATGCGGAAGAAGAGGTCGGTGCCCCAGAAGAAGAAGGAGAGCACGATCAGCACCGGGATCCCGGTCCACACGAGTTCGAGCGCCGTGTTGCCGTGGATCTGCTTCGGAATGGGGTCGCCGGCCTTGCGGCGATACAGAAATGCGAGCACGCCAAGACCGATCGCGATGGCCACGGTAAAGAACAGCGAGACCGCGGTGATATAGGCGAAGAGCAGGTCCAGCTCGCCCGATATCGTCGAGGCGCTAGGCGGCAGCAGCGGAGGAAGTTGCGAGCCGTTCACTCGACACCTCCCGCCAGATCGGCCGCGGCTGGCTGTAGGCGCTCACGGCGCAGACTCAGGAGAATGAAACCGAACAGGCCAACGAGCGTGAGCACGCCGGCAGCGCGCAAGACCGTCCAGATCGCGAACCCGTACTTGCCGCTCACGGGATCGTAGCGGTAGCACAGCAGCATCACCTGATCGCCCACCGTGCCGATCTGGCCTGCCGCCGCCTCTACCAGCCCGAGCCGCAGGTCGCGCGCAGGATACTCGATGCCGTAGTAGTAACGAGAGATCTCGCCCTCGGGCGTGATCACCATGATCGCGGCACCGTGGGCATACTCGCCGGACCGCTCGTCGTACACGTAGCGAAACCCGACCGCGGTCGCGAGCGCATCGATCGATTCCTGATCACCTGTCAACGTGTGCCAACCCGCGGCAGCCGCATCATCCATCCGCCCCAAGCGCGCCAGGTAGTCGATCTTCTTGCCGGCCGCGATGCTCGGGGTTTCCGTCGGGTTGATGCTGACGTTGACGATCTGAAAATCACTGCCTACATCAAGGCCGAGTACGCGCAGATTGGAGATCAGCCCTTCCATGGCCACGCCACAGAGCATCGGGCATTCGTAGTAAACGAGCGAGAGGATCACCGGCCGATCGCCGAAGTAGTCCCCCAACTGAACCTGCGCGCCCGCCTCGTCGCGAAAGGTCAGCCCCAGCGGGAGATCGGTACCGAGTTTCTGATCGATGCCCACCCGGTCTGCCAACTCCTGCGGATCGAGGTTCTGCGCCGCCGCCGTGAACGGCGTCAAGGTAGCGACAATGGCGACAGCTGCGACCCACTTCATGGTTGCTGCTCCGAATCCGACCGGTGCGGCAAACCGCGCGCGGCCAGGATTTCCATGGCGCGGCTCACCGGGATACGGGCAACCCCCGCTTGCCGATCGAGCCAGGTGTAGGTGGTCTCCTGCATCTCGCGCAGCGCGTCGATCCGGTCGCGAACCTCACGTGGCGAGTTCTCGAGTCGCGGCTCCGGCGGCTTCACGACGGGCTCCACCAACGGCGACCGAGGCGCCGCTCGCTCGACAGCCCGAGCATCGAGGACACCGAACATCACCGCCATTCCCCAGACGGCCAGGACGGTCCCGACAGTCAGCACTGCTAACCCGAAGAACAGCGTACGCACGCTCAGATCGGTCTGCTCGTGACCTCGCTCCAGCGAACCTTTGGAAACGTCGGGGGCCTGGCGACTCATGCGTGCACCTCGTGCGATGAACCCTTCAACGCCTCGTCGATCCTCGGATCGTTGGTCGGCAACAAGGACCAACTCCCGAGCCGGTTGAGGAAATAGGCGAGCCAGATCCCGCCCATGGCCACCGGTATCGACAGATCAAGCCAATGGACCTGGAATTCACGTGGCGAGAACGCCGGGGCGACGAGCCAGAAGATGTCGACGAACCTCAGGATCAGGACCCACACGGCGATTCGCGTAAGCGCCTCGGCCGACTGCTTGCGGCGGCGGGCCAGCAGCAACAGGAAGGGCAGCGCGAAATGGAATGCCATCAGCACCGGTGCGAAGAACTGCCAGCCACCGGCGCTTCGGTTCAGGTACCAGCTGATCTCCTCGGGCAGGTTGCCCGACCAGATAATCAGGTACTGCGAGAAACTCATGTAGGCCCACAACATCACGAAAGCCAGCATGAGGTTACCGAGATCATGGAAATGCCCGCGGCGCACGACACCCGCCAAGGGCTCCCGGCCGGAGAGCTTGGCCAGCATGATGATCGAAAAAGCCAACGTCGCCAGCCCCTGTCCGACCACGAAGAGCAAGCCGTAGATCGTCGAAAACCAGTGCGGATCGAGCGTCATGCCCCAATCGATGGTCGCGAAGCTCACCGTGAGCGCGTAGATCGGCAGGCCTGCACCCGACAGCAGCTGCAACCGCCGAGTCAAATTCGGGCGCGGGTCATCGCCTTCGTCCTGCTGGCGCGACCAACGCACAACGAGCTGCGTCACCACGATCCAAACCGCGAAATACAGCGTCGCGCGAGCCAGGAAGAACGGCACGTTCAGAAACGGCGCCTTGTACTGCAGAATCGGGTCCGCGGCGACAATGGCCGGATCCGCCCACTCGTACAGGTCGGTCAACCCGAGCACCACGGGGACAAAGAACAGCACCATCAAAGGAGTGGTGCCCGCGGCGGACTCGAGCACACGGCGAATCACGAATCCCCACCCGCCGCCCGTCATGTTGTGCAGACACACGAAGCCAAAGGCGCCCAGCGGGAACGCCAGCCAGTACAGATAACCGGCCAACCACGACCGGTAGAACTGTGCTGGGTCCATGAACCAGCCAACCAGTGACAGCGCCAAGGCACCGAGACCGACCAGCAGTGCCCGGCGCTGCAAGCCGTTGAACCGCACCGCGTCGGAGGCGTTCATCGTCGCTCCCCTAGCTGCTCGAGATCCTGGGGGCCGAGATCAGCGTCCGTCGCGTTCTGAGCCAGCTGCAGGGCACGGATGTAGGCGACGATCGCCCATCGATCCTCAACGGGCACCTGCGCCGCGTAGCTCGGCATCGTCCCGAATCCGTTGGTCATGACATCATAGAAGTGCCCCGCCGGCGCTGCCCTCAACGCATCCACATGGAACGAACTGGGCCGCCGGAAGCCGCGCTGAACGACAATCCCGTTGCCGGTACCGATCTGGTCGTGGCAGGGCGTGCAGAAGATCTCGTAGCGCTCGCGGCCGCGCTCGAGCACGTCGGCCGTGACCTCGAACGGGAACGTCTCGGCGAGGGCGCCGTCCACCATTCCACGGTAGAGGTGATCGTCGTTGAACAGTTGACCGCGCGCGACCGTACCCTCCACAGGCTGACGAGCGGTCATGCCGTCCTCGAAGAACTCGCTCGCCTCCAGTGGCTTCAAGCGACCCTCATTCGCCATGTCTTGCTCGAAGCAGCCGGATCCCGCGACCGCGAGGACCCCTAGCGCCACTGCGGTCGCTCTAGTACTCAACGTCATATACCCCGACAGCATTGTCGAGGCCCTCCAGAAACGTACGGGTTTGATCGCGATCGAACTTCGCATCGATCGACTCCACCACGAGGAAGAACCGGTCGCTGCTGGCCAGTTTGAAACGCTGCACGTTAAAGACCGGATGGTAGGGCTGCGGCAGCTTGTTCCAGGCGAGCATGCCGAAGACGGCGGCCAACACCGCCACCAGGATCGTCATCTCGAAGGTGATCGGAATGAACGCCGGCCAGCTCACGTAGGGGCGGCCACCGATGTTCAATGGGTAGGCCACAGCCGAGGTCCAGGCCTGCAAGCCGAAGCCGGTGAGCGCGCCCAGCAAGCCACCGATAAAGACGGTCTTGGCGATCCAGCCCTTGCCCTGGTACCCGATCGCTTCGGTTAAACCGTGGATGGGCGCCGGCGAGAAGGCATCGATTTTCTTGAACCCCGCGTCACGCGTGGTGCAGCAGCCATCGAGGAGATCGTCCGTAGAGGCAAACTCGACCATCAGGCCGTAGACGGCATGAACGTCATTCATCGCTGCCTCCCCTGCCCTTGGAGTCGCCTGGCACCAGCGTGCGCATCTCGAAGATCGAGATCAGCGGCAGAACCCGCACGAACAGGAACATCAAGGTAAGAAAGAGCCCAATCGTGCCGATGAAGGTGGCCCAGTCCCAACCCGTGGCGTGGTACTCACCCCACGATGACGGCAGGAAGTCCCTCGACAGGCTGGTAACGACGATCAGGTAGCGCTCGAGCCACATGCCGACGTTGACCACCATCGCCACACAGAACAGGGCAGTGGTGCTCCGGCGGACCTGTGGGAACCAGAGCACCTGCGGAATCACTACGTTGACGGCGATCAGGGCCCAGAAAATATGCGCGAACGCACCGAACAGACGGTGATCCAACAGCGCCGCTTCGTAGGGACCGGCGCTGTACCAGGCCATGAAGGCTTCCATCATGTAGCCGTAGGCCACGATCAGGCCGGTGGCGAGCATCACCTTGGCCATGTTGCGCAGATGGCGCGCGGTAATGAAATCCTGCAATCCGTACATCCAGCGAATCGGAATCGCCAGCGTCAATACCATCGCAAAGCCGGCGTAGATCGCGCCTGCCACGAAGTACGGCGGGAAGATCGTCGCGTGCCAGCCGGGGATGATGCCAATGGCGAAGTCAAAGCTGACGACGGTGTGCACCGACACGACCAGCGGTGTGGCGAGGCCAGCCAGCAGGAGGTACGCCACCTCGTAGCGGTACCAGTGAATCGCCGACCCGCGCCAACCCATGGCCAATGTGCCGTAGATGAAGCGACCGACGCGGTCGCCGGCGCGATCGCGCAACGTCGCCAGGTCGGGGATCAGGCCGATGAACCAGAACAGCGCCGACGCCAGCGCATAGGTGCTGATGGCGAACACATCCCAGACCAGCGGGCTGCGGAACTGCGGCCACATGCCGAACGTGTTGGGATACGGCATGAGCCAATAGAAGAACCAGGGACGGCCCATGTGCAACAACGGGAACATACCCGCGCAGGCCACGGCGAAGAGCGTCATCGCCTCGGCGAAGCGGTTGATCGACGTGCGCCAGTCCTGTCGGAGCAGGAGCAGGATGGCCGAGATCAGCGTGCCGGCGTGGCCGATGCCAATCCACCAAACGAGGTTGATGATGGCGAAGCCCCAACCCACCGGGTTGTTGATTCCCCAGACTCCCACGCCCTTCCAGAGCAGCCATACCGCGCTAACCAGGAAGAGCTGGAGCAACGCGAAGCCCACGCCAAACCCGACCCACCAGAACTTGGGCTGCCGGCCGGTGTCGACGATCGACGCGATCTTCTCGGTGATCGAGCCGTAGCTGTGCCCTGGCCCGATAACGGGATCCGGCTTCAGCACGTCAGGCGCCTCAGACATGATCGTCCTCGGCGTCGAGGTGCTGGTCATCCGCGCTCAGCGTCGGGTTGAGATTGCGCAAGCGGGCCAGGTAGTTGGTGCGCGGCCTGGTGCCCAGTTCGGCAAGCAGTCCGTAGTGCAGCGGCTCTTTTCGGGCGGCTGCGATGGCACTGTCCGCATCGTTGAGATCACCGAAGGCAATCGCCTGCGCCGGGCAGGCCTGCTGGCAGGCGGTAACCACGTCACCATCGACCAGCTCGCGCCCCTCGACCTTGGCGTCTTGGCGGGCGACGTTGATGCGCTGCACGCAGTAGGAGCACTTCTCCATGACTCCCCGCGAGCGGACCGTTACATCGGGGTTCTGCAGCAACCGCATGACCGGCGTCTCGTCATAGTCGGTGTACGACAGGAAATTGAAGCGCCGCACCTTGTAGGGGCAGTTGTTGGCGCAGTACCGCGTACCGACGCAGCGGTTGTAGACCATCTCGTTGAGGCCTTCGGAACCATGGACCGTGGCGGCCACCGGACAAACGACCTCACACGGAGCGTTGTCGCAATGCATGCAGGCCACCGGCTGAAAGACCGTCTCGGGATCATCGACATCGCCGCTCCAGTAGCGATCAACGCGAATCCAGTGCATCTCGCGGCCGTTGGCGACCTCATCTTTGCCGACGATCGGGATGTTGTTCTCGGCCTGACACGCCGTGACGCACCCGGTGCAGCCAATGCAGGTGTTCAGATCGATCGACATGCCCCAGGAGTGGCCCGCGTATTCGTACGGCGGGAAGAGGCTCTCGTCGGGGCCCGGCACGTGAGTGTGGGGGTGATGAATCTCGCCCGTTTCGCGGAACTCGTGGAAATCGCCGACGCGCACGATGTCGCGTCCCTCCATCGAGTTGTGCATCTGGGTCGATGCGAGCTGATAGCGGCGCCCGGTGCTCTCCACGCTCAACCCGACCGCAAAGTGAAGCCCGCCGCTGGCTCGCAGCCTGTACGCATCGAAGCCTGTGCCGGCTCCCACGCGTCCGGTCCGCCGGCGACCATACCCGAGCGGCAGCGTCAGCGAGTTGTCGGGTTGGCCCGGCAACACCCAGATCGGCGCACGTACCGTGCGACCGTCGAGCTCGAGCGCGACGACGTCCTCGCTGGTCACGCCGAGCCGTTCAGCCGTCGCCGGGCTGACCAGCGCGGCGTTGTCCCAGGTCAGTTTGGTGATCGGTTTTGGCGTCTCCTGCAACCAGCCGTTGTTCGCGAATCGCCCGTCCCAGACTGTCGGGTCAGCGCGGAAGATCACTTCGATGCCGTCGCCGGGCGTTGCGGCTTGGCCCTGGTCCCAGCCGGCGGTCAGCGCCACCTCGCGCGTCGGCAGCTGGCTATCCGGCACCACGCCGTCGTGCAGGATCCGGCGCCATGCCTTGTCGAACGTCTCGCCCAGATCGCGCGATAGCTCGCCGTTGTCCCAGCGGCGCTGCCAGGCAGATTTTACGATCCGCTCGCCTTCCCGCTCGGGCCCGCTGGCCAAGATCGCGAGCAACTCGTGCGCTGAACGGCCACCCCGTAGCGGCTCGATCAGTGGCTGCACCATCGAGATGGTTCCGTCGTAGGCACGAGCATCGCTCCAGGCCTCTAGGAAATGCGTCTCGGGAACGTGCCAGTGGCACAGCTCCGCGGTTTCGTCCTCGTGGGTACCCATGTGAACCCGCGTCGGAACGTTGTCGAGCGCGGCCGCAAAGTCGAGATCGGCCGGCGCGTCGTATACCGGGTTGCCGCCGATCACCACCAGCAGATCTACGTCGCCCGCGTTCATGTCCGCTACGAGTTCCTGCAGCGAATCCAGCTGCAAGCCAGCGTTCGCCGCCACCGGATCCGTGTAGACGACGGTGGCCCCGATGTTGCCAAGGTGGTGGTTCAGCGCGTGCGCCAACGCGTGCAGGGCCGGCGGTTGGCCCTCTCCGGGAACGACCAGGCTGTGCCCGCCATGAGCCCGTAGATCTTCGGCAATCGCAACGACAGCTTCGTGATCCATGCCGGCGGGGAGCCCCTGCCCTCCCACGAGACTTGGTACGCCGAGCTCGGCCGCGATCGCGCGGGCAACCGCCTCAACGTCGCACGCTCGCACACGCCATCGATGGTCCGCCGATCCGCCGGTGATGGTCGGCGTCGACTCGACCGCGTACAGCCGGGCCATCTCGCGGTGATCGTCGCTCACCCGGCGACGCGCTGCGAAGTCGCGCGTGTAGCGAATGCTGCCCGGCACATCCGTGTAGATATCGGCGTCCAGGCTCAGTACGACGTCGACCGCGCCGAAGTCGTAGCGGGTCTCAACGCCCTCGCCAAACGCCGCCAAAGCCCCCGCGAATGCGTTGTCGCGATTGACCGGCTCCCATTGATGCCAGCGCACGCCCGGGATCTTCGCCTGCAGCTCAGAGATTTGCCCGACGAGTGTGGGCGACGTGACCGTCTGCGTCAGCAGGCGCACGCCGCTACCACCGTCGGCGGCCTCCGTCGCGGCCATCGCCGTTCCGATCATCGACAGGAACCCGTCCCAGGTTGCTATTCGACCGTTGTGGCGCACAACCTGTGACCGGTCCGGATCGTACAGAGCCAGGATCGATGCCTGCAGGAACGAGTCGCTCGAACCCAGGCTGGCCGGGTGCTCGGGGTTGCCCTCGAGTTTGGTCGGACGCCCCATATGACTCTCAGCCAACAAGCCCACGGCATAGCCACCGAGCGCGAAACTCGTTGCGTAGTACAGGGGCCGTCCCGGAATCAGATTCTCGGGCTGATGCACGTAGGGAACGATCTTCTCGACCGAACGATTGGTGCAGGCGGTTGCGCCCGCGAGCGCGAGCGAGGCTCCCATCAGCTGCATGAACCGGCGACGACTGACCGGGTCGTTCAGCTCGGAGGCCTGCTCGGGAAACTCTCGCTGTAGGTACTCGACGAACTCCGGCGTCTCTGCGATCTCGTCGAGGCTGCGCCAATACTGCTTCCCCTGCGAGCTGGCCAGCCTGGCTCTCAACTCGGCGAGTTCGTTCGACTTCGCGCGCTGCATGTTCATCGGTGGCACGTCGAGCACGAGGTGAGGTTCTCGATGTCGTACTCCTCTACGAGATGCCGCCCCAGTTCGAACTGGTCCGTCGGTGTCTCCCAGTTCATGTTGAACACCTCGGCCCGAGGGCGAACGTACTTCTCCGGCTGACGGTGGCACTCCAGACACCACTCCATGTAGAGCGTGTTCTCTTTCCACATCAGTGGCATCTCGTCGACCTGCCCGTGGCAGGTGCTACAGCCCACACCCTTGGCAACATGGACGGAATGGTTGAAGTACACGAAATCGGCGAGATCGTGTACCCGGATCCACTCCAGCGGATCGCCGCTACGGAAGCTCTCGCGCACCGGCTCGAGCATGGGACTGTCCACCCAAATCTGGGAGTGGCAGTTCATGCATGTCGCGGTCGGCGGAATCCCAGCGAACGAACTTTCCTCGACGGCCGTATGACAGTAGCGGCAATCGATTCCCAGCCCGCTAGCGTGGTGCTTGTGGCTGAAGGGAACCTGTTGCTGCTGCGCAACGCCTACACCCGTGGCCACCGAAGAACGTGACCATGTACCGGCTGCCCAGGCGAGTGCAGCGACAACGAATGCCGCCCCGAAGATACTGAGCCGCGAGAGCGTGTTCGTGCTGGGGTGGAAAATCTGGGCCATCGTTGCCCGGCTCCTACCCTGGTGAACGCGCCCCGCTCGGGACGTCTCGTGTGTGCTGCCTTCTAGATAACCCGCAGGTCACGAACGCGCTAGCTACTTTTAAGCAGACCGCGCTAGCTACTTTCTACCAGGCGATCCCGTAGTCCTCACCGTGATGGCTGGAACCACCCCAGAAGGTGCCGTTTTCCCAGTCGAAGTAGATCGCGTTGATCGGACCCGAGGTCCTTTCGCGCTCCGCCAGCGAGTACCCCATGGCGCGCAGCTCGGCGCGTACCCACGGCGGTGTGGCGGCCTGGATCACGATGCGCCCCGGAATCGAGACGTGCTCGCCGAACGACCCGCGCATCTGCGAACTGTTGATGTTCGCTGCCTCGACGGCCTGCTGCACGTTCATATCCCACTCGACCATGTTGAGGAAGAACTGCAGCAGGTTCTGATCCTGAGCGTCGCCACCCTGGACCGCAAACGACAGATACGGCCTGCCGTCCTTGAGCGCGAGGCCCGGCGTCAGCGTTGCCCGCGGCCGCTTGCCGGGCGCGACGACGTTGTATGGATTCTCTGCGGGATCCAGGACGAAGCTCTGCATCCGCTGGCTCATGCCAACACCAGTGCGGCCAGCGATGGCGGCGGGAATCCAGCCGCCGCTAGGCGTTATCGACACCACCCAGCCTTCGGCGTCGACGGCCTGAATCGACGTGGTTCCAGCATGGAAATCCGCTTCGAACTGTTCCATGGCGGCGGAACCCTCGGCGGGATCGACCGTGCGCTCACCCCAGCGATCGAGATAGTGCAGGAACGGGTTTTCGCCTCCCTGATACGGATACGGGTCGCCCGGCCCGGCGTGTTCGTCGTTGCGCTCCCAGTCGATCTCCGCGACGCGGTCCGCAGCGTACTCCTTGGATAGGAGCCCCCCAATCGGCTCCTCCGGCGGGAAATAGGGGTCGCCGTAGTAGAAGTCACGATCGGCGAAGGCAAGGTTCATCACCTGATACAGCGCGTGCATGTATCGCGAGCTGTTGTATCCCATGGAGGCAACGTCGAGTTGCTCCACCATATTCAACGCCTGCAGCATGACCGGGCCCTGCACCCAATGGGTGAGCTTATATACCTCGATGCCCTTGTAGGTGGTCATTACCGGCTCTTCGACGAAGACCTCCCAGTTGGCCAGATCTTCCATGGTGTGCAGACCACCCATCTCCTGCGAACCGCGAACAAACTCCTCGGCGATGTCGCCACGATAGAAGCGATCGTAGGCAGCACCGATGGCCTCCTCGCGGGTGGCTCCGCTCAGCAATGCCTCGTGTTCGGCCGTCACCATCTTGCGTAGGGTAGCGGCCAGGTCCGGCTGCCTGAACATCTCGCCGGGATTCGGCGCCTCGTGCTCTTCGCCCAGATGCGGGAGGAACACCTCTTTCGAGTATGGCCACTCTTTGATGCGCTCCTTCTCGCGCTCGATGCCACGGACGGCTTGTTCCTCGATCGGATAACCGTCGGCCATCTCGATAGCCGGTGCCAGCACCTGGGCCAGACTCATCGTGCCGTACTTCTCGAGCATCACGAGCAAACCGCCCGGTGTCCCCGGGGTGACGGCGGCATGGGGACCGTACGCGGGCGGGTAGTCGAGACCCTGGTCCTTGAAGAACTCGGGCGTCGCGCCCGTCGGGGCCACGCCCAACGCGTTGATCCCGACCACCTTCTTCTGGGTCGGGTCGTAGATCAGCGCCTGCGTTTCACCACCCCACCCCAGCGTGTCCCACATCGTAGAGGTCGCTGCGAGCATCGCGCACGCTGCATCAACCGCGTTGCCGCCCTGCTGGAAGATCATCGCGCCCGCGGTCGCGCCGAGCGGCTTGCCGGTAATGGCGACCCAGTGTTGGCCGTGAAGCACAGGCTTGGCGGTCTGCTGAGCGCCACCCACTGCGGGCACGACGAGAATGGCGGT